>SXXK01000148.1 GCA_005791255.1 Planctomyces sp.
CCAGGCTGCTCCACCCCGCGTCAATGAGACGCCGCTTCACCGGTCTGATACCGGATCGCCGCAACTGTCGGGTGTTCAGTCGCCAGGGTGCTTCCCCTGACGAGCGTGAGGCATGGTATCGGACCACGGCCCGCTGTCCATGCACTCTTTCTCGTTTTATCGCTTTTAGTTCCAGACAAGTCCTCTGGCAGTCATAGCTCGTGACAACTGCCGACATGGCTGTGTGGTGTCAAAATGGCGTTCTGTGGTGTTTTCTTGCGTGTGTCTTTTGGTGTCAAAATGGCGGCTGCAGGTCCTGGGAGATGGACGGGAATTTTTTTGATGGGCTGGAAAGTCTTTGAGGGAAACGAGTTATGTGCGAAGTGACGGGTGTTCATGGCGGCCTGGCACAGGGGTTGCATTTAGTACTGGCAACAAGATCGCTCAGGACGGTCAGCCACCAACACGGGGGCTCCTGACGATCCCTGCGGTTGTGCTTTCAGGAGGTTTTGTCATGCAGTGGAATTCTTTGCTCAACCCCGCCAACGGTCCCTTTGTGGCTCTGCGTCGTGACGTGGAACGTCATTTGGGGATGGATTCCGAGCCGACGTACGCGGGTTTGTCGGTGGTGGAGTCTGAGGATCGGTGGACGGTTTCGGTGGATGTGCCGGGTCTGTCGGAGGGTGATGTGAACATTACGGTTCAGGATGGTTTGCTGGTGATCGAAGGTGAACGCCAGCTGAATGCTCCTGAAAACGCCCGCATCGTGTTCAATGATCGTTCGGCCGGCAAGTTCCGCAGGACTCTGCGTCTGCGGGAAGGTGTCGATGTGAATTCGATCGATGCCCGGCTGCAGCATGGCGTGCTGACTCTGACGCTGCAGAAGACCGCCGAAGCGGGTGCGAAGAAGATCGCAATCCGTGCGGGGAACTGATCACGCAGGCAGGTGCTGGTGACTGACGAGGGCGGCGGTTCGCAAGGACCGACCGCCCTCGGGCCATTGTCAGGGCTCAGTAGTTGACCGGCTGCGTGGAGCGCAGGTAGGCAAACAGGTCTCGCAGTTGCTGATCGGCGAGTGTCTTCAGAGTGCCTTCGGGCATTACGGACTGCGGCAGGACTTTGAGTTCTTCGGTTTCGTCACGTCGCAGAATCACGTTTTGCCCATCCACTCCGCGGAGGATGACGACCTGTGAATCCTGCTGTACGAGGAACCCATTGAGGACTCGACCGTCAGCCGCTGTTGCGACGTAGTTTTCAAAGCCTTCGCGAATTTCAAGGCTGGGATTGATAATGGTGGAGAGCATCCGTTCGAGATTGTCGCGGGCGAAGGGTGTGAGGTCGGGGCCGACTTTGCCGCCTTCTTCCCACAGCAGGTGACAGCGTCCGCAGTTCTGCATGAACAGCTGCTTGCCCACTTTGGGATTGCCGCTGCCGGCTGCCAGTGCCGCCTGAACTCGAGCCGTTTCCTGCTGAACATCGGCTGCCGAGATGCCTCCGGCTTCAGGCCAGTGTTTCTCCAGGTTTTGCTGCAGCTGCGGGTCATTCTGCATGGCCATGCGGCGAACGGCCGCTGTGGTGATCAGTTCTGAGCTGATGCGGCCACTGTCGACGGCCGCGAGCAAGGCTCGTGACCAGGCGCTGCGGCTGGCCAGCAGGGATTCTGCTGCCAGTCCGGCTTCGCCCTGAAACGTCGGGAAACGCTCAAGAACAAGCTCGGCAATTGCGGGATCACTGTAGCTCATCAGTGCTGCGAGGGCGGCGGCCTGTACCTGCTGTGACGTGTCCTGCAGGGCCTGCTGCAGAGTGACCTGCAATTCCGGTCTGTGCAGTTGCCCGGCGATTTCGATGAGCGGGATTCGCGTGCTGGTCGGTGTCTGAGGATCAGCAATCAGCTGCACAGCCTGTTCGAGGGCTGCCGACTGGCCCTGTCGAAAACGCAGTGCCAGCGAGCCACCACCGCTGGCTGCCAGCGCATCGGCCAATTCCTGAGGAATCCCGGCGAGGCTGCGTCCCTGAAACGCCTCTTCGAAGCCTCGCAGCAGTTTTTCGCCGGAGGCCTTGTCGGGAGCCGCCCGCAGCAGCGTGGCTGCGTGCTGCAGGTCGATCGGAGACCCGGCGAGGGCGTAACGTTTCATCAGCCGTTCCACGAGGTGCTGATCGGCAAGCGGTCGTTTCCAGTCTGCCGGCGCGGGCAGCAGGGTCGTCAGCAGAGTTTTGGCGTCGGTTCGTCCGACCTGTGCTTCGAGTGCCCACCACAGCAGCAGTGGCTGGTGGATGTCAGTGGCATCTTCGTCGCGCTGCAGCAGTGCGTGCAGGATGGGCAGGGCTGCTGCCGGAGGCAGTCGACGCGCGGAACTGGCCAGTTGTTTGCGGACGACGATATATGGTTCGCTGTTCGCGGCAGCAGCGAGTGCGGAACCGGCGGTCGGTGAAACGGACTGCGGGTCACACAGCAACCTGACCGTCCACGCTCGGACCCATTCGTCCGGATGCCGGAGCAGCTCGATTGCAGTCTGTTCCGAGAATCCGCCGACGGCGTTCAGGGCCCACAATCGTTCGAGCGCCCCCTGACCGGTCAGGGTCAGCAACTGGTTGCGCAGCAGGGGTATCAGAGTGGCATCACGGCGATCGCCCAGCAGTCGCACGGCGGTCTGGCGATGCCATTTGGAGGGGTGATCCAGCAGTTCCACCAGCTGCTGAGCGGGGAGTGTGTGATATCCGAGTCCGGCGGGGCCCGGGCTGGCGTGTTTTCGCTGCGGGTCCGTCAGCCGATAGACTCGACCACTGCTGCGGTGAATTCGCCCGGCGTAGTGGCTGCTGTGGTCGATTCGCTGCTCGTACAGATCGGCTACGTAGATATCACCATCGGGACCGGTCTTGATGTCGACTGGGCGAAACCACGGATCATCAGTCTTCAGGACTCGTTCCACGTCCTCGGTCTGGAAGGAGGACTGCAGCGGGCGAAATTCGCTGAGCACCACCTGGCCCTGCAGCGGTTCCACTCCGAAAAGACGTCCCTGAAAGCGATCGGGCAGCAGCTGTTCTTCGTAGATCACAAAGTTGTGAGTGAAGCGAGCCACAGCCGGGTGCCGCATGTGTTCGAAGAATCCGAAGGCCCACGGATTGGACAGCGGGCCGTGCTTGCCGAATCCCTTGCGATAGTAGCCTCCCTGCACATAATGGAAGCCGCGGGTATCGCCGCCGTTGTGGCCTGAGAAGATCTCACCGTGAGCATCCATTTCGCAGCCGAACGTATTGCCGCCACCTTCGGCAAAGACTTCGTAGATGCGGGATTCCGGGTGGTAGCGCCAGATGATCTGGCCGAGTGATCGGACTGGTTCGTCTTTGCTGCCGGGACGTCGCACGATGCCGGTGACTGTGCTGCCCTGGCCTCCGTAGAGCCAGCCGTCCGGGCCGAATCGCAGGCTGTTGACGACGGAGTGTGAGTCTTCCAGTCCAAAGCCTTCGAGCAGGACTTCCGGGTCGCCATCGGGGACATCGTCCTGATTGCGGTCCGGGTAGAACAGCAGGTAAGGGGGATTGGTCACGAAGACTCCGCCCCGACCGATGGCGAAGGAGGATGCGATGTTGAGTCCATCAACGAAGACTGAGTGTTTCTCGTACGTGCCATCACCGTCGGTGTCTTCATGGATACTGATGCGATCCGCGCCGCGGACATGATGGGGCGGAGCGGCGGGAACTTTGTCATAGACGGTTCGCAGAAAGGTATCGCGGCTGACCATTTTCAGGCCTGCGGGATCGGGGTATTGTCGGTATTCCATGACCCACAGGCGTCCGCGAGCATCCCAGGAGAGGAACAGTGGCTGGGCGATGTCGGGGTCCGCGACGGCGAGCCGGACCTGCAGGTCGGAGGGAGTTTTGAAGCGTTTGAGTGCGTCAGCGGGGCTGAGGGGGTCGGTGTCACCAATTCGGCGTGTGACATACTTTTCGATGTCATCGACCTGATCAACTTTTCGGTAGACGGCTTTGGCAGCAGCTTCGGCATCTGTGAGCGCGCTGTCCGGCAGCAGGCCGAAGTCGGCGGGGCCGGCGCTGGCCCATGCGGGGTTGTCACCGGGATGGTACTGCCAGATTCCTTCCAGTCGAATGGCTTCCCGCCGGGCTTCGTTCATCAGCACAGGAGGAGCGACGCTGAAGTTGGGGCGGGGGTCGTACTGACAGACGCGAATGGCCACGGTTGTGAATTCGCCGGAGGTGAGTTCTGCGGCGACCGGCCAGCGTCCTTTTTCGCCGAGCCCGCTGCGGAATTGCGGTGGGAATCCGCCGGCCACGCCGACTGTGGTTCCGCCGACGGAAGCCGAGCGGGCGTCGTCGAGTGCTTCGATGAACAGAGTCAGCGGCTGTCCCTGCCATTCGCGGGGCAGTTTCACCAGCGCCCGGTACCACGAATAGCCATCAATGGGTTTCAGTTCGCCGCCAGGCACGCTGCGCCAGGCATCGGGAACGCTGAGCAGGTGCCAGCCGGCACTGTTTTGGGCCACCAGCGGAGTGGTGCACAGTGAGCAGGCGGTGAAGCAGGCGAGACTGAGCGTTCGCAGGATGGCAGTCCACATCAGTGCGGTTCCGGGCGGGCTGGAGAGATTGGCGGGAAGTGCTGCAGTATCTCATTTCCCGCCGCGCGAATCCAGGCTGCCGGGAGAAATCTGTGAGATGTGAGGCGGCTGGCTGCCGTGCGACCGCTATTTTCGACCGGAACGCATGATGAGCAGGCCCCCAAGAATCAGGGCACCACCGACGGCCTGCGCGGGATTCAGTGGTTCACCCAGCAGGAACCAGGCAGAGACAATCGCCACGATCGGGCAGAGATTCTGGAACATGGTGGCATGTGCTGCCCCGGCATGCTTCACTCCAAAACTCCACATGGGCAGTGCCAGCCCCGTTGAAAGAACTCCGGAGTAAATCAGGCAGGCATCCAGCTGCAGGTTGCTGAGCAGTCGCATGCCGGCAGGCAGGACGGGCCAGGCGACAGCGAGGTGAAAGGGCAGGCCGATGGAGGCGGAGAACGCTGACAGCTGCAGCGGGGAAATTCGTTTCAGCACGGGCCGGCTGAAAATTGTGCCACCGGCCCACATGAGGGCTGCGGCGAGTGCGAGCAGGTTGCCGCCAAAGCGGCCGACGAACAGGCTGCGCCAGCCCCCGGGGACGGGCTCGGCGGCTGTCCCGGCCGGCAGATCGGATGCGGCGGTACTGCTGTCTGCGCCGCGATCAGAACTGGTTGCCGGAGTGTTTTTTCCGGCAGCGGTGGAGGCTGCGGTTGAGATGGCTGCGGTGGTGCGGGAGGGCGTTGCGGGCGGGGTTCCCTGCAGAGTCACCACGACGGTTCCGGTAAATCCGATGATCAGTCCGAGCCACGCGCGATCAGTCAGGATTTCTTTGAGCAGCAGGCGAGCACCGATGGCGGTCCACATGGGCACAGTTGCCATGATCAGTGCGATGTCGGCTGAGGTGGTCTGCGACACCGACAGCAGGAACAGCATCTGGTACAGGACAGACACAAGGATGGCGTAGCCGAGGATTCCTTTCCAGTTGAGTCGGACATTTGGACGAATGCCTCGACGGTACTCAAGTGCTGCGAAAACGAGCAGCGTCAGCGCTGAGATGACCAGTCGCAGTCCGTTGAGAGCGAAACGGTCGATACCCAATGCCAGCGCGATCTTCATGAGCGGGATGTTGACACCCCAGATGACAGCCACAGACAGCAGCGACAGTTCAGCGAGCCACAGCAGGGCAGTGGAATTCTCTGTGGGTTGCCGTGGGGCTGACATCATTGATTCCCGGGTGCCCGGCACATTGCAGCACCAGCCGGACGCCGGCCAGTGCTGCCGAGTTGAGAGCAGTGGGCAGACAATAGGCTGTGGTGGAACGGGGTACCAGTGCAGGTCTGCGGGAATGTGTGTTTCCGGGCTGCAGGAATCAGGGCTGTGGCAGGAAGGGGAACAGCTGGCGGATTTCGTCAGCGGAGGGTTGTCTGCCGTATTCACAGATCTCAAAAACTTCAGCGTATTTGACGGCGTTTCCTGCCGTGTCGCCGTACCAGCGGAGCAGGGCAGGTCGGTAGTCGCGGGCTTCGGCTGCCTGGCGACGTTCCCAGCGTTCCTTTAGCCATGCGCGACGGAGTTCAGGTTGTGAAGCCGGCGGTGCGGCGGCCATGGTTTCTGCGGACCCGAGTGCTCCGCCTTCAAACGTCTGTGATTCGAGGGCCATCAGGGCGTCAACTTTCTTCTCGAATACGGAGTCCACGGCGACCGCGATATCGGCCTTGAAGGGATACGGTTTTTGAAAGCGATCGCTGCTGTAGAGGAACACGGGATTTTTTTGGAGTGGCGGAGTGTCGGGGCAGAAAAAGGGGACGGCCACCATGTAGGCGGCATCCTGCACCAGGACCCCGACGTAGCGATGATCGGGATGGTAATCCCAGGGTCTGTGAGCAATGACGATATCGGCATTCCACTGGCGAATGAGCCGAGTGATCAGTCGGCGATTTTCAAGCGTTGGTTCCAGTTCCCCGTCGTGGATATCCAGTACCTGATATTCAAATCCGAGGCGTCTGGCGACCTCGCTGGACTCTGCGGTGCGTCGCTGAGCCAGTGGTCCGCCGGCCATGTTCCAGTGACCAATGTCGCCATTGGTGACGGACACCATTTTGACTTTGTGTCCGGCGGCGGCCCAGAGTGCGGCAGTGCCGCCACTTTTGTATTCGGCATCATCGGGGTGTGCTCCGAAGCAGATGATGCGGAGCGGTGCAGTGGCTGAATCGCTGTTCGGTGCCGACTGCCATGCGGCGACAGGACTGCAACGGAAGCAGAGAATCAGCAGCAGCAGTGCGAGTCTGGGGGCTGTGGGCATGGTGGTTTTCCTGATGGGAGGTGCGAAGAAAAATGGGAATCCATGCGGGGCGATCTTTTTGCGGTGGTGGTGTATGAGGCCGATTATGGTCCGGCTTTCTGCGGCAGATCCGGAATACTTGCGTGGTCCGTGTCCGTGCTCGTTCGGCGGGCGAAATCTTCTCGGCACAGTCGTTCAACGTGTCGAGCGAATTCGCGGACAACGGACATTTGTTCTTCCAGTGCTTCCAGCGGAATGCTGGAATCGTGGATACTGGCCATACGGCTGCTGAGCTGCTGCCAGTCATGGCTGCCGCTGGCGGGGACAGTGAGATCCCGGGCATTTCCGCGGGCCATCCGCAGGCAGTCAATGAGTTCCCGCAGAAAGACATAGGCTTTTTCGACGGCCGTCTGCTGTTCGGGTGTCACCAGCCCGACGTCCCGCGCGGCCTGCAGCACCGCCAGTGTGCTGGGGTGCTGCAGGCCGGCATGTCGGCTGCCGAACACCAGCTGCAGAGCCTGGATGGCGTATTCGCAGTCAACGAGACCGCCATCGCTGAGTTTGGCATTGATGGTTCCGCCTCGAACCAGTTGCCGTACCTGCCGTTCGCGCATGGCATTCATGGCGGTGAAGTCAAAATTTGCCTGAGCATACACCAGCCGCTGCACGATGTCCGTGACCTGATGTCCGAACGCAGCATCACCGGCGACGCAGCGGAGGCGGACCAGTGCCTGACGTTCGTAGGGCCAGGCCGGTCCGGCGGATTCATAATAAGACTGCAGTTCGCTGAGACGCACGGCGGCGGGGCCGGCCTGACCATACGGGCGGATTCGCAGGTCCACGTGGAAGATTCCGTCGTGGGGAGCGCGAATGCCCTGTTCCACCATTCGCACCATGCGTTCGAAGAACATGGCGTTGGTGAGCGGTGACGAGCCATTGGTGCGTCCTGCACCGTCATACACGAGCATCAGTTCGAGATCGGAGGCAAAGCCCATTTCAATGCCGCCGAATTTTCCCAGCCCGGCGATCATCCAGCGACAATGGCCGGGATCGCCGGCTGCTGCGGCCGCGTTCCCCTGAGGCTGTCCGTGGGCGGCGGTGAGTTCCTGCCACGCGAGGTCAGCCGCCGTCTGCACAATCAGCTCGGCCAGTTCCGTCAGTTCACGAGAAAACTCACCAAAGGGACGGCAGTGTCCCAGCACGTGCCGCATGTCGATGCGAAACAGGTGCCGGTCCTTAAAGTCGTTCAGCAGTTGCCAGCGTGTGGTACCGTTCACCGCAGTGCTGAGCACTTCGTGAAGCTGGCTGCGGAGCTGTGCCGGATTCGTGCTGGTGGCCAGTTGGTCGCTGTTGGCGAGCAGCGGGAACAGTTCTTCATGTCCGGCTCTGAGAAATGTGTCCCAGAGGTACTGACTGATTCCCAGAACTCGGGCTACAGCATGCAGCACAGTGGGTTTGCGGAGTGATTTCTGATTGCTTTCCCATGCGGTGGCCGGCTGCAGTCGCGACACAAGATCGCGGAATCTGAGCAGGGCGTGGTGCGGGTCGCTGGCAGTGGGCAGCCAGTGCGTGAATTGTTTGATGAGTGTCGCGGCGAGCCGCAGTTCCTGACGCCGTTCTTCGCTGGCAATTGGCAGTCCGTTGCGTTCACGGACATGCAGAACGTCGCGTACGAGCTGGCCGTCCGAGCGAATCTCGGCACGCAGTACGCGGAATCTGCTGAGTGACAGTGCGCTGGCCAGCTCGTAGAAGAAGCCCCATGAGTCTTCTCCGCAGATTTTCATTTCTGTGAGTACCGATCCGGGCAATGGAGTCAGTTCGACCGTCAGTTCACGGTCCTCAGCGTCGCTGATCCGTCGACTGCTTTCGGGCACGGCAGCGCAAAAGCGAGAAATCAGTTCCGCTCGAACTTCCTCAATTCGTCCGGCTCGTGAAGCTGCTCCCAGTCTGCTGATTTCCTGCTGCAGCTGGTCAGCCAGAATTTGTGTTGCCGCAGAGCCGGCGGCGCTGCCGTTTGGACGACTTGCAGTGCGGACCTGAAAGCAGGCCGCAAAGTAGCCTTCCGGGCGACGTTCCCACAATCCTCGCAGGCCTTCCCCCGTGGCTGCATCGCCGCTGCGGATATCAAGCTGATAGATGGACAGCAGACCGCAGATGACAGACAGCCAGCCGGAAAAGTCAACTCCGACCACCAGCAGATCACGGAGGTCCTCAGTGTCTTCCCCGCGGTGTTTTCCCCGCGTCGGTTTTCCCGGCGTCGGTTTTCCTGCGGGTTGACCTGACAGCACCTGTTCGACGGTGCAGCCCCCACTGTACTCTGCTTTGGCTGCCAGGTCTGAGAGTCGGTGGGCGTACTGTCTGAGGCGGTCGACCCTGCTGGATGTTTCGTCCGGCGACTGGTTTGGTTGTGTCGGAGGTGCAGAGGAGGCGCTGACTGCCTGCAGGCACTGTTCAAAGATTGTTCTCACCGCCACTCGATGCTCTTCAAAGCGGGCCATCAGTGTGGCCGCGTCGGGGTAATCGAGTCGATTGGCCAGCCACTGCAGCTGCCTTGCATCCGCTGGCAGTTCATGGGTCTGCTGGTTGTGCAGCAGTTGCAGGGAATGTTCCACGGTGCGCAGAAACACGTAGCCGGTGCGGAGCTGCCGATACCACTGAGCGGAGATCAGGCCGAATTCTGCCTGCCGCACGAGTGCATCCAGAGTGTTTGTGGTCAGCACGCGAGGTTCTTCGAGTCCGTGGATCAGCTGCAGGGCCTGAGCGAGAAACTCGATATCGCGAATCGAACCTGCTCCCAGTTTCACCTCCGAATACAGCTTGCCGCGCTGCCTGAGTCGCTGTTCAATTTTGGCTTTCATGGCCTGCACTCCGGCCAGCACCTGTGCTTCTGAGGCTGTGAACAGCAGCGGTCGAATGCGGTTCAGGAAGCTGGTGCCCAGTGCGGCAGAGCCGGCAATCGGGCGGGCCTTGAGCATGGCCTGTTTTTCCCAGAGTTCCGCGTGCTGTGCCAGGTAATCAGCGTAGGCCGCAGGCTCGCTGACCAGCGGCCCGGCTTCGCCCCAGGGACGGAGCCGCAGGTCGACGCGGTACAGGAATCCCGGCGGCGAGTTGTCGGTCAGACTGTCGACCATCAGTCTGGCCAGTCGCTGGGTTTGTGGCGTCTGCTGGCTGCAGATGAGCACGAGGTCGATATCGGAACTGTAGTTCAGTTCTTCGCCGCCCAGTTTACCGAGGGCAATGACGGTGAACAGATCCGGCGAGGCGTTGCATTCCGCGGCGGCCAGTTCCAGTGAACACTGCACCATGGCATCGGCGAGGAGTGACAGCTGCAGCGTGATGAACTTGAGGTCCATCAGTCCGAATGCATCACACATCCCGATTCGCAGCAGCTGACGTCGCTGGTAGCGTCTCAGTTCACGCAGACGGGCGGGGCGATCGGCAGCTGAGCGCAGGCACTGCTGAGCCTCGTGAATGAACTGTTCGCGATCCTTTGTATCTGCCGTACGCCCGTGCAGTGTGAGCGATGCCAGGCACTGCGGATCTGACAGCAGTGTCTGAGTGAGAAACGGGCTGCCGCAGGCGAGTCGAGCGAGGACTTCGAGTGCCCGCGGTGAGCGACTGAACAGCTGAAACGGGTCGAAACTGCCGCGTGCGTTGCGAATAAAGCTGGCCACTGCTGCGAGGACCGCTTCACGAAGCGGGGCTTCCCGCAGCACGCGCTGCAGTGTTCCGGCCCACGCCGGCGGTTCGTCGTCAGCGGGTACAATACCGGCTGTTGTGCAGGATTCCTGCCACCATGCGGCGATCTGTCGCAAGGCATTCCGAGCTGCTTCGGGGTTGGCGAAGTGTTCATTCGAAATGGACTGCCAGGCAGATTCCAGCAGCACCTCGGCCTGCCAGCCGCGGTTCACCGGATGCACACCAGATACTCCTGCCGGACTGTGCCCTCTGTGCGGGCAATTCGCTGATAGATGCGTCCGCCGCAAATGGCCGGGGTGGCGAACACGCTGTCACCGAGCTGATTTTCCGCTTCGATTTTCAGCCCATCGCGGGAAGCGGCGTAGATGAATGTGCGGCCTTCTTCGTTGGTGGCATAAATGCGTCCGTTGACGAGTACCGGTGAGCTGCTGAAGGTGCCTCCAAGTCGCCCCTTCCACAGCTCCGTCCCAGTGGCACTGTCCCAGCAGATGGCGACGCCGGCGTCCAGTACGGCGTGCAGTACGCCGTCGTGCAGCAGCATTGAAGGTACGTAGACTCGGGCCGAATTTTCCCAGACGAGTTTCCCTGAACCATCAGCGGCCACTGCGGAAACGTGGTTTTTCGGGTATCCGCCGCTGGTGAAGATCCGCTGCCCGTCGGTGACGGTGGTGGTGACGCACTCCGTGGTGGCTCCGGGGACTTCCCACAGCGTTGTTCCCGTGGCCGGATCGAGGCTGGTGACGAGGTCGCAGCCGGTAAGGAACAACTGGGGTCTTCCGGCGACCTCAAGAATGACCGGGGACGGGTAATTGGGCTTGGCCGGCCGGTCTCGTTTCCAGATGATTTTTCCGGTGTCACGCTGCATGGCGACGATGGCTCCGCCGCCCTTGTTGTCAGAGACGCCAATCACAAGATTGTCGTACAGCAGCGGAGAAGATCCGAAACCCTGGTGATTGACATAACTGCTGAGTTTGACCTGCCAGAGCACGGCGCCGGTGCGGCTGAGTGCCGTCATCCAGACGGCATCACCGGACAGAAAATTCACGAAAAAGCGTTCTCCGTCGCAGGCCGGCGAGGCCGAGGCCATCGTGGATTTTTCGTTGTTTTTAACGTTGAGTCCGTCCTTGTGAATGACGGTTTCCCAGAGCGTTTTCCCGTTTTCTCGGTCGACACACAGCAGTGACTGCACACCGCGATCACTGTCAGCGATTTCGATCAGCACCTGGTTGTCGACGACAATCGGCGAGCCGTGGCTGCGCCCGGGTACGGGTACCTGCCATGCCAGTCCGGCATCGTTGCTCCAGCGCGTGGGTGGCTGCTGGCCGGCTTCGGCAATGCCATTCCATGAGGGTCCGCGCCACCACGGCCAGTCTCCGGGTTTGGCGACAGGTGTCGCGGGTGCGCTGTGCGCGGCCAGCGTCAAAGAGTGCGTCATGCCGAGTGCGACAGTGCCGGAAAGTGCTGCCAGCTGGCAAGTGAATGATCGTCGGGTGGGCATTCGCTGAATTCCTGACAGGAGTCGCTGGTGAAGGTTGAGGAGGACTTCAAGAGTCAAATGGTGCAGGCGAGCGGTCTGCCAGTGTATCAGAACAGCAACTGGATTTCCTTCAGCTGCCAGGGGCTGAGCGGCACAAGCACTCCTTCCGGGCTGAGTGTCAGTGACGATTTGGCCTGTCGGCCAGGATGCATTTCATAGGCGGCAGTCGGTTTACGAGCAGTGCGAATGCAGCAGTCTCCCCCCAGTCCATCAGTTTCGCTGAGGATCAGGCTGAGTGTGTCGGATTCTGCCGGCCGTCGCGGCTGGTATTCACTGCGAACGAGCTGGACATTTTTGGCGGACAGTCCGAGGATCCATGCGGAGGACGTACCGACCGGGGCACGACCCTCCACACTGTAAGTGACAACCGGCGTCAGCATTTCCTCGGCGGTTCGCAGCGGGTGCGGCTGATCAAAATCGATCCAGAAGCGGAATGTGCGCTGGGTTTCGCCTTCGCAGACCAGCAGGCTGTCCAGCATGCGGGGACCGGCTTTGCGATGCCAGGGACGGCCGTCAGTGGCGATCACCAGACGACGTGAGCCGTCTTCGGCTTCGACGTAATCCGACGATTCGATGCGTTCAAGTCGGAATCCGGCGGATTGCCCAAGCACACTGCGATGAACGATTGCTGATTCCTGTTCCCAGGCAAAGCGGCAGCACCAGCCGGCCAGCCAGGGATTGCCCTTGACGGGTGTTGTGGCCGCATCGTGAATTGTCAGCTGGATTTCCAGTCGCGGCCGAATGCGATCCACGCGGGTGACCTGCACAACGTGCCCCAGTGTTTTGCCATCCTGTGGTGACAGAAATTCAGTGGTTGTTTCCAGTGCAGCGAAGACGGTACCGGCTTCAAGCACTTTTTGCTGCAGCAGTGCGGGGACTGCGTAGCTGACTTTGCGGATTTCTCCAGAGCCGTCATCGGGCAGTGTGATTTCGCGTTCGAAGCGGAATCCCGACTGCTGACTGAGCCGATTGCCGCGCTGACCGTGATACATCACGGATGCGACGCCGCCGGTGCGTTCACTGAGAGTGACTTCGAAGAGTCTGTTGCGAAGCTTGAGCGGTTCTGCGAGTGGGGGTTCCCTTTTGGCTGCAGTGGTCAGAGTTTGCGTGGGGCGTCCTGCGTCGGCTTCGTGCAGCCAGACAAATCCGCCGGGCGGCAGTTTGACCAGCAGGCGCTGGCCGACTGCCGGGGACTGGGTGGAGTTTGGTACAGCGTCCTGAGCCGCTTCGACGGCCGCTTCTGCCGCGGGGCGTTTCCAGGCAGCGGGCCACTGGACTTCGTGCGTGCGGGCAAAGGGCAGGGTATTCAGCAGCAGCAGGCCTCGGGCTTGAGTGGGCTGCGACGGAAGCCGGGCACTGACGGCTTCGGCCAGATCATCCCGCAGCAGCCGCAGTGCCTGACGCATCCCATCCCATGCGGAGTCGAGTTGCGGCTGCTTTTCGGGCAGCATGCTGTCGAGGTCCACATGCAGCAGCTCGATATCAGCCAGTCGCTGTTCCAGTCCGGTCAGCTGGTCCGCCACGGCGACTGCGGAGAGATCGGCTTTCATGACGTGGGCGATGGCTGTGAGCTGCCGCAGTGATTCCAGTTCCTGCTGCCAGCAGCGGATGAGTGCCGGGCCACTGACCGGAGGTTCGGTTTTGAGGACAGTCGACTGAATGAGAGCGGGGCTGAGGTAGTCGCTGTGCTGGTGCATTTCGGCCAGTCGACTGCCTTCGGCATTGCGGCACAACTGATCCATGGTCGCGAACTCGCCCAGCACCGGTGCCCACGCGGCCGCGCGCCTGAGGTCATTGAGCCATGGTGAGCGTGTTTGAGGCAGGCGTGCGAGGAAAATTGCGGCCGTCTGATCTTCCTGCATCGTTTCATTCAGCCGGTCGGCAAGTTTCTGGAAACCTGCAGCGCTGTCGATGGCGAGGGGAATTCGTGATGCTGCAGCGATGAGAGATCCATCGGGCGACTGCCAGTCGAACTGACTGCGTTCGCGATCCGGATAGAGCCCGTCATCGAGTGCGACGTGCAGCGCTGACTGGTAACCGAGCCATGTCAGCACGGCGGGCAGGGAGGCGGTCAGGCCAACCCGTCTGCGGGCCCAGTGCTGAGGGGTGATTCCGAGCAGGTGGTGCAGCTCCGCTGCACCCTGCTGCAGGTCGTTGATGAGTGCTGCCATGGATCCCAGGCCGGCGCGGGATTCGATGGCGTGGCCTCCGAGAATCTGCAGGCGTCCGTCTGCGGAGGCCTGCGCCAGCAGGTCGAGGGCTGCCGGGCTGTGTTCTGCGGCCTGTCGCAGCTCGCGGGCAGAGCACAGCAGATTCAGCGGACTGCCGGATTCCACAGCCGACAGAATGGCTGCAGCGGAATCAAGTTCGCCAGGCAGGCAGAGATCCAGCAGATAGCAGGATTGGGGATAAATCCGTTCCCGAACTTCCCGCAGTTGTTCATAGGCTTTGCCGAGATGCTGCCGGGCCGTGTGTTCATCGCCGGTGGTGGCAGCCACGGCAGCAGCCCGCATTTCCGCAGTCAGCAGAATCTGATCGGGGTCAACATAGTGATGTCGGCGACGACTGAGCAGCTGCAGCTGCACCACCATGGTGCCGAAGGCCACAAAATCATCGGCCAGCAGGTATTCGGCTGTCGGTGTGGAAATGCCCGTTCCCCCCTCCTCGACCGGTGCCGGCACATGACCTTCGATGGCGCTGAGGTAATCCGCACGTTCGGTGCAGCCGTCCAGAATCACATGGTCCTGCTCCCGCAGCACGTTGCGCCATTCGTGGGGCATCCAGGATTCGGCCGCTGACGGCACGAGGACAATCCGTCTGCCCGGATAGCCGTACTGCGATTCGGCCTGTCGCAGCAATGGCAGGCTGGCTGACTGTGCCAGCAGTTTCGGGTGCCACGCACAGGCGATGGCATTCCACAGACTGGCCGCTTCAGACTCCGCCAGATCAACAGGCAGATCTTCGACGGAGTATCCCGGGATGAGGATACTGATTTCTGAAAACTCGGTTCTGATGGTCATAGTGGATTCAGTGGAAATGGTCAGTCCATTCAGCGGACGAGCAGGAATTCCGGAGTCATGAGTACGGCCCACAGGACGTCGGCAATTTCTTCGGGGGTTGGTTCCGGGCTGAGCAGTTCCAGAATGGCGGTTTGTTCGGCAGGCTGGGGCTCGCGACTCCATGCCGATCTGCACAGATGTCGAACCAGTCCGCTGCGATCTGCGGCGAACTGATTCCGGAGGTGCTGCCCGCCGCGGGTGAGAGCATTGGCGAGCACGGCGCCATTGGACAAATCGATGGCCTCCAGAGTTGTCAGTTCGTCGGGCCGCATGGAGACGATCTGTTCCCGGTGCGGGCGGCCGAGTGACCGCATGAAGAAGTCATTTTTCATGAGTGCGGCGCGGACCATTCGCAGATCACCAGCAGCGGCCTGAATCAGTGTCGGGATTCCGCGCTGATTGACGGCGTCAGTCCACACCTGCAGTGCCGGCACAACAGTCACTGGCTGCCATGGACCTTTGCCGGCTGCCAGTCGTCCTTCCCGGACCGCGGGAACCTTGTCGGTGTATTCCCAGGCTGCGTCGGAAGTGATGGTGATGCGGCTGCCGTCCTTCAATTCGATGCGGCATTCCACAAACAGTCCGGCAGCGTTCGGCCCGGCGCCGCCGTTGGTGGCGACTACGGCCAGCGTGTTCTCACCCTTCTTCAACTGGCCCTGCAGGCTGGTTACTTTGGGTTGTGACCAGTCATCCCCCTGTTCCGCCTGACGCCCATTGACGAACAGGGTGAACCCGTTGTCGCAGGTGGCCAGCAGGACGGCTCTGAGTGGTTCGCTGTCAAGTCGGAAGGTTTTTCGCATGAGTATCGTTTCTCCGGCGGCCGGCACTTTTCCGTCAGCGGCCGTATTCCCCCAGATCCACTGAGCAGGCTGTGTGCCGGGAGCGGGCGAGGCTGCCGCCGAGACTGGCGATACAGCGCGGATCACCGGGGCGTCGAAGCTCGCGGGGGCTGAAGCCGTCAGCTGCCAGACGGCGTCCATGAACTGTTCGGCCGAAAGTCGCCGTGCGACGGGGCCGCGCCAGCCGTCCGCGGGGTCGGATTGTGAGGATTCACGCGGCAGCGACGCAGACTGATAGGCCTGCGATTCGGCAATGTGCTGCAGCACAGCCTGCAGGTCATAATTTTGCTGCTGCAGGTACGAGGCGAGATAGTCGAGCAGATCGGCGTTCCAGGGCGGGGACTGCATGGCATCAAGGGGATGCACAATTCCGCGTCCCGTCAGCCGGTACCAAAGTCGGTTGACGATCGTGCGCGTGAAGCGTCCGTTTTCAGGATGCGTCATCAGGTCAGCCAGCTGCTGCAGTCGTTTTTCACGAGGTGCGGTTGCATCAATCCGGCCCAGTTCCGGAAACAGCCATGCAGCCTGAGCCGTACGCCCGGTGGGTTTGTCGCAGCGGTGTATGGGCTGCGGTGCGGAGGCGTAGATCGCGGCCATGCCCCACGCTTCGTCCAGAGTCCAGCGGTCGATGAAACTGTCATGGCAGGACGCACACTTGAGATTGATGCCGAGGAAGGACTGGGCCACGCTTTGGGCAAACTGAATTTCGACAGTCTGCCCGGCACTGACTTCGCCACGCCAGCGAATGCCGTCAATATAGCCCTGGCTGGCCGGTGTGGGTGGTGCAATCAGTTCCTGAGCGAACTGGTTGAAAGGTTTGTTCTGCAGCAAAGCGTTGTAGAGCCACCCGCTGATCTGCTGGCGACCACCGGTGATGAATCCGGTCCCGCTGTAATCGTTGCGGAGCAGGTCGTTGAAGAAGGTCAGCCAGTGATCAGCGTAAGCGATGCGGTCATCCAGCAGAGTGCGGATGATGCGTGAGCGTTTATCGGGGGTGGAGTCGGTGAGGAACTGATCGAGGGCTTCGGGCGTGGGCAGCAGTCCGACCAGATCGAGCGAAACGCGACGAAGGAACTCTGCGTCGCTGATGGGTGCTGGCAGCGGGAGCCCGCGATCAGCCAGGGATTTGTCGAGAATGCGGTCGATGGGATGTGCACGGCCCTCGAGGGCCGGGGGCAGTTCCGGCAGACGGGGCTTCAGCGGAGGCTCCCAGGCGACCGGAGCAAAGGAGAAGCCAGGTTCCCACTCAACTCCCGTTTCAATCCAGCGACTGAGAACCTGCTGTTCTTTTTCACTGAGTCGAGGGCGATCGGCAGGAGGCATCTGCAGTTCTTTGTCCGTGCTGGTGATCACTTCGATCAGGTGGGACTCTGCGGGACGCCCGACCACGACGTGGCCGGAGCCGATCAGCAGTTCGCGGGTGTTCATCGAGAAGCTGCCTTTGGCCTCGCGACCGCCGTGGCAGGGAACACAGTGTGTCTTGAGAATCGGCAGAATGGCGTGGGAAAAATCGTCCGGAGCTTGAGCGGACAGCGACCCTGAGGTCAGGCAGGCCAGTGAGAGCAGGACGACGAAACGGAATGTGCCGGAGGGCTGCACTGCGGGATCTCCCGGGAAGGCTGCGATCTGTCGAGGACTGTGGGTCCATGATACTGATTTGGAAATCTGCATGCGAGTGTTGGCGGAGCGGTTGAAAAACGCCGGAAAATTCAATTTTTGCGTGAGTTTTCCGGGCAGATCGCTAAGCTGGGGCGACGACCACCCAGGATGGTTTTGTGTTCACACTGAAGAAGGGCTGGCAGAATGCGTGGTGGCGGTTTTTTTCCGGTGTGCTGGCAGGCGGCAATTCAGGGCCTGCTGATCATGTCCGTGGTGTGCTGCGGCGGGACATGTCTCAGGGCTGGCGATGAAACCACTCAGGTTGTCGACCAGAGACTCGTGACAGAACTGTCTGCGTGTTTGTCACGCGGTCATGGTTTGAAATTGCGCGGGCATTTTGAAGCCCTTGCCGTTCGAGGCAGGTCGGTGTTGGGAAAACTGCGGGCCCTGCACGACGAATGTCCCCGGGATTCTGAAGATTCTGGCTGAGAATCAGCCAGCGGGAATTCGCCGGACAATCGTTCAGGGGCTGGGGGAACTGGCATCCGGGAAGCTTATACCGGCTGCTGATCAGAATGCGGTGCGTGCGACCTTACTGAAGCTGTACGCGGAAGACAGCGACCCTGGCGTGCATAGTGCGGCCGGCTGGTCACTGACGCAGCTGGCAGCGGACGAAACGATTGCTGTTGCCCGTCGTCGGTTTGGCACGGGTCAGCCTCCGGGGCAGCGATGGTGGTACGAAACCAAAGTAGCGGGAATCGGGATGGCCATAGTGGCTGCACGGAGTGACGGTAAAAAGGACAAACAGACTTCCGCCGGAGATCCGAATGATGATCGGAAACAGTCCGGCAGACTGGCCGTCAGCATGTGTGAGATTACAGAACAGCAGTATTTGCTCTCGCTGGACGAATCGGTGGCTGACACCTGGTTGTTTCGAACGGAATCGACACAACCAGCGATTGTGACCTGGCATGTCCGGCCGGGTGGAACCGCGGAGTCTCAGGCCGGCGACTGCTCGGTGCTCCACAGTTTCTGCAGCTGCTGTTCGGGGGCGACTCCGAGCGGGAATCTTAAGCTGAACGGATGCTGATCGATCCCCGCAAACTGCCTCAGCGCCTGATGTATGTATTCGGGACGCAGCTGCAGTCCGTCGGAGGGCTGCAGTGCCAGTGTCTGCGGGTTCATTCGGACGGCGAATTGTCCGTCGTCTGTGGCTCCAATGACACGGTCACCCTGGATCTGTGGGCCGAGGAACATGATTGAGCCGACAGACCAGTGATCTTTGCCATTGCCGTTGTTGTAATTTGGCGTGCGGCCCATTTCGCTTTGAGCAATCACGACCAGTCGTTCGCGAATCTGCAGCTCTTCCGCTCGGTGCAGGATATACGCCAGTCCCTCCAGCAGCTCAGGAATCAGCTTCATCTGATCCTTGTCGTTGTTCGCATGGCTGTCGAACTGGCCAATCGACAGATTGGCTGAAACACAGACGCCGGCTTTGAATGCGGCTAAAGCGATTTCCGCCTGCTGGGCGATTCGCTGTTTGGGAATCTCCTTCGGAATGTACGGCACCACTCGCGACAGTGCTTTTGAGTTGACCTGCGCGGCATAGAGCATTGATTCGGCCCGCTCACTTCGCGGCAGCAGCGAGGACTTTTGTCTGGCAGCCCGCCGGTCAGCCATCGCCTGCTCGATTCGTCGCAGGGCGAAATCATCGTTGTAGGGTGAGCGGGCATTGCCCTCGATGGCATCGGCATTGGCAATGCGCTGCAGCGACGGCAGGTACGGAACTCGCGACATGGCCACCAGGTTGCCGGTTGCCGAATAGTTGCCGAACGTCAGAAAGGCCAGCGGACAATCCGGTCCCTGACAGGCAGCGACCAGGGCTGCAAACGTGGGATAGGCCAGACTGTCCAGTTTCCCGGTGGCCATGTAGCGGGAACAGGGCGAGTGATTGTTGACGGAATAGTCGAGGCCGTTGACTGTCAGAAGTTCGCGGCCAAACTCGGAGTAAAACTGTTCGTTGGAGAGTCCTCCTTCACGGTGCTGTTCGGTCGGGGCGAAGCGGTGCTGCCCCTGCTGCAGAATCTGTTCGGCAGCGTACAGCCGGTTAATGCCGCCGATTCCCTTGGGGTCCATCAGCAGCGTGGTGTCCCAGCCCCCGGATGCATTCAGCACGATATAACACAGTCCCTGATGCGGCGGTAATTCGCCGGGTTCATCGGCGATCAGTCGCGATGAAGCAGAGACCGGGGCTGCCAGTCCAAGGCCGGCTGCGGTGCAGTATTTCAGGAAATCCCGCCGCATCGTCAGGGCCTATTCGTAAAGGAATTCGGGCTGCCGCAGCAGATAGGTAATCACGGCACGCCACGCTCGAACGGTGTAATGCGGATCCGGTACCGGCCCCAGCAGTCCCTGGCGGCAGTGCCAGGTTTCCTGAGGCTCAAATCGATCACCTGCGGCGGCATCAGCAACGACACCGGCAAACAGTTGAAAAGTCCGCTGCACCTCCTCGGAATCCACCGCGTCGTTTCGTCCCAGAATTCTCTGGTGCAGCCGGGCAATCGTCTGGCGAATCTGCAGGTCAGCCTCCGCCGAGCTGCCCGGGACCACGGTGGGTTCGATGTCCGGGAACAGCAGCCGCTCGGCAGGCGGTCGACTGAAATCCAGCGCCGTGTTGCGGCAGGCCACATCATTGGAAAGTGTCCGCTGAATCGCACCCATGGCGCCACTGGGGTCGGTTGCCCGCTCGGTCACTTCCTTTGAATCGATACCTCCATACAGCATCGCAGTCTGCTCATTCAGACGCCCCCACGGCTGCCCGAACACTGCCTGCACCTTTCGTTCCAGCTGTTCCGGCGAAAGCATTCGCACTACGCCGATTTCGGCCAGTTCCGCCAGCCGGTCATCCGTGGCATTGGCGTTCTGCAGACTGTGGGCACGGTAGAAATCAGTCAGGACCCAGTCACGAATCAGGCTCCGAAAATTCATGCCATCTTCGGTGAATCGCCTCGCGACAGCGTCCAGTTCGCATTGCTGCTGTTCCCATGCCCGCTGCTTCGCCGCAAACAGCGGATCGTCAATATCCTGAGGTGGCTGCAGCGGACGTCGTCCCGTCAGCATCTGCCATGCATGGCCGGCCATGGTGCGGGCAAATCGCGGATCACGCACCGTGCGTTCAGCCAGCCACTGCAGAGAACGCCAGCGGTCCTCAGGCGGCAGCGCCTGACCCTCGAAACCAGCCGCAAACATATCTTCAAACCAGCCCTCCCTGCGGCGACCGTAGATGCTGAAATTGGCGTCAAATCGCCAGTAGTCCTGAAACAATCCGGCTACGGGGTCCAGCGTCTTGTGACAAACGACACACTCGCCCGCCTGCATCACTGGTGTCGGGAAAGCGGCTGTTGCTGCGGCAGCATCTGAACCCCGGGCTGCGAGTTCCAGAATATCCACCCCCAGAAAATGCAGGTAAAACATGCGAGCCCGCAGGCGATTGCGGTTGGTTTCGGTCGTTGGGTATCGACTGAGATACTGGAACGAGCTGAGCAGTCCGGCGTGAGGATAAAAGCCGGTGGCCGATTCCTGGTTTTCTGAGGCATTCCGCCCCACCAGCGCTGACAGCCGAACAGGCAGGAATTCCAGCGGGTCGTCCGGATTCCGAAACTGCGACTTCAGCTGGTCATAGACTCCGTAACCGCGAGCCGAATACGCTGATACCATGATGTAGTCGGCCGTCAGGATCTCGGAGAACGGACGGTCATTTCTGACGATGTGCTCAATCAGCCGCAGCGGCTCCTCAAGCAGCGCCTGCCGATAATCATTCGCCAGTTTGTAACCCGCCTGGCGTCGGTCTTTTTCATCCGAGATGTGTGACAGGTCATGCTGCTGATACCACAGTCTGGTCTTTTCGAAGTGTTCGTAGGACAGCACTGTGGAGTCGGGATTGCCATCGATGCCAAGGACCAGAAAGATGTCGTTGAAGGCCTCCCGCAGCCGAACATAATATGGTTCCTCGTGCTGCAGCTGCATCAGAATTTCAGCCAGTGCCGTGCGACCGCCAGTCTCCACCTGCTGCTGCTCGGTCTGCGTGGGCAGACGTCCCACCAGAGACAGTGTTGCCCGACGCAGCAGCTGCTGGTCATCCGCCAGGGTGACTCCGGCAAAAAAAGATGGTGTTGCGGCTTGAGAGGCAGCAACCGGCTGTGTCTTGTCGGGTGGCGACGAGGCTGAGGTCTGATTAACCCGCCGCTGGAATTCTGCCAGCAGCTTCCATGCGGACGAATCCGGCTGCAGCACAGCCCCGCCACCGTGTTCCAGCCGGCCCAGTGGTTTTTCAGACAGCAGGTACCGGCCATCGGCCTGCAGCCGGGAAGCTGCTGTGAAGGCGGCAAGATTATGCCGCAGCACATCCTGCGGCGGTGTATTGAGCGAAGCAGCAGGATCCAGCAGCACAAATGAGGATTCGGCAGCATCGCCGCCAGTTCGGTGGCATCGCAGGCATTTCAGCCGGCCAACTTTGGCCCAGACTTCAGTCGCAAACCAGGTTTCATGAGCAGTTGATCGGACGGTTACAGGACAGCCGCGGTTGTCCTCGGCAGCCAGGCTGTACCGCAGGTCGGACAGCAGTACGACGGCCAGCAGCAGCGGCGGGATCCAGGGAGGTTGAGAAGTGGCAGCGACCATGGCAGGAACCTGGGGACGGTGTTCGGTGTTCGGCTGTTGGCTGTTGGCTGTTGGCTGTTGGCTGTTGGCGAGCCGAGGACGGGAGTCCGCGGGTGTGATTTTCCGGTGACTCCCGGCCCTTAGCGGACGCATCGGGCTCCTGAGTTTGCGTTGTTTGCCCCCGCGAGGCGGGGCAGGGGACAGGATGCGGCCTGGGAAAAGGAGCGGCAGTCAGAGTTCAGGCAGCTGAACTTTGGAGTTTCCGAATTCCGGCATTGTGACTCCCATGCGATCCATCACCGTCAGCAGCAGCGATGACATGCGGCGTTCTTTGGCATGCTCGTAGTCCAGCGAGCGACCGGTTGTCAGTGCTCCATTCAGGCCACCCGCCATGAGCAGCGGGATTTTGGGAGCGCTGTGGGCCGTCCACTGCTCGTTCGCCAGCATAATGCAGGAATGGTCGAGTACGGTGCCGTCACCTTCCTGCATGCTGTCCAGCTTCTGCAGCAGTGAGGAATACTGTTCAACCCAGAATCTGGTGATCTTTGCGAATTCCTGCCCGTCCCAGTTGTGCGAGTAGTTGTGGTGGTCGACTTTGAGGCCGAGGAACGGATAGACCTGGCCGGAAAGATTATTGGTCAGCAGCAGGGTTGCGATGCGAGTGCGGTCGGCCTGAAATGCAAGAGCCACGATGTCCAGCATCAGTCGCACGTGTTCATCGAGGCGACTGGGGACTCCGGCCGGCGGTCGCTGCCAGGTCCCCTGTGTCGGGGACTGTTCTTCGCGGTCCTGGGTCCGCATGCGCGACAGCCGCTGCTCAACCTCACGCACTGACGTCGTGTATTCATCGATGCGGGCGCGGTCCAGGTGTGAAACTTTGCCGGCGACGTGTTTCAGCTGATCCGTTACCAGATCAAGTACACTCAGGTGAGTCCGATTGCCTTGATTTTCAAACAGGCTGTCGAAAGCCAGAGCAGGATGCATTTCTGCGGGCACAGGTGACACCGGGGAACTCCACGACACGTGGGATGCGTAGAGCATGGAGTAGCTGGATTCGTGAAATCCGCTGACCGGACGTTCGCAGGCGAGGACGAGACTGGGCAGGACCGTGGCATCTCCGAGGCGGCTGGCGAGCAATTGGTCCATGCTGATCGCGGCCTGAACATCCCGGCCGCCCTGTGGGCGGATGCCGGTAAGTATTCCGGCCGCGCCTTTGGCGTGACCGCCGACCACGTCTTCAGGGTGATGCAGTCCGTGGATGAAATTGACTTTGTGCTGGAGCGATTTCAGGGAGGCGAAGGCGGGGCCCAGTTCAAGCTGACTATCGCGGCCTTTGGACCACCATTCGGGCGGATGAATGCCATCGCCGAAAAAGAGGAAGGCGAAGCGTTTTGCCGCCTGTTCGACCGGTTCGACTCCCAGCAGCCGTCCCGATTCCAGCCATGGCAGGGCGACCGAGGCCGCTGCGGACTTGAGAATAACGCGTCGTGAGCGGGTGTTGGGTGCGAGCATGGGCGGGACACCAGTTTGAGCAGGCAGGGGGCAAAAATCGTCGGCGGGCTCTACAGTGTTCAGCTAAAAACAGGGAAAGTCAAGAGAACCCGCTGCCGGGGAGGGTGGAACTATGAATGGCCATGGATTGAGTGGGGCACCTGCCGCGGTCCGCGGGGTTGTGAGTTTTGGGGCATGCAGGCTGCGACGGCAGCTCGGGCTCGCGTCCCGATGGCTGCCGCCACCCTGGAGCAAAGCTCCGGCTCTGAGCCACCTTTTGGGGAGGGCGAAGCTCCGGCTGAGCCGCACCACTGCCGGACACATCAGCCGAGGACGATTGTCATGCCTGTGGTGGCAGACGGCTCGGCAGGAGCCTCGCTCGCTCGAGGACAGAATGCCGATGCCTGGCAATTTGGTCTCCTGCCTGCCGGATGCGGTGGACAAGTCGTAACGCTTGCACTGCGGGCAACAGGGAGGTTGTCAGTTGTCAGTTGTCACATGTCACCTTTTGCTTGTTGCCTGCTGCCTTTTGCCTGTTGGCAAATGACAGCTGGCAACTCGGTGGGCTAGTTCTGGCCGCGGAGGCGAAACTGGGGGCTGAGGATGACCTTCTCAAACAGTACCGTCGGGCGGAAGTTGTTTTGTTCAAGAGCAGTTTTCATGTCGTCCAGCAGTGGCTGGTCGGAAAGCTGGACGGAGCGGCCAAGGGCGTAGCCAAGAAACCGGCGGCAGAGAGTTTCCAGAAAGTCGTCGCGACGTTTGGCTGCCACGTAGTCTGCCAGTCCGGGGATGCCGGCGGCCGTGCTGCCATCGGGCAGCACGGCCGTGTTGTCGATCGGCCGGCCGGCCAGATCGTGCGTCCGGGCTCGTCCGGTGGCGTCAAAGCCTTCCAGTGCCAGTCCGAGGCTGTCAAAGTGTCGGTGACACATCGCGCATTGCGGAGCGGCCACGTGGGCCACCAGCAGCTCGCGAATCGTGCGGTCACTGCCGGCTTCCGATTTGGGCAGCTCGGGTACGTCGGCAGGCGGAGGCGGAAAGTGCTGTCCCAGCAGGTGATGAACGCTCCAGAAACCGCGTTTCACCGGGCTGGTGCGGTCGCCGGCCGAATTTTTTGCAAGCACTACGGCCATCCCGAAGATGCCGCCGCGTCCCGCTTCGCGCAGGCCCTCAACCGGCAGCCAGGTCTGCACATCCGCCGGTGCGGCTGCCCCGCTGCCGGTCACTGCCTGCTGAGCATGAGCGGAGCGGGCCTGCTGAAAACGCTGCTCCAGAATTCCGCCATAATGTCGCGCCAGACGCTCGTTCAGCATCGTGGTGTCGCCATTCAGCAGCTCCGTCAGCGGACGATCCTGCTGCAGCAGCTGAGTGAAGACCCGCACGGGCTCTTCGGCCATGGCCAGTCGCAGTTCGGCGTCATACCAGGTGAAGGCTGCGGCATCAATCGGGTCTCGTTCCGGAAAGTCCCGGAAACGCAGCCACTGGCCGAAGAATTCGCGAGCAAATGAGTCGATGCGGGGGTCTGCCAGCATCCGCTGCAGCTGCTGTCGCAGCTGTATGTCGGTTGTCAGTGAGCCGTCACGGGCGGCCTCCAGCAGGTGCTCGTCCGGCAGTGAAGACCACAGAAAGAAACTCAGCCGACTGGCCAGGCTCCAGCCCGACAGCCGCTCCGGCTGCTGTCCGGCATTGGCCGGAAAGTACAGATAGCTGAATTCCGGCGACATCAGAATTCCCGTCAGCACGCCGCGGAGAGCCTGTTCGGGTTTCTGACCTTCGTTTCGCAGTCGCTGATAGAGACCTGTGAGTGCTTCCTGCTGAGGCTGAGTGAGCGGGTGCCGCCAGGCCTTTTCAGCAAGCTGCAACAGATCCTGCAGGCCCTGTTCCGCTGCGACGTCCATCAGCGTTGACTGTCGCAGCAGGCCCTGTCTTACGGCTGTGAAGAACCCGTGCACAATCCGGTATCGTTCATCCGGCTGCTCGGCTTCCAGAGTATCGTCGCGACGTTTGATCCCGAGTTTGTCGAGGTACAGTTTTTCGAAGCGTTCGAGCATCGCCGGCTGGATCAGTTCGGGGTCCTCGCTGCGAAGAAAGTCGAATCGGGGGTCATGCAGGACTTCGCGTTCTGAGCGTTCAAACCAGACAAAACCGCGAAAGAGTGTTTCTGTGCTTTCGGTGATGAAGTCGAGTTCTGACCAGAGGGTATCGAGTTCCGTTTGTTCGGCGTCGTTGAGCACCAGCTCGACCAGCGGTCGATCGTCTCGAAAGAAGCCTTCGACCAGATGAAAGCCGGCGCTCAGGCCACGGCCGCTGTCCACATAAAAGAAGCGATTGGGGAAGACATTGCAAAAGGCTGCGGCAAACGGCTGCAGTTGTTGCACGGCGCTGGCTGCAGCGGAGGCGAGCAGCTGAGCGGAGTTGGAGTCCGGTTCGCTTGTTGAGATTTCGCATTGGACCAGCATCGGGTTTTGGTCGGCAGCGGGGCCTGAAAGTTCTGCGGTCAGCAGGAGGCGTTTGCCGGCGAGTGTGGTGCGGAGTTCCGAGCTGAGGGGAATCCGGATCAGCGCGGTGCCGGCAAGGATGAAGCTGTCTTCAGGGGCCTCACCAGCGATGTTCTGCCCAAAGGGCAGTGTTGTCAGTTCGGGTGTCACGGCAGACTGCAGCACGGCGCGCAGTGACTGCACTTCGTGTTTGGCGGCTTCATCAGCGTTGCGCGGCAGCTGGTCGTGTTTTGAAAACACGGGGTTGCGGATGATGACCGGGCTGCCGGCAGAAGCAAAAGCCGGCTGAATGCGAATCCAGAGCGACTGCTCTTCGGGCCCGGAGGCCTGCTGGGCAGGTGTTACCGGCGAGGTACGCAGGAAGGCGGTGGGGCGGAAGTGGTCGCCGGAGTATTTGTTGCGGTGGGCAGCGATGCGGGCTCGGTCGGCAAGGTGGCCGATGGGCCAGTTACCGGCATTGGGTTTGATCAATTGACCTTCCGGGCCATGCAGGTCGCGCTGCCAGCGCTCAACAAGCCGAATGAAGGTGGCAAGTTCAGGAGGAGCCGGTGCGGCGGTGGAGACCTCAGGAATGCCGGCCCATGCCTGCAGAAAGTCGGGCGGGCATCCGGGCTGCTGCGCGAGCGACGACAGAAATGTGTGCAGACGCTGGAAGTAGTGCGGGCTGAGTTTGTTTGCCTGAGCGAATTGCGCCGGAGTCAGGTCTGACTGATCGGCAGCAGCCGTGCGGTATCTCCACGCGGCCTCGATGTAGCCGGGCAGATGAACTTTGTGCTGCTGGTAAAAACGAATGACGGAGTCTTCTGCCAGTGTGCGTCGATCATTCCAGGAGGTGACGGGGAATGGAGCGAAGCTGAGTCCGGTGGTGCGGAGTACCAGATGATCGGAGACCCGTTGAGCGGCCGCCAGATACTTTTTGACGAGGCTGGGGGACATACTGAGGGCTTCACCCGTGTTGTTGAAGCCTTCGCCGGCTGCGGGATCGGGCGGAAAATCGTGCGTGGGGCGAATATCGATGCCAGTGAGTTGCTGCACTGACAGATCGTATTCCGTATTGGTCAGTCGGCGTGGCAGCACGAGGCCCGGATCACCGGCATTTTTGCGAGCTTCCGAGATCAGGATGGTACGCACGGCATTGACGAGGTCGCGGCTTTCTTCCAGTGATGGCTGCCGGGATTCCGCGGGCGGCATTTCACCTCCCTCAACAAATTCGATCACAGCCTGCCAGCGCCGGAAGTTGCTGATGATGTCCTGGGGGTTTTGGAAGCGAGCGAGGTTGAGTTCACCCTTCGCCTGCTGCTGGTTGTGGCACTCGATGCAATACTGCTGCAGGTAGGGCTGGATGGTGGTGTTGAAGGCGGCAATTTCATCGGCGCGAGCGAGCGGGAATGCGGCTAGCATGCTGAGCAGGCCGGGAAGGCAGAGCAGCAGGCTGGTGACGCGGGCAGGTCGCAGGTTGACGGAGTTGCTGTTGCATTGCACGTGGCGGGAGTCGGAGAGGGACATGCTGGGGCGCCTGTGTGGGGCAATTGAAACGCCGGGGGTGGGGCGATCCGGAAGGTGGCGGGGGCCGTGAGTCGGTGCGGAAAAAGCTTATCATGTGGGGCGGAAAAATGCATTCCGGGAGTTGGTGCGTTTTGTCTTGCGGAGTTGCGGAGTGCGATGGTGGGTAGAAACTGACCGGAAATTGGGGGGAATTCGGTGAGTTTTTTGGGTTTGACGGGGTGATGCAGGAAATCAACAGGAATCGGGGCGGATTTACGGCGTGTGTGTGTGTCATGGCAGAGTCCGGTTTGGGTGGCAGATGTTGGGTGGCCCTGTTGAGTGGCCCTGTTGAGTGGCCCTGTTGAGCGGCCCTGTTGAGCGGCTGTGTTGGGTGGCTGTGTTGAGCGGCTGTGTTGGGTGGCTGTGTTGGGTGGCTGTGTTGGGTGGCTGTGTTGGGTGGCCCTGTTGGGTTGAGTTGCTGGCTGTCGACTCCCCGAGCGTTTGTCGCTGCTGGCCCGCGTTGGCGGGTGTGTCCCCTGTCGGGCATTCCGGTTGGTGTGTCTCCCGAGTGGTGTGTCCCCGGCGGTGTGTCCCAAGTGGTGTGTCCCAAGTGGTGTGTCCCAAGTGGTGTGTCCCAAGTGGTGTGTCCCAAGTGGTGTGTCCCAAGTGGTGTGTCCCAAGTGGTGTGTCCC
>SXXK01000149.1 GCA_005791255.1 Planctomyces sp.
GGAATAACTCCAATATCACTCAAACACTTTCTTATAAATTCTGGATCAGTTCCTGCTGTGTCATCCCGATCCCGTTATCGCGGATCACGAGGATTTTGGCGTCTTTGTCGGGTTCCAGCCAGATACCGAGTCCTGCGGCAGTGCCCTGCCCTGTGGTGACGGACTGGTAGCGGAATTTGTCGAGTGCATCGGATGCGTTGGAGACGAGTTCGCGAATGGTGATCTCGCGATTTTGGTAGAGGGAGTGTGACAGCAGGTGCAGCAGCTGCTTGATTTCGGCCTGGAAGGAGTACTGCTGGGTTTGTGTTTCTGTCATGGGATCCTCGCGGAGGAATCTGTGTTTTTGGAGCATTGCGGGTCTCTGCCGTGTGAAAATCGGCAGTCAGCCCGGCCGTCCGCATTTCTGCCACATTGGCAGGTGTTTCGGTTTGTTGACAGGGATGCAAACGGTATGCCAGTTGTTGGGGGTTGGGGGTAGCCGGGGCTGTGGTGGCTTGAGTGGTTTTTTCTGTTTTTCCCGGTTTTCGTTCGTGTTGGCGGGTGTGTGTCGGCCTTTTGTGGACTTTTTGCCACGTTTCTGGGAAAGGTGGGGTAAAGTATTCAAGTGTGGCGTTGCTGGTGTGCGGCGTCGAACTGAATTGGGACGGGTGCGATGCAGACGGATCGAAAAATCGGTTTTGCCATGGGAATCCTGCTGGTCGGGATCGTGGCTGCGCTGTTTTTTCGGAACGAGCCTCTGGAATCGGAAGTGAATTCCGGTGTTGGCGTGGTGGGTGAATTTGAGCAGTTGCTGAACCAGCGACTGCGGGACCGTCAGGTGGCGGTTTATGTGGACCGGCGTGCTGCGGCCGGCGGGGGATCAGCCGAGCCTGCGTGGACGATGCGTGATGTACTGAAGGACATGCATGATCGGCATCGCACGCTGCCTGCTCCTGTGATGCCTCCTGAGGAGACTCTGGACGGCGGGGTTCGGCGGAACAATCTTGACGGCTTCAGGACTCGTCGGGTGGCTCCTGCACACGGTACCAGCGTGGCTGCCGCGGCCAGGCCGGTGACGGCGGCGAGGCCGGGAAATTTGCCAGCCGTTGCTGCTGTGTCCCCGGCAATTCCGACTGCTGATGCTGTGTCCCCGGCAATTCCGGAGGAGCCTGTTTTCGACAGTGGTCCGGAAGACCTGGAGGGTGTACCGGAGGCGGTTGAGCCTGCGGTTGCGGAATCAGCGGGGTTTCAGCCACCGCTGGAGTTTGACGAGTATACGGTGAAGTACGGGGACACTCTGTCGGGGATTGCGGAGCGCACCCTGGGTGCTCAGGGGCGTTATTCTTTGATTTACGAGGCGAACCGGGATCGGATGAGTAATCCGAATCAGCTGGTACCCGGCAAGGTGCTCCGGATACCTCGAACGGCCTCTGTGGCGGGTGTTCGCTGAGTGTGGGTGCGGCTGGGTTCGAGCGGTGCGGGATTGGGGGGGGGCGCATGCATCCGGAGCGGCTGGGGCCCTGGCAGATTGAGCGTCGGATCGGCGCCGGCGGGATGGGGAACGTGTATCTCGGGGTCCATGCAGAGACGGGTGAGCGGGCTGCGGTCAAGGTGCTGCCGGCTTCGATGGCTCGCGAGGAGGGATTTGAGCAGAGATTCAGCCGTGAGATTGCGGCTTTGCGGAAGTTGTCGCACCGGAACATTGTGAGTTTGTACGGGGACGGTGTATCGGACGAGGGATTGCTGTATTACGCGATGGAGTATGTGGACGGTGTGACGCTGACGGCCGACATTCAGTCGCGTCGTCGTCTGCCGTGGCGTGAGGTTGTGGAGCGTACGCAGCAGCTGGCGGGGGCGCTGAAGGCGGCTCATGACGCCGGGATTGTGCATCGGGATCTGAAGCCTGGCAATCTGATGGTGGCAGCGGACGGTCAGCTGAAGCTGACGGATTTTGGTGTGGCCAGCGTGTTTGCGGCCGAGCGGCTGACTCGCATTGGCGGGATCGTGGGGACAGCCGATTACATGTCCCCGGAGCAGGCTCGGGGCCAGCGATGTACTCCGCGGAGCGACTTGTATGCTCTGGGGGCGGTGATGTACACGATGCTGACGGGACGTCCGCCATTTACGGGTGAGACGACGGCGGAGCTGTTGCGGAAGCAGCAGTTTGGTCAGTTTGACCTGCCTTCCCGGTATGCTCCTGATATGCCAGCGGGTCTGGAGGAGCTGGTGTGTCAGTTGCTGGAGAAGGATCCGGGGCGGCGTCCGCCGGATGCGCTGGTGGTGCTGCGTCGTCTGGAGCAGGTGCTGGCGAAAGCGGAGTTTGTGGAGCGTCAGCTGGAATCTGAGACGGTGGTGCGGCCTGGCGGAGCAGTGGCGGGTGTTGCTGGCGTCGGCGGCGTGGGTGCTGCGGGAGCGGGGGTGGCGGGGACAGCGACGACGGTGCGGAATCTGCTGCGTGCTGAGAATCAGCGGCGTCGATCGGGTGGTGTGAGTGCTGTTTTGGACAACACATGGGTGTTGCTGTGTTTGCTGGGGCTGTTGATTGGATTTGGTTGGTGGATGAGTGGTCGTCGGAATGTGCCGACGGATGCGGCGCGGCTGGGTGAGGCGGAGCGGATCCTGCGGGGCGAGCCGGGGTCGGCGTGGCTGAGTGTGCGGGACGATGTCCTGAAACCATTGCAGGAGCGGTTGTCTGCGGGTGGGGTGTCTGATGTGGATTCCGAGCGAGTGCGGGAATTGCGGCGGCAGGTGGATGACTATGAGTTTGTGCGATCACTGGGTCAGGAGCAGGAGCGTGGAGTGGAGTCCGGTGTGTCAGCTGTGGATGACGAGCTGCGGCGACTGATTCGGCGTGCGTATGTGATGCGGGAGTCGGGGGATGGTGCCGGGGCGGTGGCCGAGCTGGCGGCGGTGCTGAGGATTTTGGAGCGACTGCGTGGTGGCAGTTATTTGCAGCAGCATGTTGCGGAGACTGTGGCGGGCTGGGAATCGGAGCTTGACGGGCGGGGTGCGGAGCTGGTGCTGCGGGAGTTGCTGCGGCAGTGGGTGGCGTCGGGCGAGGAATCGGAGAAGCGGCAGTTGCGGGGTGCTCTGGAGGCTGCGCTGAAACTGTATGGTGGTCGACTGGAGCTGGCGGAGATTGTGTCGGAGGTGCGAGCGGCGATGGGGGGCGAGGAATGAACGACGGTCAGGGTCGTTCGGCGGGTCGGATGGTCTGTCCGTTATCGATTTCGAGCTGGCAGTTGGGCAGGCTTTCGAGGAACAGTCGCCCGTAGGGTTTTGTGAGCATGCGTGGATCCAGTATGACGACTCGCCCTGTATCATTTCTGTGTCGGATCAGTCGTCCGAAGCCCTGTTTGAGTTTGATGATGGCCTCGGGTGTCTGGTAATCGCGGAAGGGGTTGCCGCCGCGTTCTCGGATGGCGTCAAGTCGTGCTTCGAGGAGCGGGTGATCGGGTACGCTGAAGGGGAGTTTGGGGATGATGACATTCTGCAGGGCTTCACCGGGAACGTTGATGCCCTGCCAGAAGCTGTCTGTTCCGAACAGGACTGCGCGTTCGTCGGCTTTGAATTTGTCAAGCATCGCGGATCTGGGGAGACCTTTTCCCTGGCAGTAGAGGGTGAGGTTTTGTGAGGCGAGCCAGCCGGTGAGTCGTTCGGCGCAGTTTTGCATCATGGCGTAGCTGGTGAACAGGACGAAGGCGCGTCCGTGAGTTTCGCCGACGTGTCGTTTGATGCGTTCGCAGGCCTGCATTTCGAAGTTGCGTGGATCGGCTGCGGGATCGGGCATGTTGGTGGCGAGGATCAGTCGTGCCTGCTGCCGGTAGTTGAAGGGGCTGCCGAGTCGGATTTCGCTGCCGCCGGTGAGTCCGATGCGGGAGCGGAAGAACTGGAAGTCTTTTTGTCCTGTGGCGAGTGTTGCGCTGGCCATGATGACGGACGGAATTTTGTTGTAGAGTTCATCACGGAGGATGCCACCGACTTCGATGGGTGCGCTGGCGAGTGTGAGTCGTTGCTGAAGTTTTCCGGTGGCTTCGACCCAGTAGCCGGAGCGTTCGATGGACTGAGTGGCCCAGGAGTTGAGCTGGCTGGCGAGGATCTGGCAGCGGTCTGCGGCGGCGGTGAGTTCGACCTGGGAGGATTCACTGACCTGTTTTTCGGCTTTTTCGCGAATTTCGAGGGACAGTTGTTCGAGTGCCGGGGAGAGTTTGTTGGGGATGCTGACGGGGTGATTGAGTCTGCCGTTGGGGCGGCAGTTGGTTCTGGTCCAGGCCTGCAGCTCAGAGAACCAGATGGTGGACTGAATGCGTGCTTCCTGGTTAAGTTTCTGTGCGTCGACGA
>SXXK01000150.1 GCA_005791255.1 Planctomyces sp.
ACTGCGGGAGAATTATCCTGCCTGAGGCAGACAGTTGCAAGCGGAGACCGGTTCGACTGTTGCGGCGAGAATCACGAAAAAGCCCGCCAGCGACTGGCTGGCGGGCAAAAGCAGTTTTCAGGGGTCGACTGCGGCGTAATTCACGCAGCAACAGTCTCGATTTTTTCGATCTCGGCCATGTCCGTCTCGTCAGCAGAACGGCCAACAGGCAGTTTGTCCTTCACGTCGTAGGCCTGTCCAATGCTGCGGAGCAGTCGAATGGACCACCACGTAATGTCAAACTCCCACCACTTGTGGCCGGCAGGGGCCACAGCCGGGTGAGCATGATGGTTGTTGTGCCAGCCTTCGCCGTAGGCGAGGATCGCGACCCACCAGAGATTGCGTGAGGCATCACGGGTGTCATAGTTACGGTAGCCCCACAGATGCGTGGCCGAATTGACAAACCATGTGCTGTGATAAGCAGCCACCATCCGAACACACATGCCCCAGACCAGCCATGACAGTCCCAGCTGCCAGCCACCAGCGGCCCAGCCAGCCGCCAGCAGGGCCACGCCACCACCCCACAGCCAGAGTGCAAATGTTTTCTCGAAAAACTGCATCACCGGGCGCTGTACCAGTTCGGGCACATAACGCTTCATCAGCAGCTGCGAAGCTTCCGTCGAGCGTTTGGGGAACAGCCACAGAATGTGACCCCACCAGCCGTCTTCGCGAACCGGAGAATGCGGGTCGCCTTCCTGATCTGACTTCTGGTGATGCAAACGGTGAGTGGCAGCCCAGGTCAGCGGTGAACCTTCGCCGGACAGACAACCGAACATCATGCACACAAATTCCGCAGGTGCCTTCAGCTTCATGGACTTGTGAGCCAGATAGCGATGAAAGCCAAGGCAGATGCCGATGCTGCAGGTGGCCCAGTGCAAAGCCAGACAAATGGCGAGCCCGGACCAGCTGAACAGAGCCGGCACGAATGCAAACAATGCCCCCACGTGGACACCCACAAGAAACAGGGTCACCACCCAGTCAATGTTCTTCGTGCTGAGCTGATCGCGCTGAAAAGCGGCCACCAGAGTATCGGTTTCCGCCTGATATTTGAGCCGACGAACTTCAGCCGGAGTCAGCGAGCCTGGGGTTTGGTCGATTGGAACGGCCGGCTGCGGTACGGCACTGCGTCTTACCAGATCAATTGCGCTCATGTGATGTTTTGCCTGCATCTGATGCAGTTCCACCGCACACTGAAACAGCGGACAATTCCCTGACGGATTTGAAAGGGGTCCGCTAATGCCGGAAGAAGACTGCAGGTTCAGATTAGGTTGCCTATCGACGACTCACAAGAGCAGCCTGTGTGGCAGGGGTCATCCGATTGTCAAACCTTTGTCAAAGCCACAACTGCAATCAGAGCAACGATTTACGCGTACAGAAAAAACGCCGCCACGGAACTCAAAACGTTCTCGCACCACCATCCGGGAAACATCCAGCCGTATCCGCGATGGGTGAGGCGGCGAAAAAACGTGCCTTTCTGCCGGTGGGCGAGGCCGGGGGCGGGGTGTGTCCGAGCGGCGATCTGACTCGTTTTTTTCCGCTGCTTTACTGCAGCAGGCTGCGGTCAAGGACTTCGCGAGCCTTGCTGAAGTAGTCCTGCCAGACAATTTCAGGGCCGCCGGTTTTCAGGCAGTCACGAATTTTCTGCAGAGTGTTGCGGGCCATGTGGGGGCAGCGGTTGCAGGCGCAGGTTTCGCCGCTGGAGGCGATGATGCCGGGCACTGGAATGAAGGTGTGCCACGGTGCGGCTTTCTGCAGCGGGTGGATCATGGTGGCTTCGGTCGCCACCAGAAACGTGGTGGGCTGCTGTCGCTGCATGACGAACTGCCGCATTTTCTCGGTCCCCCCGATGACGTCGGAGATTTCGAGAATGTTCTGGGGGCATTCCGGGTGTGCCATGACCAGGCAGCCGGGGTTTTGGCGACGGATGCGGATCAGATCCTGAATACTGAAAACTTCGTGCACCATGCAGGCCCCGGGCCACAGGATCATGCGTCGACCGGTGACTTCCATGAGGTAGCGACCGAGGTGCTGATCGGGGACGAACAGAATTTCTTTGTCAGCGGGGACGCGATCAATGATTTCGCGAGCATTTCCGCTGGTGACGATCCAGTCCACGAGGCTTTTGACGGCGGCTGAGGTGTTGATGTAGGCGACGGTGTGGAAGTTGCGGCCATTTTCTCTGAGCTGCTGCTGGAAGGCAGCCAATTGATCGGGCGGGCAGCTGTCTGCCAGAGAGCATCCTGCGTGCAGATCGGGAATCAGCACTTTTTTCTGCGGATTCATGATCTTCGCGGATTCGCCCATGAAATGGACTCCGGCGAAGAGAATTGCGGAAGTGGACACGCGGGTGGCATCGCGAGCCAGTTTCAGGCTGTCGCCGGTGAAATCAGCGATGTCCTGGATGTCCCCGTCGACGTAGAAGTGCGCGAGGATAGTGACATCTTTTTCCTTTTTCAGGGCGTCGATTTCTTCCATCAGATCCAGCGGATCTTCAGCCGGGGGATCCTGAACGGGGATCTGGCTGGCTGCGGAGGGCAGAATCTGCAGGTTCATGAGCAGTACTTCCGGGGAAACAGGAGCGGCTATCTGGCGCAGGATTCGGCAGGGAGCCTGATGCATGGCCAGTTTCGGCTCAATTCTGTGCGAAAATCGCGGGATTTCCAGTGCTGTTGCGTGCGATTTGGGGGAACTGGCTGATCCGGGAAAATCGGCAGTGGCCGGTATTGAGTCTGCCCTGCGGTGTCGAGGAGTCGCGGGTGCCCGGGACGACTCAGCCCCGGCGAGATTTTGACGCTGGACACAGAACCGTTCTTTTCCGGAACCGCGTGGCCCTCTATACTGCAGTCGCCTATTCCCGGTCCGGGGGTGCTTACAGTGCGCTCGGACCTCTGTTTCCTCTGTCATTCGGATTCCTCAGCAGTGCTCAGAACTCATACATGCGGCGAACTTCGCAGGGCTCAGGCCGGTCAGTCGGTAGTGCTGGCGGGCTGGGTTCACAGTTATCGTGAGCAGGGTCGCGAACTGGTGTTTGTGGACCTTCGTGATCGCTACGGCAAGACTCAGGTGACTTTCAACACCGACGAGGATACTCGGATCGATTCGCTGGCTCGGCGGCTGCGGCGTGAGGACGTGATTCGTGTCGAGGGTGAGGTGCGTTACCGCGGGGACGGGATGACGAACCCGAAGCTGGCGACCGGTGAGATTGAGGTGCGGGTCAAACAGCTGACCCTGCTGTCCCGCAGCAAGACTCCGCCGTTTGAAATCGAGGGGGGCGAGCTGCCGAATGAGGAACTGCGGCTGAAGCATCGTTTTCTGGACCTGCGTCGCCCCGAGCTGCAGCGGAACATCCAGCTGCGTCACGACCTGACTCAGGCGGTGCGCGAGTATTTCAACGATCGCAATTTCCTCGAAATTGAAACTCCGATGCTGGGCCGCAGTACACCTGAAGGCGCCCGCGACTATCTCGTACCCAGCCGCGTGCATCACGGCAGTTTTTATGCATTGCCGCAGTCACCGCAGATTTACAAGCAGATTCTGATGGTGTCGGGTTTTGACCGCTACTACCAGATTGCTCGCTGCTTTCGTGACGAGGATTTGCGAGCGGACCGGCAGCCCGAGTTTACTCAGATTGACGTTGAGATGTCGTTTGTGCAGCGGAACGACATTTTGGAAACGATTGACGGGCTGGTATCAACGGTGATGAAGAAGGTGCGTGGCATTGAGGTGCCAGTGCCACTGCCTCGTTACACATATCACGACGTGATGGCGCGGTTTGGCAATGACAAGCCGGACATGCGATTTGGGATGGAGATCAGCGACATCACGGACATTGCTGCGGGCAGCGAGTTCAGTGTGTTCCGCGGCGTCGTGAGTTCGGGTGGTTTTATTCGCGGCCTGAACGTGAAGAACGGTGCTGAAAAGTACAGCCGACGCCTGCTGGACGTGGAGCTGAAGAATTTTGTGGGTGAATACGGTGCGAAGGGGCTGGCCTGGATGAAGGTGGCCGGTGGTCGGCTGGAATCATCGATCGCCAAATTCTTTACGGACGAGCAGCAGCAGACGATCATCAGTCGGATGGACGGTCAGGATGGTGACCTGCTGCTGTTTGTGGCGGACACCTGGAAGGTGACCTGTGCTGCCCTCGCGGCGCTGCGAAACCGGATTGGCCGTGAGCAGCAGCTGTATGATCCGGCATCCTTCAGTTGTCTGTGGGTCGTGGATTTTCCGCTGCTGACATGGAATGCGGAGGAGGGGCGATTTGATGCTGAGCATCATCCTTTCTGTCAGCCGAATCCTGATGACGCGGAGTATTTGAAGACGGACCCGGGGAAGGTGCGGGCGGATAGCTATGACCTTGTGGTGAACGGCTACGAGGCGGCCAGCGGCAGTGTGCGAATTCATGATTCCGAGATTCAGCAGATGGTGTTTGATCTGCTGAAGATCAATTCGGAGGAGGCGGAGCGTCGGTTTGGCTTTCTCCTGGAGGCTCTCCGCTTTGGAGCTCCGCCGCACGCCGGGATTGCTCTGGGTCTGGACCGCTGGGTGATGCTGCTGGCCGGCAACGACAACATTCGGGAGGTGATCGCCTTTCCGAAGACTCAGAAGGCCGCGGACATGCTGACGGGTGCGCCCTCGGAGGTGGATGATCGGCAACTGCGTGATTTGC
>SXXK01000151.1 GCA_005791255.1 Planctomyces sp.
ACGTCGCTCAGGCCGTCTGTTCTGCTTCGCGGACCGCCCTGCTGACCGGCTGCTACAACGTCCGAGTCGGTATCCAGGGAGCCCTCGGACCGCAAAGCCGCATCGGTATCAACCCGGACGAAACCACACTCGCGGAAATCTGCCGACAAAAAAACTACGCCACCGCCTGCTTCGGCAAATGGCACCTCGGACACCATCTCCCCTTCCTGCCTCTCCAGCACGGCTTCGATCAATACTTCGGTCTGCCCTACAGCAACGACATGTGGCCCTTCCATCCGGAAGTACGACAACTGCCGATGGAAGAACGACTGAAACGCTGGCCGCACCTGCCGCTGATCGAAAATAACACCATCATCAATCCCGCAGTTTCCGCCGCCGATCAGACCGAACTCACCCGACTCTGCACCGAGAAAGCCACCGCCTTCATCGATCGCTGCGGAAATCAACCTTTCTTCCTCTACCTGCCGCACTCCATGGTCCACGTGCCGCTCTTCGCCGGCAGCAGCTTTCAAAATCGCAGCGGCAAAGGCCTCTTCGCCGATGTCCTGATGGAAATCGACTGGTCCGTCGGTCGGATCGTCGAAACACTCCGCAAAAACAATATCGAAGACAACACACTCATCATCTTCACATCCGACAATGGCCCCTGGCTCAGCTACGGCGACCACGCCGGATCCGCAGCACCACTGCGCGAAGGCAAAGGCACCATGTTCGACGGCGGCTGCCGCGTACCCTGCATCATGACCTGGCCCGCTCAGATTCCGCCAGGTACCGTCTGCCGAGCTCCCGTGATGACCATCGACATCCTCCCAACCGTGGCCGAACTGCTCAATACCGAACTGCCCAAAGCACCCATCGATGGTCTCAGCATCCGCAATCTGCTCGTCGGACCGGAATCCGACCAGTCACCGCACGAAGCACTCTGGTTCTACTGGGGCAATGAACTGCAGGCCATCCGCTCCGGACGCTGGAAACTGCACTTCCCGCACGATTACCGCACGCTGCAGGGAGTCCCAGCGGCGACCGGAGGAATCCCCGCCAGTTACAGGACAGCCCGGATCGAAGAATCACTGTTCGATCTTCAGCAGGATCCCGCAGAATCCACCAACCTGCTCGCTCAATACCCCGAGGTTGCCGCAAACCTGCGACGACTCGCCGAAACTGCCCGGGAACAGCTGGGAGACGGTCGCAGGAAAGGTTCCGCCGTACGGCCGGCAGGAAGCCTGCCGGCCGACAACGTACCGCGAAATCAATAACTCACCACACCCCGGAGAAACGTTCTGCAATCAGACGGACACCTGCTGCTCACCAAATCCGCCGCCCGCTGCCCGCTCAAACACCTGCTGCAGCAGACTGTCCTCAGACACGCCCGGCCATGCCGCACGCGAACCGGGAACCGACTCAATCACGGGAGCTTCAGCAGCTGCAATCGCACTCGTCACTGTTGACTGCACACAGTCCGCCTGTTGCTGCAAAGAAGCTGACCCGGAACCTCCACGCCCCTGCACCTTTGCATGCCCCAAACCCAAAGACACAATCGAACTCTCCAGCACTCCCGTCAGCTGCTCAAGCTGCACAGGCCGCAGCACCGCAACCACGTCGCCCGCCGTCCCAAAGTCAGCCGAAACAACGGTGAATACGTACTCTTCCGTGGTCAGCGAATTTCCACGAAAATCCACGGCCTTCAGCCACAGACGATAGTCACCGGCAACCAACGTCGCAGACGGAGTCCAGCTGGTCCCGGCCAGCGATGTGGCAGATGCCAGCACATCTCCGTCCGAATTCATCAAACGAGCCTGATAGGAATTCGCCCCGGCAACTGTCGTCCACGTCACCACCGGAGTACGCTCCCTCGTGGTCGCCAGTGGTCGCAACACAACCGCCGGCTGCTTGAACTCAAAATTGAATGGAGCACTCCACGCGTGCCAGATCCCCGACAGATCCCGGCCCCGCACCCACGCGGTGTAAGATGAAGGTTCCAGCGACGAGAGCAACAGCGAGGTTCCCGAAACCCTCGTGTTTCGCAGGATCTGGGTCGCTCCCGTGGCTCGATCATCAATCCAAACGTCATACGCCACCGCACCGGACAATCGATCCCACCGCAGCTCGGCCACCGATGTAAAGTCACCCGCTCGCACCCCCACACCAGTCACGACATACGTCACCAGCATGTTCCCCGGAATACACCAGCCCGTCTGCTCACCAGCCGCGTTCTTCGCTCGCACCCACACCTGATATCGACCAACCGGCACCTTCGTCACGGAAATCGTCGTCCCCGTCACATTCATGTTGCGATAATACTGCTTCACCCCGGTTGACAGTGCATCCACCCAGACATCATAGGAAGCAGCTCCCGGAACCGGCAGCCACTCGATATTCAGAGTATTGTTCTGCTGCGGTACGGACACCTTCTGCAGCACCGGCACCGGCCTCGTCTGCCATACCCCCACCGGGCTCCACGAACTCAGCAGCCCCGTCGCCGTCGCCGCTCGCACCCACACATTGTAAGTACCGATCCCCAAATCAATCGACGGCACAAACGATGTTGTACGAAGACCGCTCACCACCAGAAAACGCGTCTGCTTCGTCGTGACATTGTCGATATGAATCGTGTACGTCGCCGCGGAATCTACAGCACTCCACGTAAACTTCGGTCGCGCGGTCGCAACCACCTGCACGGTCGCCGGCAGCAGCGGGGCCGTTCGATCCGCCACACTGAGCTTCACGGATGACTGAGTATACCCGCTGGCCGCCGTGGACACCGTCAGCGATGTCGTACCGTCCACCACGTTGTCAGCCACAGCCTGCATCGTCACCGAAGCACTCTTCGCACCGGCAGGAATCGTTACCGATGTCGACAGAACAGCCTCCGAGGAATTACTGTTGAACAACTGAATCGTTACCGCATGACCAATCGGAAATGCACGCGTCGCCGTCAATGACACCGAATCGCCAGCCCCGCGCTCGTTGATCACAGCACTGCTGGTTGTCAGCGTCAGTTGAATCGGCTGCACATCCTGACTGTTGAAATCCACCTTCACATTCAATCCACCAACATCCACCTGATGCACCTGCTGCGCGATCACACCGTCCAGAAGATACTCCGCCGATACCAGCCACGAGCCCGGATTCACAGCCAGAGCATACCCGCCGGAATTCCCAATGTCCGTGACCACCACTTCGCCGGAACCGAGATTTCTTGCGGCGACCGTGCCCGCACGCACACTCTCACCCGGATCGTAAAAATTGTCTGCGTCCAGATCGCCGAACACCACACCCGTAATGAAAGGCTTGGAGTTGATACGGCCAAAGTCCGTCACGGCCATCGATGCGTTGTATGTCGGACCACTTTCATACCGACCATACCGCACACCCACGCCGATCTCATCCCACGTCGCATCCAGCATGTTGCGACGATGCACACTGCTGCGCCACAAATTCAGATGACGGTCATACACCTGCTCCAGCTGATCAATCTCCTCCGTCGATCCACCCCACGACAGATTCTCACCAACGGATCCCGTATAACC
>SXXK01000152.1 GCA_005791255.1 Planctomyces sp.
GCCGGCCGCAGGAGCTGCTGACCAATGCCAATGCCATTCTGGGGCAGGGACAACTGTCACTGGCCAAATACCTGTGGATTACGGCGAGGGAAGATCGGCCGGATCTGGACATTCACGACATCCCGGCATTCTTCGGGCACATTCTGGAACGAGTCGACTGGACGCGCGACCTGCACTTCCAGACCTGCACCACCATCGACACTCTGGATTACACCGGCACCGGACTGAATTCCGGTTCGAAAGTTGTTGTCGCGGCCTGTGGAGCAGTGCGTCGCAGCCTGGGAACAGTGCTGCCGAGCGATCTGTCGCTGCCTGCCGGATTCAGCAATCCGGCGGTGGTGATGCCTGGGGTTCTGGCGGTGTCGGCCCCGCGGCATGGCGGTCAGCCCAACGCCTCGGACGGCGTTCCCGAACGTTTCTGTCGTGAGCAGACTGCCGCGGGCTGGGGGCCTGAGTGGCCGCTGATTGTGCTGACCGAGGACAGTGGGTTCTGTGCCGAATCACTGCGGAACTGGCTGTGGGTCACGTTCACTCGCAGCAATCCAGCAGCGGACCTGTACGGCATCGAGTCATTTACGGACAGCAAGCACTGGGGCTGTCGAGGTCCGCTGGTGATAGATGCGCGAATCAAGCCGCACATGGCACCGCCGTTGGTATCGGATCCGGCGATCGTGCGTCGAGTCGAGCAGCTGGGCGCCCCCGGCGGCCCGCGGCATGGTTATGTGTAGTGTAGCGGGAAAAAATCGCAACGTGGGCCCGCCCGTCGCCAGCCAGGCGGTCGGCCCATCAGCGATCAGCAGGTCAAGGCCTCACGCGAATCCGCGAAGGTAAACGCCAGGGTGAGTCTTAGTGACAACTCTCAATCCTCCCCTCGCCCCTTCCAGGGGCGAGGGGTGCTATGCGTGATTTCCACTGCAGCTGAAAAACACAAAATCCTCCCCTCGCCCCCGGAACGGGGGCATTGGTGTCTACACATCACCCGAATTCAAGAGAAGGCAGGAGTTCTGCCATCTGCTTTAGCTTCGATAACGGGATTTGCTCGAGGGTCGCCAACGTTGATAATAAGATGTGTACCCCGGCAAGCAGCGCAGGCGCTGTGTAGGGTTTCGACCGCTTCATCTGGCGACCACTCAGGCGAATCAGTACATTCTTGAATGCCGTCGACTCAGCTGAATCGTCTTCCATCAGCCCCCAGACCAGCACGCAAGCCATGGATGCAATCAGCAGACGTCTTGCAATTGATAGACCGGCATGCTGACCCCAGTGCTCCATTTGGTGGCCATGACTCTTCAGCCATTTGAAGAAACTCTCGATTCTCCACCGCCAGTAATAACAGCGTGCCAGGTGTTCCGTACTCGCTGTTTCTTCGCCCAGATTTGACAGCAGCATCCAATCACCAAGACGAACACCGAATTCGTCCCGCACTTCCACGACAATAAAACGCAATTCGATTGGCTCTCCGGGCTTCTGGCTCTTGACCCCGCCGACGCTTTTCTTCGCAGGCCGATCCAAAACCACACGCGTTTCCACCACCCACAATTTCGCGGGCTTTCCATGAAAATTTGCGTCTCCGACGCACTTCAGTTGATTCTGATTCCGAAACTTTGCTGCCAGGTCACTCAGCAGGTACGAACTGTTGTCCCAACGCACACGCCGGTCGTCTGCACGTACTAAAAATAAGTGCCCCGCCGCGTTCCATGTTCGGTAATGATCAACGGAATCAGCCTCTCGATCAATCACATGCAGGCAAGGCTTATGAAGGCCCCATGTCTTGCTGGCCTCCATGGTGGGCAGCACCTGGTCCAGATGCGTGACATCCTCCGGCGCGGGATCCCGAGTACTTAAAACCCCGGTGGCCGTTTTCAGGTGCATTTCCATGGGCGCAATGGGCGCGCCATTGTCCGCATTCACCAGCAGGGCCGTTGTCAGTTCATGGCCAATATCAGTCTGGTGCGTCAACTGCGTCAAATCCACCTTGTCTTTTGTTCGCTCGTAGGTGATTTTACACCAGTCGTGAACAAGTATGCAAAACGGGGATTTGGTGCTGGCACAGCCTTGAACACCAGCGGATCGAATTGGCTCCGCCAGCGTCGCCAGTGTGACACGCTCGTTATTCAGAAACCTCCAGGCAGCCTGCGTCGCGGCGAATGACGAAGTGGGGGCTGGCAAGCTGGCGATACCAGATGCGAGTTTTGGGGCATTTCGCATGTGCGCACGCAGCAGCGTCAGGTAACGTCTATGGAGGCGGGGCTCGAGACACGTTTTGATGGCAATCCTTTGCATTTCCGCATTCTAACAGGATATGCCGGTTTGTGTAGACAGCAATGCCCCCTGCGGAGGCGAGGGGCGATTTGCAGGCGAGCCGCGGACGGGAGTCCGCGGGTGGCAGTTTTCGTAGTTCGGGCTTTCCAGCCCGTGATCTGCGCTCTGCGTTTGAAACGCGTGGAAAATCACGTCTGCCTGGCACCCTTGCGGGATGGCTGCGTTGCCGGGGTTGCAGTGCCGGCTGACGGTTCAGGCTTTGAATCCGCTGATGTAGGGGATGTTTTGTGCGTGCTGAGTGACCTGGTCAGCGGCGCTGAGCAGTCGGCCGAGGTAATCCCACTGTCCTGTGACGAGTGCATCGCGTGCACTTTCCGCGAGAGTGACAGGGATTGCGATATTTTCGGCTGAGGCGGTGAGGCTGACTAGGTCAACGGTGATTTGTGTGGTCGGGTTTTGTTCGACTGTGGCTGCGAGAGTTTCGAGGTCGCTGCGTGAGGCTTTAACCGCGGGGATACCGAGTGAGTTGCAGTTGCCGAAGAAGATCTCGGCGAAGGATTCGGCGATGATGGCGCGGATACCCCAGCGCATGAGCGACTGTGGGGCGTGTTCGCGGGAGGAACCGCAGCCGAAATTGCGACCGGCCAGCAGGATACCGGCTTTCTGGAAGCGGGGCTGGTCGAATGGGTGGTGTGGATCCTGTCGGCGATCATCTTCGAAGGCGTGTTCCCCGAGTCCATCGAAGGTGACGCAGCGGAGGAAGCGGGCGGGGATGATGCGATCGGTATCGATGTCATCCAGCAGGAGCGGGATAGCGGTGGCTGAAACGGAGCGAATTTCGCTGGCGGCCATGGGGCGGATTCTGCTGGGATTGAGTGTGAGAAAGTTGGGAGGAGCGATGAGTTTCCCGAACGCAGGTATTTCTTACCTGCAGTTGGCTGAGGAATCAATCGGTGTGCGCTGGATTTCAGCGGTGTCTCGCCTGTTGGTGAGTGTGGCAGGAGTGACTGAAGTTGTTTTGTCTGTTCTGATTTTGCTGATTGTTGGGATTGTCTGGGGTGATCAGAGCGTGAGCGGGAAGATTGACTGGAAGTCGAATTGGTGTCAGAGTTTGGGAATCTGGTTCCGGAGTTTCCGGATGCGGTATTTCGGCCTTCGTGGCCGGCGGGCAGCGGCGGCAGAGGGGTTTTCAGATTGATCTGCTGATACAGAGTCGACTGTGGTGTGGATTTGGTGCTCGCGGACAATCCTGAAAATTACGGGGTATTGCAGATGGCGTCACAGCCTTTGACGAATGAGGACATTGCACTGCGGTATCTTGAGCAGTTGCCATGGCCGCCGTATCCGTTTCAGGAGCAGGCAATTTTCAGCTGGTTTGAGTCTGAGGACGGGATTCTTGTGTGTGCTCCTACGGGCACCGGCAAGACGGTGATTGCGGAGACGGCGCTGTATCAGGCTTTGATGACGGGTCGGCGGGCGTATTACACGACTCCGCTGATTGCCTTATCTGAGCAGAAGTATCGGGAGCTGCGGGAATCGGCGGTGCGGTGGGGATTTTCGGAGGAGAGCATAGGTCTGGTGACGGGCAATCGTCGTGAGAACGTGAAGGCTCCGATTCTGGTGGTGGTGGCTGAGATTTTGCTGAATCGTCTGCTGGATCCGCAGGAGGAGTCGTTTGACGACGTGTCGGCAGTGGTGATGGATGAATTTCACAGCTTCAACGATCCGGAGCGGGGGATTGTGTGGGAGCTGAGTCTGGGGATGCTGCCGCGGCATTGTCGTTTGCTGCTGATCAGTGCGACTGTGGGGAATGCGACGGATTTTGTGGTCTGGCTGGCGCGTGATCATGGTCGTCGTCTGCGTTTGCTGCAGAGTCAGGAGCGGCGAGTTCCGCTGGATTTTCGCTGGGTGACGGACGAGTTTTTGCCGGACCACCTGCAGCAGATGACGTCGGGTGATGAGACGTCCCGGTATACTCCGGCGCTGGTCTTCTGTTTCAACAGGAACGAGTGCTGGAGTGTGGCAGAGCAGATGCGTGGCAAGGATCTGCTGGCGGCGGGGCAGCAGCGGCTGATTCTGGAAGAGCTGGATCGTCATGACTGGTCTGTGGGTGCTGGCGGGAAGCTGCGACAGTTTCTGTTGCGTGGGATTGGTCGGCATCATGCGGGACTGCTGCCGCGGTATCGGCGGGTGGTGGAATCACTGTTTCAGAAGAAGCTGCTGACGCTGTGTGTGTGTACGGAGACTCTGGCAGCGGGCATCAACCTGCCCGCTCGTTCTGTGGTGATGACATCGCTGCTGAAGGGGCCTCCGGGAGGGATGAAGCTGATTGACGCAAGTTCAGCGCATCAGATGTTTGGTCGGGCTGGTCGTCCGCAGTATGACGATCGGGGGTACGTGTTTGCGGTGGCCCATGAGGATGATGTGCGGCTGCACAAGTGGCAGGAGAAGTATGATCAGATTCCGGAGGATACGAAGGATCCGATGCTGATTCGGGCGAAGAAGAATCTGAAGAAGAAGATGCCGAAGCGTCGTGAGGGTATGCAGTACTGGTCGGAGCGTCAGTTTCTGTCGCTGCGGGATGCACCGCCGGGTCGGCTGGCCAGTCGCGGCCGATTTCCGTGGCGGCTGCTGGCGTGGCTGATTCGCCGTACGGGCACGGTGCAGACGGTGCAGGATGCGATTCGTCAGCGACTGCTGGATCCGGTGGCGAAGGAGGAGTCGATGCGTGAGGTGACTCGCATGCTGATGACTCTGGAGGCGGGCGGTTTTCTGACGCTTGAGCCACCGCCACCTCGTCGCAGTGTGATATCGGGGGAGGGTACGGACGAAGTTTTGTTTCGATCGCGAGCAGCGGAGCGGGCAGCGCTTGAACTGTTGTACGCCATTGAGACGCATGCCGGCAGTGCTCAGTCGCGTTGGCTGTCAGCTTCGCTGCCGCCGCTGTCGGAGGCGGAGGCTGTGCAGCTGGCGGAGAGCAGCAGTGTGTCGGAGGCTGTTGGAGGGGTGGATTTTGGGGAGGGGATTTTTGCTGCGGGTGCCGAGTCTGCTGTTGTGTCTGAGGCCGAGTCTGCTGTTGTGTCTGAGGCCGAGTCTGCTGTTGTGTCTGAGGCCGAGGCGGCTGAGGCGGTCGTCTCCGACGAGGTGAGA
>SXXK01000012.1 GCA_005791255.1 Planctomyces sp.
CAAAAACACAAAATCCTCCCCTCGCCCCCATCGGGGGAGAGGGGTCGGGGGTGAGGGGGAACACCACCCCAAAAACACGACACCGCAGCTCGCCGACAAAGCCACACACCGCTGCTGTGCATATCAACCGCCAACTCTGTGAACTCTGTGTTCTCTGTGGTTTAAAAAACACCACTCACACGCGGCTTAGCAGGGCAGAACTCGGGCTAAAGCCCGAGCTACGGGGAGGGCCGCAGCAGGGGGTTGCACCCCTCACCCCCGTCCCCTCTCCCCTTCCAGGGGCGAGGGGTGCCGGTGCACTTCACCGCTCAAAAATACAAATCGCCCGCCTGCGTTTCATCCGTGAAAATCCGTGTTCATCCGTGGCGAAAAACACCCCGCATCCGTGGCGAAAAACACCCCGCAATCCGAGGCCAAAACAGCCGCCTACCGCCCAATCCGGTACAACGCCGGATCCACGTGCGGCTTCGCCCCGGTGATCAGCTCCGCAACCAGCTTCCCGGTCCCCGTGCCCATCGAGATCCCCAGCATGCTGTGACCAGCCGCAATCCACACGTTGCCGAATCGCGGTGAACGGTCAATGTACGGAATTCCGTCCGCTGTCATCGGACGCCAGCCATACCACTCCTCCTCAACAGGCTCCGCCGTCGGCTCATGCAAATACTCGGCTGCACCCGAACGCAGATAATTCAGACGCGCCCGATTCAAACTGGTGTCATACCCCGAAAACTCCATCGTACTGCCCACCCGATAGCCTTCTTCAAAAGGAGTAATCGCGACGTGACACTCCTCCAGAATCATCGGATACTTCGGACACAGCTTCGGTCGCGCCATCGTGATCGAATACCCCTTGCCCGGCTGAATCGGCAGCTTCACACCCAAAGACTGCTGCAACAGCGGAGCCCACGCGCCGACGGCCACCACAAAGTTGTCCGCCGTCAAAGTCTCTCCCGTCGTCTCCACCGCCACCGCTCGGCCATTGCCACCCGCAAACGACTTCATCGCCGTCTGCTCCAGTACCCGCACACCCGCCGCTGTCAAAATCCGCTTCAGCTCGCTCATCAGCTTGCCCGGACGCAGATGCGCGTCACAACGATACAGCCACGCCCCCGCCAGACCAGGCTTCAATGCAGGCTCCAGCTGAGTCAACGCAGTCCCGGCAAAAGGCTCAGCCGGCATGTCAAAATGCTTTCGCAGCCACGCATCACTCTCCGCATACGCGTCAAACTCATGCTGGTCCCGAAACACAAACAACAATCCGTCCGTCTTCCAGTCCACCAGCATATTCTGCTGCTCAAACACCTCGCGATACAGCGCAGCCGAAGACTGCAGCAGCGGATGACAGGCCTTCCCCGCCTCCATCATCGCCTTCGAATTGCAGCGCAAGGCAAATTTCAGCAGCCACGGAGCCAGCATGGTGAGCTTCGCTGGGTTGATTCGCAGGGCCGTCTGAGTCGTCAGCATGCCCTTCAGACCCTTCAGCACCTGACCCGGTCGAGCCAGCGGGATCACATGACTGGGACTGACATACCCGCAGTTGCCATGCGAACACTGCTTCCCAAACTGGCTCTGCTCAATCAGAGTCACACGATGGCCGGCCTGCGCCAAATACCAGGCCGTGAAACCACCAATCACGCCGCCACCAATCACAACCGTATGCTGAGCACCACTCATTGACAACCCCGCGTTTCACTCAACAAACGCCGCCACCAGACCACCAGATGCTGCATCGACAGACATGCTGCCGATCCGCCCGATATCTTACTCGCCGGCACCCGGATCGCAGTCACAGGCAGCTCAGATTGAACGAATTCCGAAGCAAAAGGGGTCCGATTCCTGCAGAATCAGCCGCGACTCGCCCGTCACCCACGCCGATCCCGTAATCGTCGGTAACACCACCGGACCCGCTGCCGACTCGCCAGCAGCCAGAACACTCAGGGCCCCCGCCGCCTCCGACTCACTCGCCAGCTGCCAGCTGCCCTCAAACACACTCCCCACAATACTCTCCTGACGCCACACCGCCCCCGCTGCCAATCGACCGTCCGCCGCCAGACACGCCAGCTTCGCACTCGTCCCCGTGCCGCAGGGTGACCTGTCATAAGCACCACCAGGACACATCACAAAATTGCGACTGTCCGCCAACCCCGAAAACGCCGGACCAAACAACTCAATATGATCAATCAACCCGCCACCCGCACCCGTGATCCCCGCACGCTCCAAAGCCGCTCGGATCTCCAGAGCATACGCCGACAACCCCTGCCACTCCCGCTGCTCCAGCGCCCGGCCGTGTCGAGTCACCAGGTAGAACCAGTTGCCGCCCCACGCAATGTCACCACTCACCTCGTCACCATTCGACAACACCACCGAAACACCACTGCGATAACGCCACGACGGCACGTTCCGCAAACGCACCCGATTCGCATCCAGCAGCTCCGCCTCGACGATGCCCACAGGAGTCTCCACGCGAGTCACTCCGGGACGCACTCGACCCAGCCAGTACAGCGTCGACATCAACCCAATCGTCCCGTGCCCGCACATGTGAAGATAACCCGCGTTGTTGAAGAATAAAATCCCCACATCACAGCTGCGGTCATAAGGCTCACACAACAAGCCCCCCACCAGCACGTCAGAACCACGAGGCTCATTGATCACGGCCGATCGATAACCATCATGCTGCTCCCGCAACAGCCGCAATCGCTCGGACAACGGACCAGTCCCCAGATCCGGACCACCACTGATGATAATCCGAGTCGGCTCGCCACCCGTATGAGAATCCACGACCTGCAGGATCACGTCTGACATCGTTGTCGCTCCCCCGTCCCCAAACCCACCACCCACACAAACACACAAACACACACCCGCGGACTCCCGTCCGCGGCTCGCCATACAGAAAACCGAAAACCGACCAGGCTCAACCAGCAGCCAACAAAAAAAGCCCAGGCCAGACCTGCAGCCGTGGTGGGCTGACAGTCTATTCCCGGGCTTACTTCCAGACGTCCCATTGGCTGTGACACCAGCACAAAAGCCGCTCACAGCAACCTGAAACGCCTTCCGAATCTCTGTGAACCAATCACCCCTGACACCAACTCACTGCACTTCAAGTTCCGGTGGCTGGTTGGCTCGTCGAGCTCGCATCTCGGCACGACGACGGTCACGCCGACGAATGTCACTGGGCTTCTCGTAAAACTCGCGCTTGCGCATTTCCTTTTTCACGCCGGCATGCTCAACCAACTTGCGAAACCGACGCACCGCCTCATTCACACTTTCATTATCACGCAAACGCAGCTTTACCACAAACACCCTCCAAGTTTTTTCTACTGGACAGACGAACAGAGACACACAGAAATCGGACAAGCATGGTAACCCAAGCAGCCGGGAAATGCAAATTCCTTCCGCGCCGCATTTGCCATTCGGAACGAAAGCTGTCAGTTTCGAGAGCACTCACAACGACCAAATTCAGCCCCAAAAGACACTTTCTCCAACTAAACACTGTTCAAACGTTCCCGTCTCGGCGCTCAACTCAAGATCAGAACACTATCGGCGGAATTCAGACATGGCTCGCGATTGCCTGTACCTCATCGACACTTTTTCTCTGATGTTCCAGGTCTTTCACGCCATCCCGCCCATGACCGGTACCCGCGGACAACCCACCAATGCCGTCTTCGGCATCACCCGCGACCTGCTCGCCATTCTCGATCGTCAACCCACACACCTCATCTGCGCACTCGATTCACCCGGTCCCGGAACCCGCGAACTCATCTACCCCCAGTACAAAGCCAACCGCGCCGAAATTCCCGCCGACCTCAAACCCCAGATCCCGCTCATCAAACAACTCATAGCCGGCTTCAATATCCCCGGAATCGAACTGGAAGGCTGGGAAGCCGATGACATCATCGCCACCGCCACACGCCAGGCTCTCGAACTCAACATGGACGTCGTCATCGTCTCCTCCGACAAAGACAACCGACAACTGCTCGGACCACACGTCCGCATGTTCAACTGCCGACGCAACGAATTCTACGACGCAGACTCCCTCCTCCAGGACTGGGGCATCCGCCCCGATCAGGTCATCGACTTCCAGTCACTCGTCGGTGACTCCGTCGACAATGTACCCGGAGTCCCCAAGGTCGGACCCAAAACCGCCACCACACTGCTGGCCACCTTCCAGACCCTCGACGCCGTCTTCGAAAACATTCCCTCCGCCGGCGGCAAAGCCCTGCAAAAAAACCTGACCGAAGGTCGCGAACTGGCATACATCAGTCGCCAGCTCGTCACACTCCGCCAGGATCTGCCACTGCAGATCGACTTCACCGCCGCACGCATCTCACCCCCCGATCACAACACCCTGCTGCCGTTCTTCCAGGACATGGGCTTCCGCGGCTACACCGCTCAAATGAAAAAGCTCGCCGCCGCTGCCGGCGATTCCCCCGGCAACACCGCCGCCACCCAGGCACCAGCCAGCCCCAAAACCACACGCCGCACACCCTCCCTGTTCGACTCCCCGCAGGATGACAACAGCAGCACCACACCACCGGCCTCCGACAACCCAGGCGGCCACAACACGGGGCTGACAGCCGAACCCGCCAGCGCCGCCGGAACTCTCGACGACACCACCGCACCCGCCGTCCTGCAACAACTGCAGCTGGCACCCGTCGTCATCCTTGAACCGGTCTGCAGCGGCAGCACCGTCCGCCAGCGACAGCTCACAGCCGCTGCCATTTCCGACGGTCACAACCTCTGGCTGCTGCACACACCCGCCCACAGCAGCCTGCAGTCACAGCTCCTGCAATTCCTCGCCACGTACCCCGGTGAACTGTGCCTCGCCTCCGCCAAACCACTGTGCCACGCTCTGCTCAACGCAGGCTGCGGTCTGCCCGCACGCCTGTTTGATGCCTCCATCGCGGATTATCTGGTGGATGCCGGAGCCCGCGGGCACGAACTGGCCGACATCGCCGACCGCTATGCTCCCGATTCCGGCCAGGCCGCCCCCACTGCCGCTCCCCGCAAACCGCGGCAGCAAACCATGTTCGCCGAAGCAGACGACACTGCTGCCCCCGACGCCCCCGGCACACCCGATGCCGCCTCCGCAGCAGCTCAGCGACTGCAGACACTGCTGGCCATTCTGCCCGGACTGCGGGATGCCCTGCACTCAGCCGGGCTGCAGGACCTGTACCGGAACCTCGAAGAACCGCTCATCCGCATCCTTGCCACCATGGAACATGCCGGTATCACCGTCGATGCCGCGGAACTGCAGCGGCAGAGCAGGGCAGCGGGCACCACCATTGAAAAGCTGACTGCCGACATCTTCGCCATCGCCGGACATCAGTTCAACATCGACTCGCCCAAACAACTGGGACAGGTCCTGTTCACGGAACTCAAACTGCCCGTCATCCGCAAAACTCAGACCGGTGCCAGCACAGACCAGGAAGTCCTCGAAGAACTGTCCGCCCAGCACCCGCTGCCCAAACAGATCCTGGAACGTCGGCACCTGATCAAACTGCAGGGCACCTACCTCGATGCACTGCCGAAACTGGTCTCCCCGCAGACCGGTCGCATTCACGCCACCTTTCACCAGACGGTCGCTGCCACCGGACGACTCAGTTCCAGCGACCCCAACCTGCAGAACATCCCCGTCCGCACTCCGGAAGGCCGCCAGGTACGCGCTGCCTTTCAACCGGCCGACCCACAGTGGACACTCGTCTGTGCGGACTATTCGCAGATTGAACTGCGAGTCCTTGCGCATTTCAGCGGGGACCAGGCCATGTGCGAAGCCTTTCAGGCCGGCATCGACATTCATGCGGCCGTCGCCGCCGACGTGTTTCAGGTGCCCGTCGAAACCGTCTCCCCGGACCAGCGACGCATGGCCAAAGCGGTGAACTTCGGAGTCATCTATGGGCAGACCCCGTGGGGTCTGGCAGCCTCACTCGGCATCGACAAAGCCGAAGCCGCGGCGTTCATCGATGATTACTTCCGGCGCTACGCCGGAGTCGCCGCGTTTTGTGAACGCATCCTGGAAGAGACGGCACGGACGGGTTATGCCCGCACCATCCTGAATCGTCGCCGCGCAATCTCCGGGATCCGCCGCACCACCGGCATCAATCGCAACATGCCCGAACGCACAGCCATCAACACCGTCATCCAGGGCTCAGCCGCCGACCTGATCAAACAGGCCATGCTGAATGTGGACCGCATGCTGCGTCAGCACTCCGGCCAGACGCGACTGCTGCTGCAGATCCACGACGAACTGGTCCTCGAATGTCCTCAGAACGAAGCAGCCGACCTGATCCCCCGACTGCGGCAGAGCATGCAGGATGCCATGACACTGAACGTCCCGCTGGTCGTCGACATCACCACCGGCCCCGACTGGCTGAACCAGCAGGATATCTGACAGCCCCCCGCCCCGCGAAGACGCAAAGTTGAACACCACAAACCGGCAACTGAAAACCAAATCCTCCCCTCGCCCCCGCAGGGGGAGAGGGGTTGGGGGTGAGGGTGGTGGCGTGACCAGCCACCCTGAAAATCCGCCTCACAGACGGTCAACAACACGCAGCACCGGGCTCGGGCTGAAAAGCCCGAACTACGAAGAGGACCGCCCGCTGCCACCGGGCAAACCACCGTCCGGCACATTCCCCGCCGTGCCTCTGTGGCTCTGTGCCTCTGTGCCTCTGTGCAAGCCCCCAAACGCAGCCATCGCACTCCACCGCTGCATTCACTGAAGCACGCTGCACGCTCCGCACTCCTTCGAGCACGAGCACGAGCACGAAAAATCGCAGCAGCCACTCGAAAAAGCCACTACGAGACAGCCGCACTCAGCAACCGCCTCTTGATTCGTGCCCATTCGTGTCCATTCGTGGTTCAGTTAAACCGCCCCCCCGGACCGGGAATCCCGATTCGAAATTTGCATTCCCCCCAAAACGGGGCTATACTTCGTCCATTCCGCAAGGAACTGCGGGCGATTGGCTCAGTTGGTTAGAGCACTA
>SXXK01000153.1 GCA_005791255.1 Planctomyces sp.
ACAGAAACGCTGATCACAAATCACGAGACGTCAAGACCTGCAATCAAATCCTGAAACCAGGCGCCAACCCCCTTACAAAAACGCAACAAATTTTTTTCAGAATCGGGGCCGTGTTGTTTTCCAGAAACACCCATGTCACCGTTGCGCAAGAAATCATGAACATTCTGTCAATTCGCACGACCGGAACTTTGAATACTCACCCCAATTGCACGCTGCAGACGGACAACGCACCACCCCACCACCCTGTGAAGCCTGCTGACTTCAGTAAAAAACCCGGACTCTTTCCATTTTGTTTAAATCAATGGTCCGATTGTGACGATCAGCAAAACTGATTGGTTTTCCCTAGCGGTCGATTTCAAAGGGAAGCGGCATAATTTGCCGGTCACCGGGACCAGCCGCGAATACAGCAGACACCTTCGGGCAGGGCCAGTGACACCACGACTACCACAACTTCAAGTCCCGCTGATCCTCGTTCTGCTGTTCACACAGACTCTGACAGCACAGGAAGGCGTGCGGCAGCCTGTTCAGGTTCGCACACCGCAGCGAGCCGGACACAGCCTGCTGCCAGCCTCCGCACGGCCAAACGCCACTCGATTCCCCGTTCGCACGGCCGGCTATGAACGTCTGGCCAGTCAATCCGGCGAAATCATGGACGCCGTCACGCCGCTGGGCGGACCGGTCGCTGTTCGCAGCGGAACAGCACGCTACAGCCAGGATCCTCTGCCAGGCGATCCGAGCCTGAACGGTCTGTCGCAGCCAAGGGCAATTGATGCACATCGCTGGGAATTCAACTTCCAGAATGCCCCCTGGCTGGCTGTACTGCGAGCCTATGCGCAGGAATTCGGCTTCACACTGCATCTGTCTGCTCCCACTGACGGGCTGTTCTCGTTCTACGAAGAACGCCTGCTGGATGCCACTGAATCTCTCGACATACTCAACGACGCCCTGCTGGCCTCCGGCAGAATCCTGATCCGCGATCAACAGCGACTTACGCTGGTCAGTGCCACCGCCGAAATCCCGGGCAACATGATTCCCTTTGTGTCCATCCATCACCTCGATTCACTCGGACGCAACGAGCTGGCAACAGTTGCCATTCCGCTCCGCGGGCCGGACTCCACTCAGGCACTTGAGGAAATCGCCCAGCTCCAGAGCGCTCTGGGACAGGTGCGAGTACTGACCAGTTCGGGCCGAGTGGTGGTGACTGATACGGGCAGCTATCTCCGCCGCATGCGAGACCTGCTGCTGGGCTCTGGCATCGCCGCCGGCGATCAGCAGGCGCACGTCTATCAGCTGCGGCATGCCCGCGCCGAAGATGTTGCCAAAGCCATCACCGACTTTCTGTCCAGTTCCTCTGGCGGAACAGCGGACGCAGCAGGAGCCATGGTCTCCAGTGGTACCCCGGCAGGTCAGCGAGTTGTGGCGGAGAAAACCACAAACAGCCTGCTGGTTCGCGGCACCAGTGAGGAACTCTCAACCATCGAACGGCTGGTCGCCGAACTGGACCGCGCTCCCCGCGAAGTCCTTGTGCAGGCACTGCTGGTTGAAGTTGAACTGGGTAATGTGAATGAATTGGGTGTCGAACTGGGCTTTCAGGACTCCGTTCTGTTCGACCGCAGCGTCGTCGACAAACTGGTCACCATCAATCAAACCACCACGGCTCCCAACGGCACTCAGACCACCAACCAGCAGATCATTTCCCAGACCGCTGCTCCGGGATTCAATTTTATGAGCCAGCCCCCGGGAAATAACGTGGCTGCCCAACCGGGGCGAATTGCTCCTCAGGGACTTTCGACCTTCGGCATGGGACGCGTCAATGGCGATCTGGGCTTTGGCGGACTTGTACTCTCCGCCGGGTCAGAATCCGTGAATATCCTGCTGCGAGCCCTCGATGCAAACTTCAACATCGAAGTCCTCAGCAGACCGCAGGTCCGCTCGGTCGAAAACCACGAAGCTCTGATTCAGATCGGCCAGCAGGTTCCAATTGTCGACGGAGTCTCTCTCACACCTGTCGGCAGCGCCAACCCCAATATTCGCCAGGATAAAGCCGGAATCATCCTGAAAGTCACTCCGCGCATCAGCCCGGATGGCCGGGTGCAACTGGACGTGGAAGCCGAAAAAAGTGCGTTCAATCTGACACCCGGTTCCGGAGTACCGATCTTCACGGACGCCACAAATGGCAACGTCATCGAAGCTCCCATCAAGGACATCACAACCGCAACCACGACCGTCAGCGTGCAGTCCGGAAACACCATCGTGCTGGGTGGCATGATCACCAATGATCAAAGCATGGCCACTAGAAAATTGCCGTGGCTGGGAGACCTGCCCGTCATCGGACGACTGTTCCGCTACGACTACAACAAATTGAAACGCAAGGAACTGCTGGTGTTCCTGACGCCGATGGTACTGGAAAATGATCGGCATGCCGACCAGCTGCGTCAGCTCGAACTGGACAAAATCCGCCTGCCGGCCGAGGCCTGGAATATCTATAATCCCCTTGCGAGTCCCTCGGACAGTGGCGATATTCTGCCCCCCCCCATTCCGACAGACTCAGACATCCTGCCCCCTCCACAATCCTCCGTGGGCAGCCAGGAATCAGCAGTCCGACTTGCAGGCAGCACTGCAGTCTGGTCCGGACAGAATCGTCCGCTGAACGCCTCGCAGGCCTCACTGCAGCAGTCTGCCCCCGATCCGGCTCAACTCGATCAGACGGCTGACACAACGGATGTGGCCGCCCCGACTCCGCGTTCACGCTGGGAACAGTCCGCCAACTACCGACCACCGCGGAACCAGATGGATGGCAGTTTCCCGCCGGAACCAACCAGCGGAGTGTCAGCTCCACTGCGGTTCCAGCGCTCTCTGCGAAAGCCGGCGGTAACAGGTAAGCCGGCGACAAACGCGGAACAGCAGCGACAGATCGATCAGGAGCTGGCACGACGGGTTTCGCTGCAGCGAAACCGCTGAAACTGGCAGCGGTGAATTGCTCCGCCAGTTGAATTCGTGCAACCCCCTGTTGCCGCAATGCTACGTCTGTTGCTTATGCACAGCACTGCCATGACAGCCCCCGGCTGAATTGTGCCCGCTGCACGACAGGCGAAATACGGCGGCGCAGCCGATTTGCAGCCCTCGCCCCAATTTCGCTGCATTTCAGGCACACAATCTGCAGCGGGTATGTTCACGGGACTGCTCCCGTCGACTCCAGGACTGCGCACACCGGTGCATCAGGGCCTGCGATGCAATTCAACAGACAGATTCGCCAGCCTGGAATTCCTGCCCGTGATCGCTCCAGTTTCCAACTCCGATAACCTGCAGCCCGTCAGGCAACTGGCAGCCCGATTTGGCATGCTCTGCATGGATCTGGAACAGCACACTGTGGATCTGCAGCTGCTGCAGCTGTTCCCCGTTCAGGATCTGTTCCGCGAAAGCGTCCTGCCACTCAGTCGCAATGGCAACCGAGCCGTTGTGGCCGTCGCTGACCCGCTCAACCTGACTGCACTGCAGGAACTGACGGTCCGTACCGGCCTGTATCTGGACCCTGTTGTTGCTGCGCCCGAACAGATTCAGCGACTCCTGAAAAATGCACTGGGCCTCGGGGGTGGCACCGTGCAGGAACTGATGGCGATGTCGAAAGAAGAAATCGACACGCTGCAGGCCGTTGCGGGCGATGAAATCGGCGATGCATCCCAGGCGTCGTCCGTTGTCAAACTGGTCAACGAACTGCTGCTGGAAGCCATCGAACAGAAGGCCAGCGATATTCATATCGAACCTGAAGAGGCAGATCTGCAGATTCGCTTTCGCGTGGATGGCATGCTGCAGATCCAGCCCATGCCGGCCGAAATCCAAAGATTTCGCGCGGCCATCGTCAGCCGACTCAAAATCATGGCCCGCATGAACATCGCGGAAAAACGGCTGCCGCAGGACGGACGCATCCGACTGACCGTCCGCGGCCGCGAGGTCGACATTCGCGTGTCTGTCATTCCCATGCTGCATGGCGAAGGCGTCGTCATGCGACTGCTTGACAAATCCCGCAACTCACTCAGCCTGCAGGCCGTTCGCTTTCCACCTGAACTGCAGCAGCACTGGCAGAAACTGATTCACCGCCCACACGGACTGATCCTCGTGACCGGGCCCACAGGCAGCGGCAAAACCACAACGCTGTACAGCTCCCTCTGCGAGATCCGCAGACCCGACCTGAAGATCATCACCATCGAAGATCCCGTCGAATACAACCTGCAGCAGATCAGCCAGATTCAGGTGCAGTCCCAGATCGGACTGAACTTCGCCGCCGGCCTCCGCAGTATCCTCAGACATGACCCGGACGTCGTTCTGATCGGAGAAATCCGCGATCCGGAAACTGCCACCAGTGCCATTCAGGCATCGCTGACCGGACACCTCGTATTCAGCACGATTCACACCAACGATGCCGCCAGCACCTTCACACGGCTGGTGGACATGGGTATTGAACCCTACCTCGTGGCCAGCACGCTGCAGGGAGTGCTGGCGCAGCGGCTGGTTCGCAGACTCTGCCCGCACTGCCGCGTCGCTTACACTCCGGATGCTGAACATGTCCCGGAAGACTGTCGACTGCCCGCAGGACAACAACTCTGGAAAGCCAGCGGCTGCCGCGAATGTCGGGGGTCCGGGTACAACGGTCGCATCGCCATCTTCGAACTGCTGATAACCGGCAGTCGAATTCGCAGCCTTTGCATGCAGCGCGCCGACGCCGTGGAAATTCAGAACGAAGCCATCCGCCAGGGAATGCAGTCATTGCGGCAGAACGGCTGGCAGCGAGTTCTGGCCGGAGAAACCTCGCTCGATGAACTGATCCGCGTCTGCCCGCTGGAAACCGCTGACGACTGAACTATCGCAGCCCCGCAATGTCCGCAGACATCACCGGCAGATCCTCCAGCTGCAGCACCTGAGGCGACTGTCGCGATGCGTCCAGCACAAAGTGAATCACTGCCACCGGCTGCCGTCCAATAATCTGACCCACTGCAAAGCCACTGAATACGTCACCCCCGGAAGTAATCAGGGGGGCAATGGCTCGAAATTCACCCATCGTCACCAACCCGCGACTCAGCAGCCAGGCCACCGAACCATCCTCCGCCGTCAGGCCCTGCAGCGAACGCGGCTGCAGCGAACGAATTGATCGTGCCGCCGATTCCGAAATGCCCGGAATGGTTGCCAGAACTTCCGCCGCCGCGCTGTTCACGTTGATCCTGCCGCGAATCACCGAGTCACCTGTCAGTGCAAAGGCCCGCTCAAACTCCGGCAGCATTCTGCTGACTGTGGCAGGATCGGAAGGCCATGGAGAACGCAGCAGCCGATCTTCCCCGCTGACCGTCGCTCGCACCTCGCCACCAAACAAATCAACCAGCGAACGAAAACTGAACACCGGTCGCCCGGTCAGCAGCAGACCGCCACGACTGGTGCTGGAATCCTGGCCTCCGGGAGTCTTGTTCAGCCCCAGCTGGGCATTCAGACGAGCCTCCGCCTGTTCAAGACGCTCCAGCCGCCGAGTTTCCATGTCCTCGCCCTCGTCCGGACGCAGATCATCCAGCCAGTTGATCCCGTTTAAACGGCCAGCCACCACAAACAACGCTGCTTCCGAACCAAAACGCGTCTGCACACGGTCATACAATCCCGCCAGATCATTGTCATTGATCAGAATGCAGCCGCCGCGGTCCGCACCCGATGACTCTGCACTGACCAGTGTCAGCAAAGCCGACAAGCCGGTCTGCAGGACTCCGTCACGATTGTCAGCAGGAGCCGTCAGTGAACCATCGTTTTCCTCAGGATCCAGCACTCCGTTCGCGTTCTGATCCTCTCCATACAGCAGTTCAGCCGTCATACCGCGCACCTGCAGCAGTTCGTGCAGATCCTGAAAAACTCCGTTTCTCGGCAGACGAGGCGGTGACTGGGACAGATACCAGGCCGCCTCGGCACCAAATTCGGAAGGATCGTTGTCCTCATCCATCCAGTCCAGAATCGCATCAGCCAGCGGTGGAGTCACCCCGGGCAAAGCCAGCAGGCGATTGCGGGACTGCTGACGACGAGACAACTGCAGCGGCAGAGTACCCAGATTCAGTCGCGACGATTCATTCACCAGACCTCGTCGAAGCTCGGCACCATTCGTCGGCAGAGACTGCAGCAGCAGCAGTCGCGCACGCTGGCCATCGTCCAGCAGCAGGTCAAGCTGCGGGGCAATTCGACCAGCCAATCGCTGACGTATGCCCGCCGTTGCCAGCTCAATCGCTGACTCCGCCAGCCGGCGACGACGCAGCTGCTGCAGACTTTCGCTGGCAGCCGTAGCCTCCAGCACCATCAGATGCGAAAAAGAATACACCGCGAATGACAACAGCGCTGTCACCACCAGCACCAGCAGCAGAATGAATCCTCGCCGCGAACACTCCGCTCCTCGTCCCCGCCGATACCTCAGCATCTCAGTTGTCTCCTGCGGGAAGACGAATTTCCAGCACATCATCCACTGCTGACCTTTGCCACGTCAGACGGCATTCCACCAGCTTCGGCAATCGCTGCTCCGTCTCGCTGTTCCACCGATCATGCCAGCGCACACCATCAAAATAGCGGAAAGCAAACCGCGCAATATCTGCACTTACCAGAACCGGTCTCAATGTTTCCGCCGTCCCGCTGCCACGCTCGAAAAATCTCCGCTCACCACGAATCAAACCAGACAATCCTCCCGCTTCAGAAATCGCCACCGGCTGCGGCTGACCATTGCGAGTCGCCAGCAGTGCCGAAAAAGCCCTGCCGTTCCACCAGATGGCGTGATGCAGCCACGTTCCATAGGCACTACCGTCACCAAATCGATCACTGCGCCCCCGAACCAAAACCGCCAGCCACTCCCGCTCGCCCACCAGACTGGCCGGGTGCCGGGCAACTGCATCATCCGGTATCAGCAGCGATCGGGAAAAATCCAGAACCTGCTCAGAGACATCCGTTTCATCCACCATCAGACTGCGAGCCAGAAAGGACTGCGTGCCGGATGGTTTCTCTGGAGCCTCAGTGGGACGCAGCACTCGCCGCAAATCCGACGACAGATCCTCCAAAACTCCACGTCGCTTCGTCGCCGCCAGTGAATTCTGCTGCGACAGTCCGCGATAGCGATAAAACATCGACAACGAAGTACCAACGGCACCCATCAGGATCACCGTCAGCGTCAGTGATACCAGCAGTTCCAGCAGTGTAAAACCGCTGCGGTCACCCCCTGCCAGACAGAGTCGGATCCTCATCGTCGGCCTCCTGCCACGCTGACACCGCCCGCCGAAGTGACCGACGTGCCGCCAACAGCCGCCTCCGACACCGCGACCAGCCGCAGCAGATTGCAGCGGCTGAGCAATGGCTGGCTCTCCCGATAAACCACCAACCGGATTTCCAGCAGATTCGGAACCGCAGCATCGCGGACTTCCGCAGACCACCGCCAACCCTGGACACCCTCAATCTGCTGGTCTCGCACCGTCCGCAGGGCCAGTCGACCCGCCAGCAGCCGGTCCAGTTGCGTCTGACAATAAACCGCCGCCTCAGATTGCAGCTGACACCTTAGAGCTGCCTTAACTCCCACGGCAGACTGCTGCGCAAGTGCAGCGAGCGACATCGATAATATTGCCGTAGCCAGAACCACTTCAAGGAGTGACATTCCAGACACCAGCGAAACGCCACTGCAAGGTAACAGTGGAGGCAATATTCGCACTGGCTTGGACAAACGGTGTCGCATGAGTCTTCAATGAACAGTCCAGCCCACGCAGATACTGAAGCACGCCGTCCTGATCCTAGCTTTTCAAAAGACCAAAACTCCGCTGTCCTCACCATTCCGGACCGGAAACATGGTGAAGAAAAACCACAGACCGAAATGATCGGATTCTCACTGCAAAGCGGGAAATTCGGTCCTGACGGCCAGCGACGCGCGAAACACAGTTGACATCGCGCCATCGCCGTATGTGAAAAACATGAAACAGAGGCAGCAAAAAAGGAAAAACGGTCACCGCAAACAAAATCGTCCACAAGAATCAACCGCCACGAATCAGGCGGATTTTGGGAAAACACAGAATAATCGGCCACTAAAATAGGTAAATACTATGCTAATCATCGGTTTATACAGCAAACACAAAAGCCGTCGTGGTTTGGCACAAAGACTGCTCGTCCCGATTTTTCGTTGCACCAGGAAATTACCCAAGTTTACAACAATGCAGGCGATCACATGTCCCGACCCAGGCAGGCAGTTACCAATCGTCGTAAATCGCTCAGAACTCTTGGATTGATAGCAGCGACGGCCTCAGGCGCCGTCTCGGCAGTCCAGCAGACGCCCCCCCGACCGACTCCCTCTGTTTCCAAACCGCCCCGACCGACCGCCTCGGTGCAAAAACCTGCTCCCGCTCCCCGCCCGCCGGCAACCCCACCCCGACCGGCCCCCGCTCCCCGCAACCCCGTGCCGCCCCGGCCACCCGCCGATGTGCCACCGTTTGCCTTCACACCATTCACTGTCCCGCTGGCAGTTCCCGCTGACCTGCAGCCGGTATCGATCGGTACGGCTCCATGGGAACCGGGGGCCGTGTTCCACGGAATTGCTCCCGAATATTTTGACCGCCGCGTTGCTGAGCGCCCCGATCTCAGGTTTTTTGAAAACCGTCCGACAAAGTTCTACGAATTGCGGCTGCAGAAATCAGTACATGAACTGATCCCTGGAGTAAAAACACCAATTTATGGGTACAATGGAACCTATCCAGGCCCCACGCTCAGGTTTCGTGTTGGTGAACCGGCCGTTGTACGAGTCACCAATGAACTCCCGATCGAAACGTCGCTGCATTTGCACGGGGGTCACACTCCGGCACATTCGGACGGACATCCCGCGTTCTATGTGCTGCCCGGCCGGGCACGCGATTACTTCTATCCGAATACGGTGCCTTTCCTGAACGGCGAACCCGACTTCAGCGAAAGTCCGTCCACGACGTGGTACCATGATCACTCCATGGACATCACGGCTGGCAGCGTCTGGAAAGGGCTTTGCGGGTTCGCTCCCACATCCGACGCCCTGGAAGACGACCTCGTCGCCAGAAATATCCTGCCGGCCAGAGCCTACGACATCCCGATCTGCCTGCAGGACAGGCGTTTGAATCCCGATGGAACGCTCTTCTTCGACCATTTCGACCACAACGGAACACTCGGAAACATCTGGGTTGTCAACGGAAATGCGCAGCCGTTCTTCAAAGTACAGCGACGCAAGTACCGCTTCCGTATCCTGAATGGCTGCAATGCCAGATTCCTTGAACTCAAACTCAGCACAGGCCAGCCGTTCACACGCCTCGGCAAGGATTCCTGGCTGTACCCTCAGGCGATCGAGCAGTCCACCATGCTGCTCAGCTCCGGCGCACGGGCAGACGTCGTCATCGATTTCACGGATGCTCCGAATGAAGTATTTCTGCAAAACATTCTGGCCCAGAACGACGGTCGGAAGCCGGAAGGTTCTTTGGACAACCCTGGGCGCCTCGATGTCCCGGTGCCGTTCATGAAATTCATTGTCGAGGGTGATCGTCAACCGGACAGTGCTACCGTCTCAGTGGGAACTCCGCTCCGACCGCACCATCCAATCCTGCCCAGCGAGGCCGTGATTACCCGCACATTTGAGTTCCATCGCCGCAACGGCGCGTGGCAGATCAACCAGCAGTTCTACAACCCACACCTCGCTAACGCAACTCCTCAGCTGGGCACGGTTGAACGCTGGATCTGCCGCAATGGCAGCGGAGGCTGGTGGCATCCCATTCACGTGCACCTCGAATCGCACCAGATTATCAGCTACAACGGACGACAACCCCCCCTGCACGACCGCTTTAAGAGTGATCTGCACACACTCGACGGAAACAGTGAAGTCCAGCTGCTGATGCGATTTCGCACATTCAAAGGGCCGTTTGTGTTCCATTGCCACAACGTGGAGCACGAAGACATGCGGATGATGTTTACATTTGATCCGCGGCTGACAAAAACAGTGTCCCCGCAGCCGATTCAGGCCAGCTACCCCTGATTTTTCGGCGTGGACATGGCAAGGCACCTTTTCGGGTTACTTCCTCGGAAGTAACCCGAAACCTCGTTTGTCTGCCTTTTCAATTTCTCCAGACACACTGTTCAACCAATTTAACAGCCGCTTTCCGTCGGTCCTGCTTCCGATCGCCCTGTTTGCCCTGGCTGGTCCCGACACACGCATTATAACGATCCCAGGGGCCCGAAAGGGCTTGCGCAGTCACTACAATCGTTACACCCACAACCTTGTCTCCCCACCTGCAGCTTTTTTTTCATTTATGATGTCGGTGTCCGATTTTGGCACATTTCTCGCCCTGCTGTGACACGGCCGTGTTTTGTTTTTCAAAGCCATCGTGTGTAAGCCATCCCCGAATGTGCCCCACAGACCAGCATCGGAACCTTTTCAGCATGAGTATACAGCATCCCACGTCGCGTCGTTCCGCCCTGCAGAAATCCACTGCTGTCCTCGCTGTCGGTACCGCTGCCCTTGCGATGTCCGCACCTCCGAAACCTGCTCCCGCCCCGCCTTCCGTCCCCAGGCCCGCCAGACCCGCCGGAAGTTCTGTCCCCAAACCCGTTCCTGCTCCCCGACCGATCAACCCCACTCCAACCCCGGCACCCGCACCGAATCCCGGGCAGACCGTGGCAGGTCCGTTCCGATACACACCCTTTCAGGTTCCGCTGCCAATCCCCGCGGAATTGTCGCCTGTGGGCATTGGCAACTCCCCGTACAAGCCGGGTGACTGCTTCCACGGGATCGCCCCTGAATACTTCGATCGCCGCACTGCCGAAGCCCCGCACCAGCTTTGGTATGAGCGCGGTCCTGAGAAGTACTATGAAGTACGCATGCAGCCGTCTGTTCACGAGTTTATCCCCGGTGTGAAAACTCCCATTTTCTCCTACGACGGCTTCTATCCGGGTCGGACCATCAGATCGCGGATCGGTCAGCCAATTGTGATCCGCTACTGGAATGACCTGCCGGTGGAAACTTCCGTCCACCTGCATGGTGCCCACACTCCATCACACTCCGACGGCTCGCCACATTTTTTCGTATTGCCGGGGCGTGCCCGTGACTACTTCTATCCGCTTTCAGTTCCCATGCTGAATGGTCAACCGGATTTCGCGGAAAGCCCGTCCACAATGTGGTATCATGACCACGGACTGGACATCACAGACCACAACGTCTGGCGAGCCATGTGCGGGTTCTGTATCACCGTGGATGATATCGAACAGTCGCTGATTGACAGTAACGTTCTGCCGGCTCAGCAGTTTGATATTCCGATGTGCATCCAGGACAGATCGCTGAATCCGGACGGAACACTCGCCTTCAACCCCCTCGATAACAACGGGCATCTTGGCAATATCTGGCTGGTTAATGGCGTAGCTCAGCCCTTCTTCAAAGTTGAACGACGCAAATACAGGCTTCGCATTCTGAACGGCTGTAGCGCCCGTTTTCTTGAATTGAAACTCAGCGACGGCAAGCCGTTCATGCGGATCGGAAAGGACACGTGGCTCCTGCCTCATCCGGTCGAGGAACCCACGATGCTGTTGAGTCCCGCAAACCGGGCCGATGTCATCATTGACTTCACCGACGCCCCTCCTGAACTCTACCTCCACAACATTCTGTCTCAGGATAACGGACGCGGTCCAAATGGCAGCTTCACTCAGCGAGCACACCTTGCGGCGCCCGTGCCGTTCATGAAGTTCATCGTTGAGGGTGAACCACAGCCCAACAGTGCCACCATCAACGCGGCAACAACACTTCGCCACCACGAAAAACTCAATCCGGCTGATGCCGTCACCGTGCGGACCTTTGACTTCCACCGTCGTAATGGTGCGTGGCAGGTGAATCAGCAGTTTTATGACCCGAACCGCGCCGATGCAACTCCGACTATCGGCTCCACTGAGAAGTGGATCCTCCGGAATAACAGTGGTGGCTGGTGGCATCCAATTCATATTCATCTGGAATCTCACCAGTTGATCAGTTTCAACGGTGGCCCGCCCCCGGCAGCATTTGCATACAAAAACGATACGACCTATCTGACCGGCAACGGCGTTGTGGAACTGCTGATGCGATTCCGGACGTTCAAGGGGCCGTTCGTGTTCCATTGTCACAACAATGCTCACGAGGACATGCGAATGATGTGCAACCTTGATCCACGGGTCACACCAACTCAGGCTCCGACTCTGGTCCAGGCCAGTTTCCCCTGAAAAGTCTCGTTGCAGGTCGCGACACGGTGCCGCGACCTGGCAGCCAGTGTTCAACCCTGACCTGTCCTCCTGACTGTTTCCGGCGGCAGACCAACAGGGCGTTCAAATTCAGCAACTCGAGCATCATGATGAAACTTCGACTTGAATTCTGCGTGATCTCATCCATCCTGCTCACAGGGCTGATTGTGGCTTCGCTGGGGACATCAACCCCAACGGCCAACGCAGCACGCCTGACTTCGCTGCTGGATCGCAGCCCTGCTGCAGCAAAACTGCAGTACCAGCACCTGCGTGAACGCGCGGCTGAACTGGGGACTGAGGTAATTCCGGAATTCCAGGGCGTCAAAGCGTCTGACAGGTTCCCTGAGGTCCCGTTGATTAACCAGGATGGGCAGTCATTGAATTTCAGGACCGATCTGGTGCTGAATCGGACAACCTGCTTTGCGATGTTCTACACCCGCTGTACAGGCTCGTGTCCAGGCACTGTCACCAAAATGCTGAAAATCCGCGAGTCTCTGACCAGCGAGTTCGGCAGGGACAATATCCGGTTTGTCTGTATCACGCTGGATCCTGAACACGATTCTCCCGAAACGCTCAGGAGTTACGCTGAATCCGTGAATGGCCTCAACAACTCAGAACTTGCTGACATTCACTTCTGCACCGGGGCTCCGGAAGATCTGGAACAGGTGCGACTGGCTCTGGGAATGTATGACCTTGACCCGGAAGTTGATGCTGACAAATCCCAGCATGCCGCCATGATTGTGATTGGCAATGATCGCTACAACCGCTGGGCATCCTCCCCTTCCGGGCTGCCCGTCGAAGAGATTCACGAGACCTGCCTGCGAATTGCCGGAACAACAGAACGGCAACGGTTTGGGCTGCGGCTGGCACTGGACAGTGGCTTCAAGGACGACGCCCTCGTGGACATCGAGGATGCCCCGGTGGGGTTCTCAACTGCAGCGGCAGCAGCAAATTCCTCCGCATCCTGCTGCAGTAAAAACGCGTCCGCGGACTCCTGCTGCAAGGACCAAACCGCAACAGGATCCTGTTGCCACAACAAAACCTCGCCCTGACAGGCGTGGAATCAGCATTCTGACAGCTTTGCCCCTGGAATGTTGTGCGTTTGCATCCCGATTGTTGCCTGAAAACAACGTACTCCCCCCGCGAGATGCTGCAGAAATGCAGCATCTCGCTTCATTTCCCGGCATCCCCCATTTCCAACTCCGGAAACCCCGATTTTCACTTTGTCTTCCTCCATCCGCGGTGAAGATTAGGCCGTATTGCTGCATCAGGGTCGGTTCTTCGGCGGTTGTGTTATGCCTCAGTTTCGCTATCTCGCGGTCAACTCCGCCGGTGCTCGCCTGCCAGGCACCGTGCAGGCCGCCAGCCGCGCTGAAGCTTTGCAGTCACTGGCGGGTCGCAATCTGACTCCTCTGTCACTTTCCGAACAGCGTTCGCTCCAACTCAGAAGGCAGCGGATCTCCCCGTCTGCACTCGCCGCTTCATTCGGACTGCTGTCTGATCAACTGGAAACCGGCGTCCCATTGCTGAGGGCCTTGCAGGTGCTTTCGCAGCAGTCCGCCGATCCCCTGCTCCGCAATACTCTGGTGGCCATCGCCGCAGAAATCGCCGACGGTTCCTCGCTGGCTGCCGCGCTGGCTGCTCGCCCTGAACTGTTTTCTCAGCTCGATATCAGCATGATTCAGGCCGGCGAAGAAGGCGGATTCCTCGAAGAATCGCTGCGTCGTCTCGCCGCCGTGCGCGAACGTCAGGAAGAAATTCGCAGCCGCATTATCAGTGCTTCAGCCTACCCGCTGCTGCTCGCGGTTGTCGCTGCACTGGTTGTCACCGGGATGCTCATCTTTTTCGTTCCGCAATTCGAACCGCTGTTCGCCTCATTGCGCGAAGCCGGACGTTTACCATGGCCTACAACAGTCCTGCTGACACTCAGTGATCTGCTGAAAACGTGGTGCTTACCACTCGCACTGCTCCTCGCTGCAATCGCCATAACCCTTCGCACCCGCGGTATGCTCACCACGCTTGCCCGCCCCCGCGACCGACTGCTGATGAACCTGAAGGCTGTCGGACCCGTGGTCCGATCGGTCGCCATCGCTCGATTCTGCCGCGTGCTGGGATCGCTGCTGCAAAACGGCGTCCCCATGATTCGCTCGCTGGCCATCGCCGGACAGGCCACCGGAAATCAGATCCTCAAAGAGACTATCTCGGCCGCCTCCGACAGTATCTGTTCCGGTCGCAATCTTTCCGGCCCGCTGGCTGCCAGCGGCTGTTTCCCCCCCGATGTCCTCGAAATGCTGTCGGTCGGGGAGCAGTCCAATCGACTTCCCGCCGTCCTGCTCAAGCTGGCCGATAAACTTGAAGCCAGAGCTCAGCAGCG
>SXXK01000154.1 GCA_005791255.1 Planctomyces sp.
CCGCCAGTCCCAGCAGGTGCAGGAGTCCGGCCGCGAGGTCATCCACGTGCAGAAACTCCCGCAACGGAGTCCCCGTGCCCCAGATCTGGACCTCAGGCAACTGGGCCAGTTGTGCTTCGTGGAATCGTCGCAGCAGCCCCGGCAGCACATGGCTGTTGGACGGATGATAGTTGTCTCCCGGTCCATACAGATTGGTCGGCATGGCGGAATGGAACAGTACACCGTACTGCTGCCGATAGAACTGGCACAGTTTCAGTCCGGCAATCTTGGCAATCGCATACGCTTCGTTGGTTGGTTCGAGCGGTGAAGTCAGGAGGCTGTCTTCGGCTATGGGCTGGGGTGCCATTCGGGGATAGATGCAGGTGCTTCCCAAAAACAGAAATCGCTGCGTTCCAGCCTGCCAGGCCGAATGCACTGCGTGGGATGCCATCGCGAGGTTCTGAAACAGGAACTCGGCGGGATACGAGTTATTAGCAAGTATACCGCCGACTTTCGCAGCCGCAAAGACCACCACGTCAGGACGCTCAGCCTGAAAGAACTGCTGCACGGCCAGCTGATCGGTCAGATCCAGTTCACGCCGAGCACGGGTAATAATTCGCTGGTAACCGCGCTGCCGCAGCAGTCGCACGACAGCGGAACCAACCATGCCGTTGTGACCGGCCACATAAACGGATTGTTCAGGAGTCATAGGGGGAGAGTAGTGGGTGAAGGGTTTGAAACAAAAATGCAGGGCCGGGCTTTTGGCCACGGATCGGGACAGTTTTTTTTAGCCACGGATTAACACGGATTCACACGGATAATCGCAAGTGGCGCCCTCAGGGCAAACGCGGCATGGAAAGCTTGAGCTACCGTCCGATGAAAGACGATTCCGAGAATTAGCTGAACCACACCCGCGAGTGAGGCAGGGCGTCAGAACAGCGGCAGAAGCTGGATAAAATTCGCTGGGTTCATCATTCGGGTCAACCTGAGCTGAAGTTGCCGTCTGCCACCTGTTCTGCTTCGCAGGCAACTGACGTCCGGCTGCACGCAGTTCCAGTTCGAGCTCAATCATCCGGGCTTGTTTGTCCATCCGCTGCTGAGGAGTCAGTTTCAGGTTTTCTCGCAGCAGCGAGCGTTCGACAAACTGCATGTAATAGCGAATGTGTTCAGGAATGTCGTCGTAAGGCACGGGAATGTTCCGCAGGCCGGGGTAGAGCAGGAAATGAAGGGTCGGGCTTTTGGCTGCGGAACAGGACATTTTTTTAGCCACGGATGAATGCTGAGTGGTACCTGGGGCTTCCCAGCACCGGCCGGGGCTGTCGTCAGGAATGACCGCGTGAGGTGCTGCTGGCAGTCTGCGGAGCCGGGTTTTCATTGGCCTGCTGACAGCACTGGCAGTTCACGTGTTCGGCCGGATCGGACAGCACAGAATGCAGCATTTGACGAAATTTCTGCAGGCTGTGTTCAAACGTAAATTGCCGGAGAGCCAGATCACGCGCATTGCGGCCCATTTGCCGCAGCTGGTCCGGATGGTCCACAGCCCAGCGAATCTTCTGTCCAATCTGATCGATTTGCTGAGGCTGCACCACCAAACCCACCTGATTCTGCACGGTCAGCTGGTGCAGTTCGGATTCCGCAGGAGCATTCGTCAGCAGCGGCCGCCCGGCAGCCAGAATTCCGTACAGCTTGCTGGGCATCAGGCAGCGAGTCAGCTGGGCGGTCAAAGGCACCAGATGCAGGTCCGCGGCATTCAGGCTGACGTTCAGGGTGCTGAGCGGCTGATAGCCGGTGATGGTGACATTCTGCAGCCCCAGCTGCTGGACCTGCTGCTTCAGAGCCTGCTCCAGAGAACCGCGACCCACAAAGACAAAATGGATCCGCGGATCATCGGCCAGCTGTGCCGCAGCCTGAACGAAATGGTCCAGCCGCTGCGTCATGCCGAAATTCCCCGAATACATCACCACAAACTTGTCCGCCAGGCCGTGCTTTTGGCGAAACGCATTCGGGCCTTCCAGCGGCCTGATCCGCTGCACGTCGGCCCAGTTGGGTATCACGTGGACCCGCTGTTCGGCCAGACCATCGTCCAGCAGCAATTGACGCATGTCTTCACTGAGCACAACCATACGTACGCAGCGGTGGTACACGTCGAACAGGTCGCGCCGCAGCGTCCTGACAAAACTGCTCTCCTGCACTTTGCCAAGTGCCACGCCGACGTCCGGGTGTATATCCTGCAGGTAACCCACCACGCGAATCGGCTGGCGATTCATCAGGCGACCGGCTTCCTTCGCCAGCGTGAAAGGATCCGTTTCAAAGACCAGCACTTCGGGCCGGCCGATGCGTTTGAGCATCCGGCGAACTGACCACTGAAAACTGAGATAGTTCGCCATCCGCAGCAGCAGATTGCGTTTCGGCAATTGCAGATGCCGCAGACGGTGAATTCGCACACCGTTGTGGACAGTTCGCTGCTTCCAGTCAGCCGGAGTATCAGCGGAGACACTGTTGGGCTGACCAGCAATCACCTCAACCTGAAATTCATCCGCCAGGGCTTCGCAAAGTTGTGTCAGCAACTGGCCGGTAGCCTCCATGTCGGGCCAGTAGGACCGATTCATGAAAACTATACGCGGACGAGATGCGGCAACAGAAAGTCCGGAATTCATGAGTGATTGCAGCCAACAGTCGATTTGTGAAACTGTGCGTCAGGCAGCGGGCGCATGCTACGCCCCCGTGGGTGACGGCAACCCTAAGGATTATATCGGCTGCAGGGTGGCAAAATGCAGAAAATACGGAAGGAATGCAGCGATCCGGGGGAATCAAAACGTGCCGGAGGAATCTGCCGACTGTGCCTGATGTAGCTTTGCGTTGCCCGCGACTGACAACGACCAGTCGATCCGTGTCAGAAAACCACCTGGCACCGCACGTCAATAAAAAAGGGCGTTTCCCCCGG
>SXXK01000155.1 GCA_005791255.1 Planctomyces sp.
ATTCCGGAATTCGCGGTGAACGGTCAGTACCGCCACGCTTTCCGGGTGCTGGTACAGGTGCGCCCAGGGCCAGGAAAACCAGATCTGTCGCAACTGCGGAAACTCGACCGAAACCTTCCCGAAAGCCTGGATGAACAGGGCCGCCCACGAGATTCGGGTGGCGGCGGCAGTACGCAGCTGGGCCAGCTGGCCCAGCGGCATGCGTCGATCGTGCGAGCACAGAGGGACGGATCGGTGCAGCCAGAGCAGGTCCCAGGTGAGTCGCCGGGATTCAGGGACTGGAAACCGGCAGCCGTCTTGTGAGGCTGTCATGCTGTGAATGCTCCGTAACTCGGGCGAGACTGAGCTGAAAAGTGGATTCGGGCCTGCTGGCTGGATTCTGGCGGGGTTGTCGTTTGTCGTAAATGCCGGGTTGCCAGCGAGATCGTCGGGGTGGTAAAAACGGTGGCAGTCAGGGAAACTGGCAGATACCGCCGGACGCGCACTGCAGTGGCAGGATTTTCCGCGTTGAATGACCCGTCGAAGGCAGTTCCTGCAGATCGCTCGCTCCGCTGCCGGAATTGGCTCAAGCTGTCTCTTGTTCCCCGAACGCCGGGGTGGTTAGTCTGCCGTGACCTCTGAGATTGAAATTCTGCAGCATCAATCGGAGTTGCCGGGCCGTCGAGGCCGCTGGCTGCTGGTGATTGTGATTTCTGCGGTATTTCTGACGGGGTGGATGCTGAGTCCTGATGACTCGGGCAGCGGGACTCACCGGCAGCTTGGTCTGCCTGAGTGTCTGCTGCTGCAGGCGACAGGAGTGCGGTGTCCGACCTGCGGGATGACAACGGCGTTCTCGCATTTTGTGCGAGGACACTGGCTGGCTGCCCTGCAGGCCAATCCGGCGGGTGCTTTGCTGGCCCTGGGGCTGGCAATTTGCTGGCCGCTGCTGGTGCTTTCGCTGACCGGTCACTGTGTGGCACCGGGGACGTGGCTGATGCGGCGTCTGCCCGTGCTGGTGATGGGCTGGCTGGCACTGGCAGGCGGGTACTGGCTGCTGTCGATGTTGATAAGAAGTGAGTTTTAGGTTTTCTGCGAGCGGCTCGGCCGGATTCGCAGGCAGCGGGTTCAGCGGAGCAAAAACCGTGGGCGGCACTGATCGACAGAATTCAGCGGACGTAACAAGGCGTCGGTTGCTGCAGCTGGGCTTGTCCGGGCTGGCAGTTTCGGCATTGCCCGGCTGTTCGCTGTTCGTGATGGCCGGGAAGATGTTCTTTGGCGATCCGAAGCAGAAAAGTCAGTTTCGCCGATCGACCGGCGTGGATCTGACGAAGGGCGAAAAGAAACTGCTCATCGCCTGCTCGGCTCCGCATGGAGTGCTGCATCGATTTCCGGCCATCCAGATCGATCTTGTGGATCGCCTGACACACCTGCTGAAGACTCGCGGAGTGAAGGTGATTCCTTCCGACGATGTGGCGACGTGGCTGGATGACAACGGCGACTGGGGTGATTTCGGCGAGCTGTCGGCCAGATTCAAAGCGGATTTTGTGGTGCATGTCACCATCACCAGATTTGAAGTGGATGTGCCGAACAGCAGCAATTTGCAGCAGGGACGCATGTCCTGTCGGGTCGAGATTCTGGACTGCAAAAAAACCGGCTCGCCCATCGGAGTCTTCGACAACACCTACGACATGAGTTACCCGAAGTTTCCGATTCAGAAAGAGAACAAATCCGAGCGGATTTTTCTTGAGAGTTTTATGAAGAATGTTTCCACCAGTCTGGCTCAGCTGCTGTATGACCATCGTGCCAGTGAAGTGATTTCCTGATGCTGGCTGCCGGTCTGATGTCTGCGGCCTGCATCGTGTCAGTGTTCAGCCCCTGCTTTTTTACTCACCGACTTTCCTTTCCACGGACTGCTCATGATTCCTGATCTCTGCTCGACGAATGCGGTTTCAGCTGATTGCGGACGGCGCGGATGCTGGCAGCGGGCGTTGCGCTGTCTGCTGATCGGTCTGCTGCTGGTAACGGCTCCGGGCTGCAATTACATGCTGCTGCTGGGGTATCTGATCGGCGGTCCGCCGCAGGAAGAGCCGCAGTTCGAAAAAGAAACAAAGAAGTCGATGACTGACAAGGATGTGCGAGTCGCTGTGGTGTGTTACGCACCTGATGACCTGAAATACAAATTTGAAAACATCGATCACATACTGGCCAAGGCTGTGGCGGTCCAGCTGGCGAACAAGAAGATCGAGGTTGTACCCTACGACGAAATTCGGGTCTGGCTGGATGAGAATCCGGACTGGGACACGGCGGTGGACATTGGTGCGGAGTTCGATGTCACGTATGTGATTTATATCGACGTCAGCGATTTTTCGCTGTATGAGCGTGACACAAATGCTCTGATGCGAGGCCGCTGTGACGCGATGGTCAGCGTTTATGAAATGGAGACGGACGGCAAGGGCGCCAGGATCTTCACGCGTGAACTGAACAGCGTGTATCCGACGGAAGTGCCACGATCTTCCACCGACACCATCTACGACAAATTCCGCATGGAGTATTTGCGGAAGCTGAGCGATGACATCGGGCGAATGTTCTACCCGTGGCACATTGGCGATCAGTTCTCGCACACGGCGTGAACGGCGTTATTCTTCAAGTGCTGATCCACCGCTGCCGGCCAGTTCCTCCATGCGTTTCAGCACATCCTTGTACTCGTAGTCGACAGCCAGAACTTCACCGTAGTGATGTTCCGCCTGTTCGTTCTTTCCGGCAGCCTGGTAAAGTCGTCCCAGCAGGTAGTGGGCATTTTTAAAGGCATCGGGGCGATCGGCGAAGCCGAGGCCTTCGATGGCTTTTTCCAGCTGTCGTCTGGCCAGGTCGCTTTTCCCGTCTCGAGCGAAGCATTCGCCCAGCAGCACGAGTGCGTCAGTTTTCAGGCTGGGATTGCTGGCGGCCTGCTGCAGCAGGGGGATGGCTTTGCTGAACTGCTTGATATGGCGGGAGGCCAGTCGTTGTGCCAGTTCGAACTTCTTTTTGAGATCGGTGGGATTGAGTTCGACACCGAGTGTGTAGAGTTCCAGTTCTTTTTGCACGATGTCCTGCTGCAGGGCGCGGGCTTTTTCGACCAGTCGTTCCTTGCCGGGGTTGGCGCGGGCTCTGGCATCCGCTTCGGCGGCTTCTTCGCGGAGCCGGCAGAGCTGGACGTCGAGGATCAGTTCGCGGATTTCGCCGCTGTTTGGTGACAGCTCAAGTGCTTTGTTGAGCTGATCCTGGGCTTTGCCGAATTCTCGACCGGCCTTGTAAAGGTCTGCCAGTTTCAGGTAGAGGCCGACGTTGGAGGCATCCTTGCGGATGGCGTGGATCAGGTCGGCTTCGGCGGATTCGCCGGGTGCATCGGCGGTTTTTTGCTGACCTTTCCGAGCTCGACGGTCTTCTTCGTAGGCGTTGACAGGCTGTGTGGGCTCCACTTTGACATCGCGGGTGGATTCTGCATCTTCGAGTCCCTTGCGATCCAGCATGGAGACGGCATCGATGCGTCCCAGCATGGCCCGGGCTTCGCTGTCTGTGGGGACCAGTTTGTAGATGCGTTCGTAGCAGGCGCGAGCGGGTTTGTAGTCGCGGCGTTCAAACAGGAATGCGCCAAGTGTGCGATTGTAGTCGACGTTGTCGCGGTCGAGTTCGACGGCCTTTTCGAGGGCAAATCTGGCGACACCCAGATTGTCCTGACCGACGAGGGCTTCGCCCAGATCAAAGAACAGCTGGGCGTCCCACGGATTGACCAGCAGGCCTTCTTCGGCAGCCAGTTCGATGGATTTCCAGTCTTTTGAAAGGCGACTTTTTTTGATGCGGGTACGGACACCCATCAGCCGCATCGAAGCCATTTTGGCGCCCGAGCCGTTGTCGCTGTAGGATTTGCGAATGCAGCCGACGCGAGACTGGCGATACAGCACGTTGTCCGGGACGAGGCGGATGCAGTTGGTGAAGCATTCCACCGCGTAATTCCAGTTCTTGTGCTGCATGGCTTCTGTGCCCTTGCGATACCACTCGGCACCGCCTTTTTCGCGTTCATTCATGGCAACCCGGGCCTTCCGAATGCGGAATTTGACAACTGTCAGACTGTTTCAGTGAACTGTAACGGAATTCTAACAGACAGTTCCGGTGTTCTCCACCGGCTGGCCGATTGTGGCAGCAGTTCAGGTGACAATGTGCGGTTTTTTAGGGAAAAATGGGGCACGACACGGGCAATTCGTTAGAATTCCGGCTGTTGCGCCTGTTCTTTGCTCCGGTTCTCAGGCTTGTTTTCGGAAGGCCGTATGGCTGTTGTTTCGCATCGACCGCTGATGGTGATCAATGTTGTGGGGCTGACGCCGGAAATGATCGGCCCGCAGACTCCGCACCTGCAGCGTCTGGCCAGCTCCGGATTTCAGCGACCACTGCAGACGGTACTGCCGGCGGTCACGTGTTCGGTACAGGCAACGCTGCTGACCGGACGAATGCCGGCTGAGCATGGGATTGTTGCCAACGGCTGGTATTTCCGGGAACTGGCGGAAGTGGGCTTCTGGAAACAGTCCAATCATCTGATTCAGGGTGAGAAACTGTATCAGACGGCCGCCCGACGCGATCCGGCTCATCGCACGGCGAAAATGTTCTGGTGGTACAACATGTACGCCGACACCGCCTGGTCTGTGACGCCTCGCCCGTCCTATCCGGCCGACGGCCGCAAGATTCCGGATCTGTACAGTGAGCCGGCTGAGCTGCGGGATGAGCTGCAGGGTCAGCTGGGGCGATTTCCGCTGTTTAATTTTTGGGGGCCGACGGCAGATATTCGCAGCACTGCGTGGATCGCTGAGGCTTCCTGCCGGCTGTTTCGCCAGCAGCGTCCTTCACTGATGCTCGTGTACCTGCCGCATCTCGACTACAACCTGCAGCGAGTGGGGCCGCAGGGGCGTGGTATTGGCGAAGATATTCGGCTGGTGGACCACGAAGCCGGCAAACTGATTCAGACGGCTCAGGAGTGCGGTGCGGAAGTGGTGGTACTGTCTGAATACGGAATTACTCAGGTGGACCAGCCGATTCACATCAACCGGGTGCTGCGGCAGGCGGGGTATCTGCGGGTACGTCGTGAGCCGCTGGGCTGGGAAACTCTGGACTGCGGTGCGTCACGGGCTTTTGCAGTCAGTGATCATCAGGTGGCGCATGTGTATGTGCGCAGGTCAGAAGATATTCCGGCGGTTCAGCGGCTGCTGCAGCAGACTGCGGGGATTGAACGCGTCCTCGATAAGAACGGTCTGAGGGAATACGGTCTGGATCATGAACGCAGCGGCGAACTGGTCTGCGTGTCGGCTCGCAATGCCTGGTTCACATATTATTTCTGGAACGAAGATTCGCTGGCTCCCGACTATGCGCGCACTGTCGATATTCACAGAAAGCCGGGCTACGACCCGGCCGAGCTGCTGGTGAACCCGGAGCTGCGGTTTCCGAAGCTGCGAGTGGCAGCGCGGCTGCTGAGGAAAATGCTGGGATTTCGTTATTACATGGATGTGATCGGCCTGCGTGCGGAGGTGGTGCAGGGCAGTCACGGACGGTTGCCGGATGCGGGTCGGGAGCATTCCGACGGTCCGGTATTTCTGTGTTCCAGCCGTTCTGTTGAGCGGGATCAGGTGCATGCGGTGGACGTGCGAGACCTGCTGCTGAAGCTGCAGTTTGGCTGAGCGTCGTGCAGCTTCATCAGCCTGCTCTGCTCAGTTGTTTCGAACAGCGCCCTGACCACCCTCAGCGGCGTCGACAGCGGCATCTTCCTGTTTGATTTTCTCCTCGATTTCGGGAGTAATTTCGGGGCGGTCCGCGTTTGGATCGCCACCGCAGCCGGTGGTGAGTGTGGCGAGCAGGGGCAGGGCAGCAGCATATCTCAGCGATTGACGGATCATCTGTCTGTTTCCGACTGGGAATGAGTGTGGGAATTCGGCGTGGAGTCTGAGAACAGTGGCACAGAGCAGAGCAACCAGCTTCTCTGCTCGGTGCCGAAACATCTCGTCAGAATTCTCCGATCACTTCGCCGTCATCAATCACGCACAGCTTGCGCCAGACATTGGCATCGATGTTGAAGCTGTGGAATTTGACGGAACCATCGCACTGTGTGGCCTGCAGTCCGCCAACGTGCGAGCTGCCAAAAAAACGCCGCCAGGCGGTCTGATTGGTTGTTGGTGGTCGGAATGGTGGCGTGGTGAAGTCTGATTCCGGTGCAAAATGCCAGCGAATACAGTCTTCGTCCCAGCCACTGTTCTGCCAGCGTTCATTGTCACCTCCGTCTGCACCGAAGCGAGTTCTGGGCAGGGCTTTTTCTGCAAAGATGATGCTGTTTGATGTCCCGTCAGTGACATCGCGCAAGCGGCGCTTGGCACCGCGACCGGCCCACACGATGGCACCGCGACGGCCGGGTTGATCACCCTGATTGACATTGGCACGTTCGTCACCGATTGGTGTCAGCCCCAGTGGTGCCGGCGGCACAATGCCCGTTCCCTCAATTGGTTCGCCCTGGAAGAAGCCCGCACACCCTGCATAGTCATTTCGTGTGAAGCCGGCTGAACCGTAACGTGCGTTATCGCGAC
>SXXK01000156.1 GCA_005791255.1 Planctomyces sp.
AACGCAGAGTGTCGAGTCGGTCGGGCAGTCACCGGAATCCGATGAGCTGTTGCGGCTGGCGAATTTGTGGTGTGAGGGTGATCTGGGTGACGAACAGTTGCAGCGTCTGCAGCAGCTGTTGCGTGGCGACGGTGCGTTGCTGTCACTGTTTGTGCGGTATATGCAGGTGCATGCGTGTCTGGTGTGGGACGCTGGTCGCATTTTGGTGGATCCGAATCAGAAGCTGGGTCTGGAGGCTGCTGCGGTGGCCTGTGTGTCAGATCCGGAGTTGTTGTTTGTGGAACCGGAGCCGGTTCGTGCATCTGCGGGTCGTCGCTGGCTGGTGGCGGCAGGCGCGGTGTGTTGTCTGTTGCTGGCAGGGGTGTTTGGCTGGCTGGCCGGGCGTCAGCATGACGCGGCTGCGGTGCTTGTGCAGGCAGCACCGGCGTCGGTACCGTCGCAGCAGTCACATGCAGCGGACGTTGCTGTATCGCAGGCCGCTGAGGTCGAGCGTGTTCCGGAACGGGCTCCGCTGCAGCTGCATGGTCTGAGTGCGGGTGACCTGGCGGGCAGTTCCAACGGTGCCGGGACGGTCGCATCGCCGTCTGTTCCTGAGCGTTCACCAGGGGCTCAGGATTCGCTGACTGATGCTGCGATCATTGCTGAAATTGATCGTCTGCTGGAACGCAGCTGGTCAGAGAACAGCGTGCAACCGGCGGTGGCTGCGAATGATTACGAGTGGTTACGGCGAACTCATCTGGTGCTGACGGGGCGGATTTCCACGCAGTCGGAAGCGGATGATTTTGTGAAGTCTGCGAATCCGCGAAAGCGTCAGCAGCTGGTCAGTGAGCTGGCTGCGGATGCGGCCACGGCTGAGAATCTGGCTGAGCTGTGGACCAATCTGCTGATTGGTCGCAGCAATGCTCGCAAGGTCGACCAGGATTCCCTGTGGACTTTTCTGCGGGATCAGTTTGCCGGCAATCGGCCGTGGATGGAGACTGTGGGTCGATTGATTGCGGCCGAGGGTCGCAGTGATCGTCAGGGCGAGACCAATTTTCTGCTGGCGCACTTGAACGACCAGGCGACTCCGGCAACCGCCGTGACGGCTCGGCTGTTTCTCGGGCGTCAGGTGCACTGTACTCAGTGTCATGATCATCCCTTTGCCCGCGAGCGTCGGCAGGACGAGTTCTGGTCGTTGAACGCGTTTTTCAAGCAGGCTGTGCGTGAGCGTGTGCAGGGGCCCGATTCACTGCCGGGTTCTGCGGTCTGGTCGCTGCGTGATGATGGCCGGGAGGGCATGACGTTTTACGAAAACCTGCGTGGTCAGCAGAAAGCAGTGCTGCCGGAGTTTGATGGTCGGGTGGCGGAGACTGCGGGTTCCCGTCGTGCGGCATTGGCCAGACTGCTGGCGGAAGACGACCAGCTGCAGGTTTCGCGTGCCATGGTGAATCGGGTCTGGGCGATGTTTTTCGGATACGGGTTTACGAATCCGATCGATGACATTGGTCCCCACAATCCGGCCAGTCATCCGGAGCTGTTTGATTATCTGACAAAATCATTTGCGGAATCCGGTTACGATCTGCGTCGGCTGATGAGCTGGGTCGCGATGTCGCGGGCATTCGGGTTATCCAGTGAGCAGGCGGAGTCGCTGGCAGCGGTTGATGATCCGCAGGAAGGTGGCATGCCATTGTTCTCCCGCATCTATCCTCGCCCGATGGGTCCTGAGCAGGTGTATGATTCGCTGCGGACCGCGATTGTCTCGTTGTCGGGGCGTGGTGATGCGGGTGCTGATGGAGGAGGAATTCGGCATCGTCGAGAGTGGGTGGAGCAGTTTGTGCGTGCCTGGGGTACGGACGACAACGAAGAATCGCTGGTGTTTGGCAGCGACATCTCGCAGGCTCTGCTGATGATGAACGGCCGGGATTTGGAACAGTCAATTCCGCAGGCAGCGGCCACGGCCGTGAACGGAGCTCAGGGTGATGGTCCGGCAGTTGCTGCTTCGCTGCGACATCTGGCTCTGGGCACCCTGAACCGTGAACCTACGGAACAGGAAGAGCGAGTGTTTCGGAATCGTTACCGAGCACTGGCTCGGACAATGCCGGCTCAGGATGCCATGAAGACAGCGGCCGAGGACATGTTGTGGGCTTATCTGAACAGCAGCGAGTTTGTATCGGTGCACTGACAGTGGTCAGGTGATGGGTGCCGGCTGTCTGGTCAGAGAGAAGCGGGCGTGTTCCAGAAAGCAGCGGACGGCTTCCAGGGCAGTTTGATCAGACATCAGAAAGCTGTGCAGTCTGGGGATTCGCAGAAAGTCGGTGGCACCCTGCAGGCGCGTGCTGGCGACGGTGACCGTACCGTCGTCATCACCAGGCAGCAGCTGATTGTAGCCTTCATCATCGCCACGTCCTCCGGCAATGACTCCGAACGGAAACGCCGGCGTGGGCAGACTGGCCAGTGCACTGCCTGCGCCACCTGCCAGCTCCTGTCCGGCCGGACCCCAGATGGCTCGAAACAGAAAGAACTTCTTCAGCATCCCGGCCAGTTCGGCTCCGTGATTGGGAGTACCCATCATGATCAGGCGATGGCAGCGGGGGTCGGGCAAATCCTGCAGCATGCGGCGAACCACCAGTCCACCCATGCTGTGCACAACAAAGCTGATGCGTTCGGCGGAGGTGAGAGACTGGATCACCTGTCGCAGGTAATCGGCGCAGTCTGCCAGCGAGACTCGGGTGCTGGGGTAGTCGAAGGGCACGCAGAAGACGGGCAGATCCGCGAGGCTGCGAGCGACGGCATTCAGGGATTTGGACGAGCGTCCGATGCCGTGAATCAGAATCACGGCATGCCCGGAGTCCGGCGGCAGTTGGCGCGTGCGAACGAGTGCTTCCAGAGCGGTGCGGCATTCGGCTTCGGTACCGGAGGCGTACCGTCGATCAGCGGCATCGAGCAGTCGAAAATGACCGCTGAAGACATTTCGCTGAATCCGAAAGCCTGTTCGAAAGACGACATCGCCCCAGAATTGACGTCCACCCAGTGTTGGCAGGCCAGGCTGCGGCACGGTGTCTGCGGATTCTTCAGGGTCCGGCATGGCGAGGTCGTCTGCAGGAGTATTGGAGAGGATTTCGTCTGCCGCCTGACAGTCCTGTGAGCGCCCGCCCAGCCCCGTGGCCGCAGCGGTCAGTCCGGCAAGCAGGGTGCGACGGTTCATGGTCATCAGGGCTGTCCAGGCAGCAGTGACACGGTCTTTCAGGAGAACAACAGTTCGAGGTCTTCGACGGAGAGATCTTTCAGGACATTGCTGCTGTCGTCGCCGGCGAGAATGGCGTCGGCCAGTTCCCGCTTCTGCTTCTGCAGCTCGGCAATCTTCTCTTCCACGG
>SXXK01000157.1 GCA_005791255.1 Planctomyces sp.
AGACCGTCGCTCTCCCCTGCCAGGGGCGAGGGGGGCCATGCGCGATTTCCACTGCTGCTCAAAAACAAAGCAACCAGCGGGCGCGACAGAACACTGCTCATCCGTGGCGAAAGAACACACCACTTCCGCTGTTCACAAACCGCTTCGGATACCTATGGCCGTCGCCACCGCGTATTCGCGAGCATGCGAGATTGACAGCAGGATACTCACAATCCCCTGCTCCGCTGCGATCTCCGCCGCACGCCCACTCAACTGCACCGTCGGCTGGCCTGTGTGCAGTGACACCACTTCCACATCATGAAATGTGATGCCCTGCACAAATCCGGTCCCCAGCACCTTCACGACCGCTTCCTTCGCAGCCCACCGCCCCGCATAACGCAGCGTCGGATCACGATGCTTCGTTGCATACTCGATTTCACCTCGAGTAAAACAGCGGTCAACAAAGTGCGAACCATGCCGCTCCAGCATCTCACGGATGCGGCTGATCTCCACAATGTCGGTGCCCAGCCCGCCAATCATGGCCGCTCCCTACGCACCGTACTTCTCCAATCGGCCGGCATGCGCCAGAGCCTGCAGCATCAGATACTTCGCCTCAAACATCCCCAGCTCACCCACCCGACAGGCCGATTCACCAAACTGACGCGACCCGTCAAAACGCGCGTTGTCAGCCACCAGCATCGTCGGCACCGGATGACCACTGTGAGATTTCATTTTGGACGGAGTACTGTGGTCGCCGGTCACAATCAGCACGTCCGGCTGCAAACCCATAATCCGCGGAATTCCCGAGTCAAACTCCTCCGTCCGCTTCACCTTCGCTTCGAAATTGCCGTCCTCACCCGTACTGTCCGTGTACTTGAAGTGAATAAAGAAGAAGTCGTACTTCGACCAGTTCGCTTCCAGACAGGCCATCTGATCCGCCAGCGAATGGCCGGCGTCCAGAATGTCCATGTCCACCAGCCGCGCCAGGCCGCGGTACATCGGATACACGGCAATCGCCGCCGCCCTCGTACCATACACTTCCTGAAACTTCGGGATCGGCGGCATCTTCGCAATCCCGCGCATTGTCAGCAGATTCGCCGGCTGATCATCCTTCAGCACCTCGGCCGCCTGTCGCATGAACTCGGCCAGCACTGCAGCCGTCTTCTGAGATGCCGGGTCGGCCCCCTGAGGCTTCAGCGGAGGAACACCGGTACGCTGAGGATCCGTGTCGTTCACGTTGCCCCCCAGACCGTCACCACGAATCACAATGACCAGCCGATACTCCTTCACATGCCGCACAAACACTTCCACACCCGGAATCACAATCTGATCCAGCTTCTCACACAGCTTCGCCGCAATCTCCGACGACACGCGACCGGCACGACGGTCCGAAATGTTGCCCGCAGCATCCACCGTCACAAAATTGCCCCGCACCGCCACGTCACGGTCCGTCAGCGCAAAATCAATCCCCAATGCCTCCAGCACACCACGCCCAATGTCATACTTCAGCGGGTCATAACCAAACAAACCCAGATGACCTGGACCACTGCCCGGTGCGATCCCCGGCAGCACCGGAATGCTCATCCCCAGCACACCACGCTGTGCCAGCGCGTCGAGATTCGGAGTATTGGCGGTTTCCAGCTCCGTCCGGCCACCCGGCTGCAACGGCAGTCCGCCCAGACCATCAGCCACATACAGCACAATCTTCGAATCCGCCGGCTTCTGCAGACGACGAGTCAGGTCATGAATATCAGTCATTGCAACACTGTCCTGAAATCAAAAATATCAACCACATGTTGAATTAAACGCTGTCAGCATTTCAGCTGCAGCCACACATCCCGTTTTCACTTCCGGTACTTCGCCAGCACAGCCTGCCACGCTTCCTGTGTCAGCTCTTCCGCTTCGTCCACAATCAGCCGCGGAATGCCACCCACCACCGGATACTTCAGACGACACTGCGGGTCAGAACTGACCAGCCCGTCACCGCAGTATACCAGCGCCGCCTGAGTTTTCGGGCATACCAGCAGTCGCCAGGCCTGATCTGTCTCCGCCATCACTCTGTTCTCCGCTGCACCCAACCAGCTGCTCAGAAGCCCCGCAGTTCACGAATGTCGCGGAACGTTCGCAGCCCATAGCCGATACCGGCATAGTCCAGCGACGCACACAACGCTCTGACCGCGACACCCATGCCATCCGGACCACTGAATCCGCCAAACTGTCCGCCACCCTTCAGATGCGGCTCAGTCTCGAGGAAAAAGCCCGGCAAACCCAGAGCCTGCAGCCGCGGCAGCAGCCCCGGAATCTGCTCCCGCAGATCCCGGAAAATCAGCTCGTGGCCGGAATCCCCTTCGTTGCACGGCACAAAGTTCTTCAAACGCTCCTCATCCACAGCTCCCTCCCAGACCAGACTCGGATCGATCCGATAGTCCTTGACATGCATCCAGCCCAGCCAGGGCAGAGTCGCCTGATATTCGGCAAACACCTGCAAAGCGTGTTTGTTCTGAGCCGCAACGTTGCCGGCATCGAAGATCAGCACCATCGAAGGATGATCCACCCGGCGAGCCAGTTCCGCCATCAGCGGGCCGGTCTCACCCACGAGATTGGGCTCAATCTCCATTCCATACACCAGCCCCTCCGCCGCACACACCTCAGTCAGACGGCGGACCTGAGCGGCAGCCAGCTCCAGATGCTGCTCGGGCCTGGTCCCGCGAGGATGGTAGAAGGAGAAACCGCGGATCAGCTTTGTTCCCAGAGCCTTTGCAGCGCGGATGGTTCGAGCCACATCGCCCTGCAAATACTGTTCGAACGGCACAAACTTGTTGTGCGAACCGTCGTCCACATCCAGCAGCTTCACCTTGCCCAGTCGGGAACCGATACTGGTCACACTGACGCCATATTCGGCATGCAGTTTCCGCAGCAGCTCCAGATTGTCATCGCTGAGCTCCGTGACGTGCTCCACCCGGCCCTCGCCCGTGACATCAATGAACCGCGGGCTGTACCAGCGAATGCCGATCGCCGCCAGCGCCGTCATCTGCTCCAGTGCCGTGCGACGGTTGGCCGCTTCATCCGCAAATGCACTGATTATCACACTCGGCTTGCTCATCAGATTACTCGCCCCTGCAATCACCACGGAAATCCCGCTACCGATGCTGCATTCTTCAGACAACTGCCGCAGGGTACAAGCGAACGCCAGCCGGACCCGGAATCTCGCAGTTTCGAAAAACTGCCGCCACACCGGAATTCATGGTCCCGCAGCGTCAGCGAACGAGCTTTTCAGCCGTTCAAGCCGCCAAATCACAGCGATCTCGCGAGCGGTCGCGACGTTTTTTGACCGCAGAGCCACCGAGAGCGCCGAAGTGACATGGCAGTGCGGTCGAGGGTGGTGTCGCTGCGCCACGGATGGACACGGATCAGGGACGTTCTTTTCGCCACGGATGAACACCGATTTTCACGGATGAAACGCTGCGGGCGCCAGCTCTTTGCTGCGAGCACCAGGGATCGGGTGCGCTTTGGAATCGTTTGGGGGCAGCGTTCCAGGGTGCCTTGCCCCCTCACCCCCGACCCCTCTCCCCCGTTGGGGGCGAGGGGAGGATTTTGTGTTTATTGTTACTGTTCAGGCCGAAGCAGCACCCCTCGACCCTGAAAGGGGCGAGGGGCAGGGGGTGAGGGGTAAGCAACACTCCGCCTGGCACTCGAGGATTTTGTGTTTTGAGTGAATTTGAAAACGCGAGTGACACCCCGCGTTGCTCATCAGTCACCGGACTGCGGACCACTCACCCGACCACCAAGGCTCATGCCAAACCGCCGACGCAGCACCGTTTCACCCAGCACCGTAATCAAACCAAACACCACAGTGCCCAGTACCGTCGCCACACCCACCGTCGCATACAGCTCCGACAGAACCAGCGTTGCCGACTTGCGCTGGATCAATGAGCCGAGGCCCGGAGTACCGTCACCGACAAAAAATTCCCCCACAATCGCTCCCACTATCGAACTGCCACTGGCAATCCGAATACCCGAAATCAAATAGGGCAGCGCCGCCGGTACCCGCAAACGCAGCAGAGTCTGCCAGCGACTGGCGCGGTACAGCCGAAACAGATCCAGCAGCGTGGTATCCACCTGCAGCAAACCCGTCGTTGTGCTGGTAATGATCGGAAACAGACTCAAAATCGCCGATACCACAGCGACACTGACAAAACCTCGCCCCAGAGACACAATCACGATCGGAGCAATCGCGATGATCGGTACGGTCTGCAGCAGCACGGCATAAGGATAAAAAGCCCGTCGCACCAGCGCCGACTGCGAAAAGGCAAACGCTGTCAATGTCCCCAGCACGATGCTGATGCTCAGACCCGTCATCGCGGCCAACGCGGTACGCACCGCAGATTCCAGCAGCACCGCTCGGATCTTCCAGGACGCCGACAGCACGGCGCCCGGGCCTGGCAGCAGCACCGGACTGATCCGCCACCACCACACAGCACCCTGCCAAACACCCAGCACCAGCGCCAGGACCAGCAATGGCACCAGCACATCAGACACCGATCGCACGACCGATGTCCTGTTCACAGCAGAAAACTGTCCGGTTCGCTCACTCATGACGGAAACAGTGCTGCTGACAGCTGCTGAAGGAATTCAAACTGCTCCGGAGCCCGCCGACGCTCGGCCGGCGACAGCCGCGAACGCCTGACCGACAGATCCGCCGAAAGCCCCCGCGGCGACGGCTGCAGCACAACCACCCGATCACTCAGATACGCAGCCTCCTGCAGGTTGTGAGTCACGAGGATGGTTGTCAGGCCCCGAGCATCATGCAGGGCTCGCAGGCTGTCCTGCAGCTTCATTCGCAGAAAGTCATCCACCACCGCAAACGGCTCGTCCAGCAACAGCACCTGCGGATCACGCACCAGAGCCCTGGCGAGCGACAGCCGCATCTGCATGCCCCCGGACAACTGCCCCGGTCGCTTGCCTGCATCCGCCCTGCTTAAACCCACCTGCTCCAGCAGACCCAGCAACCGCTCCTCACCAGCCTCTGCCGCCTGACCCTCACCCGCAGCCCCGGAACCCAGTTCCAGCGGCAGTCGCAGATTCTGCATTGCCGTGCGCCACGGCAGCAGAGCCGGCTGCTGAAACACAAAACCCGCCCGCAGCTCCGCACCGGACGCCCCGCGAGTCGGCATCGCAGACTCGCCGGACGATCGCTCCAGTTGCCCGCCGGACAGCGACTGCAGCCCCGCAAGCACTCGCAGCAGAGTCGACTTGCCGCAACCCGACGGACCAACCACCGTCAGGAACTGACCCCTGGGAATCTCGAGCGATATCCGCTGCAGGACCGGCCGCTGCGGATCGCCAAAATGCACGACCGCCTCCCGCAGAGCATAAATGGCGGGATTTTCCGTCATCAGGACGCCTTCTGGCGGAAGTACACGATACTGGGAATTCAGACGCTGCATCTTAGTCACCATACAGCCCGTGGCAACCTCCTGGCAGGCCGCAGCCACCGGTCGCAGACAACAATTAACAACCAAACACCAGCAAAATCCGCCTCAGACCGTCAAAAGATCCTCACAGCCGGCTGCTGGCAACCGTCCGCTCCCAGCAGGACTCACACTTCGTCAGAGACACACCGGAAACATCCTCGAACCGGCGCCACACCGAGGGACAAACTTCGTTGCTGACGTAAGAAGGGACAGATCTCGGGCTAAAGCCCGAGCTCCCCTCATTCGTGTTCATTCGTGGTTCATTCGTGTTCATTCGTGGTTCAAAACACCCCCCGGCACTCGTGTACCGCTTCCCCAGCGTCGCATCACAAGCCCGGCCTTCTGCGACGTCCCGCGGTCGATTACACTGCTGCAGTCATATACTGTGGCTGCGACTGTGGTTTTGCCAAAAGGACCGACCGTCTCCGTGAATCAGGCCAGGTTTCTCAGACTGATCAGCGGGGAAGACCGCGGATTATGGCCTGCAGCCCTGCGCGGGATGCTGACAGTGGCCTCCTGCGGCTACGGCTGCGCGACATCCATCCGCAACACCCTGTACGATTACCGCCTGCTGCCGATTCACACGGCCACCGTCCCCGTCATCAGCGTCGGCAACCTCACCACCGGCGGCACCGGAAAAACTCCGGTCGTCGCCCTGCTCTGTCAGCTGCTGCTGCTGCAGGGTCGACAGCCGGGAATCATCAGCCGCGGCTATCGCGCCGCGGCAGATGGCAGCAATGACGAAAAGAAGGTGCTGGAGCTGCTGGTACCACGAGTTCCACATGCCCAGCACCCGGATCGCCGCAGCGGTGCACAGCAACTGCTCAGCAGCAGCAATCCACCGGATGTCCTCGTGATGGATGACGGTCTGCAGCACCGTCGACTGCACCGACAGCTGGACATTGTGCTGCTGGATGCCACCTGCCCCTTCGGCCACGATCGTTTACTGCCTCGCGGACTGCTGCGTGAATCGCTGCGCGGTCTGCGACGAGCTCAGGCAGTGCTGATTACCCGCAGCAGCCTTGTTTCACCCACAGCACTGCTGCAAATTCAGGAACGGATTCTGCAGATTGCCCCGCAGCTCAGCAATCGGATCCTGCAGCTGGATTTTCAGCCGTGTTCACTGCGGCGAGCTGACGGAGCCACTGTTCCCCTGCAAACCGCCCGCCAGCGGCCTGTGTACCTGATGAGCGGAATCGGTAACCCGGCAGCATTTCGCAGCACGTGTGAATCGCTGGGATTGGAGATTCGCGGCAGCTCGTGGTTCCCTGATCATCATCACTTCAGCAGTCAGGATCTGCAGACCACTCGGCAGGCCGCAGATGCCGCAGGGGCCGAACTGATACTGACGACACTGAAGGATCTGGTGAAAATTCCTCCCGACGAGACTCGTTTCCTGGCACTCGATATCGCCGCCACATTCCCCGATCCGGCAGACGAAGAATTCCTGCTGCAGCTGCTGCGAACAGTGACGTGAAACGAGCAGTGAGCGGGCTGGAAAGACGCGAGGGACAATCTGTAGCTCGGGCTTTCCAGCCCGAGCTACGGAAACGCACAGGGGCGCAATCTCGCGCGGGCCACGATGCAGGCTCATTCCGATCCATTCCTCGTTCAGTACAGCGAACCGCGGCGGATTTAACGAGTTGTTGACAAAAAGCCACGCGAATCCAGCCGAATTTTGCTCAGGCGGGGCCGAACGGCAACGCGTCACTACCATCGGCAACATCCACAAACCAGCCTTTCTTAGGTGTTTTTAAATACCGCTTATCGGGGTATTATTACACACCCCCTGTGCACACCGGTATGCTGCTGCTCGCCTGTTTCATTCTGCCAAACCCTGATCCTCCAGCCGGATCTGCAACGCATGCATCTCCCGCACTTCCAGCAATTGCTCGCTCAGGCCGCCGGCCGCAGACCCAATCCCGATCAGCTGCAGGCCATCCAGGCTCCACCCAAAACTCCGCTGTTCATCGTCGCCGGACCGGGTACCGGAAAAACCGCCACTCTTGTTCTGCGCATGCTCAGACTGGTGTTCTTCGACCACGTTCCCCCACAGAACATCCTCGCCGTCACCTTTACTCGCAAAGCCGCAGACGAACTCCGGTCACGGCTGCAGCTCTGGGGACAACGCCTCGCTCAGCTGATGCCTGCCCCAGCCACCACTTCGCTGCTCTCAGGCCAGCCTCAGGCCGCGGCAGATCCGTACAACCTGCAGCAGCTGTTCGCCGGCACCATCGACAGCCTCTGTCAGCAACTGCTGATTCGCTATCCGGGTTCATCAGCCCTCGTCCCCAATATCGCCGACGCCACTCTGTCCGATGCCCTGCTCCGCCAGGCTCTGCTGAAGGACCGCCGCGATACGGACCCTCAGCTCAACTCGCTCCTGCTCGGCCTTCGCGGCAGCGGGGAAGGGCCGTGGAATCTGCCTGCACAGGTCCGACTGCTTCGCACGTTGCTGGACCGCCGCAGCCATGACCTGCTGGACTGGCAGGCCTTTCTGCAGTCCGGCGATGCCCCGGAACAGCTGGTCGCACGACAGCTGCTGGATCAGATCTTTCAGGATTACGAACAGACGATGCAGCGACGACAACTGCTGGACTTTCCCCAGCTGGAACAGGCCGTTCTGGGTCGACTGCAGCAGGATTCGCTGACACACTTCACCAGTCGACTGCAGGCCATCTTTGTTGACGAGTATCAGGACACCAATCCGCTGCAGGAGCAGCTGTACTTTCAGATGGCGCGTCGCAGCGGCGCTGCCCTGACCGTTGTTGGCGATGATGATCAAAGTCTGTACAGATTCCGCGGCGCGACCGTCGATCTGTTCCGCGATTTTCCGGATCGCTGCACGTCCCAGCTGGGCTGCTCACCGCACACCGTATTTCTGCGGCAAAACTACCGCTCCTCCGCACCCATCATTCGCTTTGTCAGCGCTTTCGCGGCGATGGATCCGCTGTATCAGCAGGCGCGAGTTCCGCAGAAGCCGGCACTGCTGGCCGCCTCAGCCAGCGACAACTCCACACCGGTTCTGGGACTCTTCCGCAATTCCGTCGAAGAGCTTGCCACCGACCTCGCCCGCTTTCTGCTGGCTGTCGTCCGCGGTCCGGGCTGCATGGTCGCCGGTCGCCGCATTCGCATCTCGCGGGAACACGGCGGCTCACTCAGTGACTGCGCCCTGCTCTGCAGCTCGCCAAAAGAATTCACCAGCAGCAAACCACCTCGCAAGCGACTGCCGCGACTGCTGAAGGAAGCGCTGGCTGCCAACCCGTTGCCACTGCAGGTTTTCAACCCACGCGGACAGTCGCTGCCTCGTCTGGCATTGATTGCCCGACTGGGCGGGCTGCTGCTGCTGTGCCTGGACCACGATCGCTCGGTACAAAATTCCAGCCGACGCCTCGACCTGCAGACTCGCGATACCTTCGACCGCTGGCGCAGCATCGCTGCAGACTGGCTGCGAGACGACGAACGGCAGGAAGTCGCACAGTTTGTACGCGCGTGGGGCGGACGATCAGACCCCAAACAGCAGCCGCCATGGACTCGCTGCACCCCCAGCCACGAGCTGCTGTACGCTCTGGTGCACTGGCTGCCCGAAATGCAGGATCTGCCCGATGGACACTCTCTGCTGCAGGTGTTCACAGGTGCTCTGCAGACAGCCGGACAACTCAGCCGCTTCAATGGGCGAATCCTCTGTTTTCCCGATCGGCCTGAACTTTCACAGCAGTCGGTGCAGCATCTGCTGCAATTCTGTCTGGCACCCATCGCTGCTGAGCAGGCCACCGTGGACGAAACGCTGTTCGACACTCAGCCGGCGGACAGTCTCAGCATCCTGTCGATTCATCAGAGCAAGGGGCTTGAGTTTCCGCTGGTGATTGTGGACATCGGTTCGGACCTGTCCAACGCACATTCCTCCAATGCCTTCCGGCGTTTTCCCGACGCCCCGGGCACTCCCCATCTGCTGGAAGATCTGCTGCGGCCCTTCAGTCCGATCCGGCAACCCAGCCGATCCGGTCGTGACCGAGCCTTCGATGACCTGTACCGGCAGTATTTCGTGGCATTCAGCCGACCACAGGATGTTCTGGTGCTGACCGGTCTGCGGAGTGCCGCTCCGGGCGGCGATGTGCTGAACATCGCTGCCGGACGCACTCGCAGCGGTCTGGACACGTGGAACAAACAGACTCTGGTGGAGATCTGACGATGTCGATTTCCGTACGCCGGCTGCACCCGACACAACCGGCATACAGCCTGACGGCTGATGTGCAGAACTTTTTGCAGTGCGGACTGCAGTACCGCTACGCTCGCACCAGCCGTCTGCCGTGGTCTGATTCTCCGCAGTTATGGTTTGGGCGTTTTGTCTGTGACTGTCTGCAGGTGGCCGAACAGCAGGTGCGGCACGGCCTGCAACCACAGCCACCCTGGGATCCGGATCGCATCAGTCAGCTCTGCAGCATGGTCACCACACGGTTGCAGGCCGAGCAGATCGTGTGTCGCAGTCGCTCACGGCAGCAGGCGGGCCTGCAGTGCGTCACCGTGGCCATCAACGAACTTGGGCCACTGCTGTTTCCCCTGATTGATGCCGCACAGGTTCCGGTCAGCGGCAGTCGCTGGTTTCCGACAATCGCCAGTACTGCTGCTACTGAGGATCATCAACCCTCACACTTTGTCCTCACGGGAACTGTGCCGGCGCTGCTGCGAGTGACTGCCATGGATCGTACCGCTGCGGCCTGTCCGCTGCGGCAGGAGCTGCTGTCACACAGGATTGAGCTGGCTGAAGGGCAGACAATTCTGGTGGATTTCAAATCGGCCCATCGACCGGACCTGCACCGCGGCAGTCGGCGTGCTGCCACTGCTGGCTCGGATGCCGACCAGTGGCGAGCTTTGGTGCTGTCGTGGCTGCTGGCGCAACAAACAGCCCTGCCGGCTGCTGCGGTGGTCGTGTATCTGCACGAACTGTCGCCATCAGCTGCCGCACTCCGGCGTCTGCGACAGGCACAGCAGGTGCGAACCGCACATGTGCTGCTGCCACACCCTGACAGCCCGGATGCTGCGCTGCTGCACGAATTCCGTGATGGTCACAAGCCGCCGCAGTTGTCGCGGAACTTTCGCCTGCAGCGAGCCTTCCGGGTCATTCCCGTAACACCGGCCGCTCTGCAGACAGCATTGCAGACAGCGGATCATGCGGCGCAGAGAATCCAGACCTGCCGGAACCAGGAAGCGCACAGCGGCCGCATCCTCAGTGCGTGGGAACGTAACAGCCACAGCCCCGCCGCCTGCAACGCCTGCCGCGCCCGAACATGGTGTCCGGATTTTCGAGGGCGATAATGTTCAGCCACATCAGCGATAAAAAACCAGAACAGTGCTCGGGCTTTCCAGCCCGAGCTGCAGTTTGTGAGTCCGCATCACTTCCGTTCCGGCCAGTTCAGATGCCGGTGCAGAAACTGATACGTGCCGACACCGTTGATCGTGTGCGGACCAACAAACCACTCGATCTCCGTACGCTCGCCAATCTTCAGCTTCGCCGCATACAGATGCCGCACCTTGCCGTATTCATAACCCACCCAGTCGTCTGTTCCAACTCCGTCAAAGTGCCCCCGCTCCACCATAAATGGACGCGGACAAATCAAGGCCGCCATCTCCGCGTAGTTGAACGTACTGCCCAGATCCCATTCGAAAATCTCGTATTCCCCGGTCCACATGTACGTGAAATTGTGCCGCGTCGATGCGTTCTTCAGCACCCATTCGTTGAAGTCGGCCGAACAGATCGACAAACAGTAGTCCGTCACCAGGGCCGGAATTCGCATCGCCGACTTCCCGCCATAACTCAGACCGTAAAACGCAATCCGGCTGTCGTCGACGAAGGGCTGAGTCTTCAGCCAGTTCACAATCTGCTGATGCTGAGGCACGATCATCGAGAACAGTGTTTTTCCCAGCGGCTGAGCTTTGCGCTGCAAAGTCCTGAAGCGATCGGTGAAGATGTACGGATTCTGTGGTGAAAACGTTATGAAGCCCCGCTCGCACAGCTTCGCCGCAAAATCATGATACGCCGGATTGTCGTTCAAAAACACATCCGTCGGACGACCTTCCAGACCATGCTGACAAACCACCACCGGCCGACGTTCACCCGGCTTCAGATCCTTCGGCAGCAGCAGCACGCCATACGCCATCACATCAGGAAACACATCCAGCACCACCTCATGACCAGTCCACAAATCCGTTTCCCAGCTCTTCCTGGACTTCGCATTGAACGGCAGCAGCGGCAGCTCAAACTCACCAATCACGTCCTTCCGGAACACTTCACGATACGCTTCCGTCGACTTCTGATACGCCTCCACACTGCTGTAGTCCAGACGGCTCATGAACGCATCTCGCACGAAGGGGCTTTCCCGCAGCAGCAGCTGAGTATGCCGGTCGATCTGCTGAATCAGCCGACGCTCGCGACCTTCCGTGCGAGTCGCCAGCGCAGCTTCCGCCCGCAGCGGTGACACAGCAGTCACTGCCGATGCCCCCGCCAGCTGCTGCAGAAATGTGCCAGTCCAGCCGGCAACTTCCGAACGGTTCGCTGCTGCCAGCAACTGCAGCCCGCCAGCATGACTGCCCAGCATCGCTTTTGCTCGCTGCAGCTCAGCCGCCGCTGCGACAGCGTCCGGGGAACGCAGCTCGGCCGGTGCACCCCCATTGCCCTCCAGTACCACCACCGGGCCTGCTTCCGGAATCACCAGCAAATGTCGGGGTGCCGTCAGAGCAGCCAGCTCGGCCGCACCAAAATGCCGCAACAGACCAAAGAAATTCCGCTCAATCGGTTCACGCCACGACTGCTCACGTGGTCCGAAAAAACCACTCACGCCACAGACCTGAATCCGCGTGTCCAGCGCGGCCGCAAACAAGGCCTCCATCCCGCCTTCACCGTGCCCGTAAACGCCAATCGGCAGCCTGGCCGGATCCCGACTGTACCAGTCCACAAGACTCAGTACCGTCTGCACTTCGTAGCCCGCCAGGGTCCTGCCCAGCTCGAAAGCCGCTCGGTGCAGATACTCCCGCTGCGTCAGATCGGCGCGATTCAGTCGTTTTTCACGCTGCCGACTGACCACGGCCGGCACCATCACCCGACAACCGGATTCGGCCAGCAGACGGGCCGTCTGCTGCGCAGGTTCCAGACCCGGCTGCAGCCCCGCCAGCTGTTCCGGAGTCTGTCCGGCATCCGGGATCACCACAACGGCAGCCTTCGCTGTGCCGGCAGGTTCCAGCAGCAGGCCTTCTGCAACAATGGACGCCAGACCCTGACCCTGCGGAGACGGATCGCCCAGCACCGGCCAGCGGACGGCAAACACCGAAAACGTCACGCCGGCTGCCACTGCAGACCCCTCCCCCGCCGGTGCTATGATCTCTGGGGCGGTGAAAGGCAGACGAGCATCCGTGGTGCCCAAAATCTTCGCCAGCCGCTGCCGCTGCGGTTCCAGAGATTTCTGCAAAGCCTCAGCCGATGTCAGATCCAGCGCCAGCCGCTCAGGCCGACTGGCCGCTTCAGCTGCAATCTGCCCCAGCAGGAACCGGTCCAGCCCATCCACCATCTGCGATGCCAGATCTCCTTCCAGAGTCAGCGGGGCAGTATCCGCCGGACCGGACACAGACTGGCCCCGCACAACGGCCGGAAAGACCAGCCACAGCAGCGACAGAGCCAGCAGCGATATGCGGGAAGTGGAAAACGGTGGGGCGGCGAGCATTCTCATGGCGGGGCTCACAGGAAACAGGCGGGAGGCACAGGAAGTGAGACTGTAGGGAAAACGGCGGTGCGAGTCGAATCAGCGGGATGCCGCATTTCTTCGCACCAGCGGCAAATCCGGCCCGCTTGACGCAGGATCCGCCCCAAAAATCGGTCCACCTCAATCCCCGGCTACCCCTGACAACCTCGCGGCGATATCATCCGGGCTCAGGCAGTCATTGCCTGCCATGGCCAGGTGGCGAAATTGGCAGACGCACGGGACTTAAAATCCCGGGTCCCGTAATGGGACGTACGGGTTCGACCCCCGTCCTGGCTAGTAAAAAACCTGTTACGACAAACCGCGAACTCTTTGGCCGGACAGATCACAGTCTGAAGCCCCAGCTACAATTTGTCGCTCGCTGCGGGCTTCCGGTCGGCCCATTTCCAAACCGCTTTGGAATTGCCCGCAAAGAACTCCTGCTGCACGTCCGGGCCACGCTCAGTCGCATAGTCCGCAACCAGCTTCTGCAGCACCCGATAGTCGGCTGCGTGCTCACAAACCGGCCAGTTGCTGCCGTAAATGACTCGCCGATCACTAAAGGCATCCCACACCACGTCCAGATACGGCCGGTAAAAATCCAGCTGCTCCGGAGCCCTGCCACCATCCCGCGCCGCACCCTCAACCAGCGCGGACACCTTACAGAACACATTACCGCCCGCAGCTGCCGCTCGGATGCCACTGGCCCACGCGGCAGGTGGCAGATCGCGAGTAATCGCGGGATTGCCCAGATGGTTCAGTACCACCCGCAGCTGCGGCTGCAATTTCGCCAGCCGTGACAACAGCTCCGGAGTCTCCGGGCCACCATTCACATCCAGTGCCAGATCATGGTCTGACAACACTCCCAGCACACCACTCCGCCCCTGCTCCAGCAACACACCCACCTGCTGTGCCGAAATCCGAATGCCCCGAAACAACGGGTTCGCCGACAGCCGCCGCACCTGCAGGCCAAAATCCGTTGACTCAGGGTTCAGATTGCCCACCACACCCACAATGAACGGATCACGCTGCGCCAGTTCCAGCAGCCAGTCGTTGTCTTCCAGCCACGAACTGGCCTCCACCACAATCGTGCCGGTCACCGGCAAATGCTGAGGCAGCCTGCGCAGATCCGCCGGCAACACCGTGCGATACAGACTGGAATCCCGGCCCGGCCACGGCACACCCTGCGGACGACCAGGATCATAAAAATGCGTGTGACAATCAATCACCGGAAATGCCGCCGAAACACCAGCCTGCAGCTCAGTCTGCACTGCTGCTGCTGCCGTCGCTGCCGACATCTGCAGAAAATTCCGACGATTCATGCTCATCCGCGTCAGTCCACAAACAGGAACTCGTTCGAACACACCAGCACCTGCGCCAACTGCTCAAGCGGAGTCAAAGCGGGGTTCGGCGGAATCGGAAAATCAAGTTCCGAATGCCACGCCGTCGCCGACTCACCAGCACCCTCCTCCAGCAATTCCACTCGCCACAAATACTGGTCGCTGTTCAGCTGTTCGCCGATGTCCACAACGAAGTCCAGAGTTTCTCCAGCCTCCACGACAACTCCCTGCAACTCACCACTGGCCCGCTGATGATGCAATTTCTGAGCCTGCAGCAGGCCCTGACGCGAACTGACAACAAAGGCCCTGATCCCGTCGCCCACCTCCGGCTCATGCACCAGCTGCAGCTTCAATGTCAGCCGCAGTTTTCGCGGAGCCGTCCAGCGTCGCACCGCCGCATGCTGCCGATCGTTCCCCGGATGGCCGCCCTGAGCCGTCAGCTGCACCCAGCCCAGCTGTCCGTCCGGATGCACTGCTCCACCCTGCCACGCCGTCCCCGTAAAATGCGGCAGCGGCTGAAAACCCATCACTCGACCAGCCGACTCATCCACCGCCCCATAACCATAACTCCAGTCGCCAGCCGTCGGTCGCTGTTCCGGCTGCTCCGGCACTTCCGCACCCAGCAGCCCGACCGCCTCCGACAATTCCGCAGCCGTCGGCTCACGCTGCAACACCTCGCGAAACAGCAGCCTGACCTGCTGCTCCAGCTCACCAGACTCCCCTGCCCTGCGAGCCAGCAGCCGCACCTGCTCAAGTACCAGCGGATGATTCATCAGAAACAAAGCCTGCTGCGGTACCGTGGTCTCACTGCGCTGCGGAATGTGCAGGTCGGGATTGGCAAAATCGAACATCCGCAGAGTGCCCGGCAGAAACTGACGGTCCACCAGCCCATACAGCGTTCTTCGTCGCGGATAGGGCGGCTGAAACAAATCCTGCGGACGACCGCCAACAGCACGCTCCAGACCGCCGGACACCGACAGCAGCGAATCCCGCAACTCTTCAAACGACAGCCGATGCAGGTTCATCCGCCACAACAGCACGTTCCCCGGATCCACCGCCATCGCTCGCTGCTGCTGCTCAGCTGACAGCTCGGCCGAACTCTGACGAAATGTCGCCGACAGCAAAATCATTCGATGCAGACTGCGCAGACTCCAGCCACTCTCAATAAACCGAGTGGTCAGCCAGTCCAGCAGCTCCGGATGCGAAGGACGCTCAGCCCGCAGACCAAAATCACCTACCGACGACGCCAGCCCGCGACCAAAGTGCCACGCCCAGACTCGATTCACCATCACTCGAGCTGTCAGCGGATTCGTACGATCAATAATTCGCTCCGCCAGTTCCAGCCGACCACTGCCTTTGGTAAACGGACGACGTTCAGCACCACTCAGCAGGCCGGGGAACTGCCTCGGTACATCCGCTCCCTGCTGAGCCGGATTGCCACGCGCAAAAATTCGCGGTTCCACCGGCTGCGCCCGATCCCGCAGCACCACGGCAAACCGCGGCTGCGATGGCGCATTCAGAATCAAACGGTCCAGTTCAACCTGCGCCTTCCACAGTTCATTGCACACACCCGAATCAAAATCATACTCGGTGCTGCTTATCGGTTCGTCCGGCACAAAACACGGCTGACCGGGTCCGTACAGCACCAGCCGCAGAGCCTCAGCATCCGCGTCGGGCAGTCCCTGCGGAGCTGCCGTGCCGGCCTGCGCTGCCCGCTGCAGCACCGACTGCCACTCGGTATCCACCGCCCGAAACAGCCGAGCATAGCCGGTGATCACGTCGTCAAAATTCGCCGGTGGCTCCGTGAATGCTGCTGCCAGCCGCGCATTCGTCAGACGACCACCATCCCGCAGCTCACGCAACACGGCCGCCGATCGCTCGGCATACTGCTGCGGCGGCAGATTCCGATACGCATGCCAGACCACAAACAGCGCGTCACCCCGCTGCTCCGCCAGTCGCAAATAATCCCGCCAGCGATGCACAAACGACGGCAGCAGATCCGTCGCTGCAATAATCTGATCAAATCCGGCTTCCGGATAACGACCCGGATCCAGCTGAGCCCGCAGGTAGTCCTCCACACGGTCACGCACTCGAGCTGCAGTGGTGGCCCGCCGCTCCTGCCGCAGCTTTTCACCCGCCGCCGCTCGTTCCTGATACGCTCGCTGAAACTCGGCCCCCGCACCGTCCGCAGACGCGCCGCCCATCGGCAGCTCTGCCAGAAACTCACGCGAACTGTCAAATACTCCGTACAGCGAATAATAATCGGCTGTCGGAATCGGATCATACTTGTGATCGTGGCAACGAGCACACCCCACCGTCAGCGCCATCGTACCCCGACACACCACGTCAATCTGGTCGTCAATAATGTCCCGCCGCACACCCAGAAACCTTCGCCCCAGCGTCAGGAAGCCCATGGCCGCCAAATCTTCGTCCGTTCGATCAGGCACCTGATCGGCAGCAATCTGCAGCAGCAGAAACCGGTCGTAAGGCATGTCTGCGTTCAGTGCAGAAACCACCCAGTCACGGTAATTCCAGGCATGCACCCAAAATCGCTCCTCCCGACCATACACATACCCCTTGGTGTCGGAATAACGAGCGATATCCAGCCAGTGACGAGCCCAGTGCTGGCCGTATTCCGGCGCATGCAGCAGTCGTTCCACCAGCTGCTCATACGCCTGCGGATGCGGATCAGCAACAAAGGCTTCCACCTCGGCGGCCGCAGGCGGCAGTCCGGTCATCGTGAAATATGCGCGACGAATCAGCGTACGACGATCTGCCTCCGGCGACATCTGCAGACCCCGACGCTGCAGGCCCTGCATAATAAATGCGTCCACAGGAGTCCGTATCAGGGTGGTATCCGTCTGAGGAACCGGAGGATCCGCCACCGGCTGAAAGGCCCAGTGAGCCGCTGCGGCATCCGGCCCCACCGACTGCAGCATCCCGGTCCGCGCCGGCCACGGCAAACCCAGCCGGACCCACTGCGTCAGAGCCTCACGCTGCGGCACACCAAGAGGCTGCTCAGGAGGCATCTGCAGGTCACCAGCATAACTCACTGCCTGCACCAGCAGACTGCCGGCCGCATCACCCGACACGGCAGCCGGACCTGAATCACCACCCCGCAAAATCGCTTCCCGCGAATCCAGCCGCAATCCACCCGACTGTTTCTTTGCCCCGTGACACCCCACACACTTCTCGGCCAGCAGCGGACGTATCTCACGCTCAAAAAACTGCTCCGACTCGTCCGCTTCAGACAGCGGATGAAACAACAGCACACTGCAGCAGACCGCCAGCAACTGCAAGACGACAGCGGACGAAAACATCACGGTCATCCTTTGAAAAATCTGCCGACTGTTTCCCGGGATCAACCCCCCGCCGACTGCTGCGCATCGCCTATCAGATACAGGTGCGATTCCGTCCGCAGCAGAATCCTGCCATCGATAAACACCGGAGTCGCTGTGGTGTGCTCGTCCGCAATACTGTTCTCGGACAGCAGCTGAAATTTGTCGCCACCTGCATTCACCACAAAGACTGTGCCGTCCTGGCGAGTCAGATAGACGCGGCCATCAGCCACCACCGGCGATGCTCGGAACGTATGCCGATTCTTCGGCAGCTGACCCGACCAGATCGTTCGACCTGTCTGCAGATCCAGACAATCCACCACACCCCGGGCATCACCGTTGTCACGGCAGATGTAAACGCGACCGGCGGCGATCGCCGGAGTCGGTACGTCGGCCGCTGTGCCTGTGTTCGCCCACAGCTGATGCGTTTTCGTCACATCACCGCTGCCACCCATGCGCACCGCCGTCAGGGAATCACCGCGAGCATAGGGGGCCACCACAATGCCCTCCGCAACAGCCGCCGATGCAATCGAACGGAAATACTTGTGACCCGTGGGATTCAAACCACCCAGACGCCACAGCTCGGCACCGTCGGCAGCCGCATGAGCCGTCACATGGTCGGCCCCCAGCACCACGATCTGCTGCTGATCACCCTCACCCACAACCACCGGTGTTGCGTAGCTTTGGGCTGCTTCTTCAGGAGCACCCAGTTCGCGATCCTGCTTCCACAGCAGCTTGCCCGAACCTTTTTCAAATGCCGCCAGATACGACGGACCGGAATGCATGCAGGCCACCACCACCGCATTGTCCGTCAGCACCGGGGATGTCCCCAGATCCCACCACAACGTGTCCTGCCCGTACATCTTCTGCAGATTGTGCTGCCACTGCAGCTGACCTTCGACAGTGAAACAGGCCAGATCACCGCTTTTGAAATACACAAACACATACCGACCATCCGTAGTCGGCGACGGATTGGCTCCCGTGCCGTCCTTGCCAGGTTTGCCCTCCACGGATGTCCCCAGCACACGCTCCCACCGCAGACTGCCAGCGCGGCTGGAACACTGCACCACGTTGGAACTGTCGCGAGTCCCCGTGAGGAAGATGCGGTCGTCGATGACGGCCGGAGTCGACGCGCCGCGGATCGTGAGCGGCGTCTTCCAAAGCACTCCGCTGTCTGCCGACCACTGCTGCAAATAACCCGAGCCCTCAGCCTGACCACTGCCACCGGGACCACGCCACGACGGCCAGTCCCCCGCAGTCACAGCATCACATGCTGACAACCCAAAACTGAACAGCACAGCAGAGACAACGGATGACATTCGCATGACATGATTCCATAACGCAGGCGGCTGAGACTGACGGAATGGCTGGCAGCTGCTGTCAATCAGTGAGCATGAACAGCATGGCCGTGGTCACCATGGCCGTGGTCACCATGGCCGTGGCTGTCGTGGCCGTCGTGACCGTGACCGTCATGGCCGTGATGGTCGTCTTCCGCAGGTGCTTCCGGGAAGACCGCCAAAGAACCAAAGGCACCGGACAACTGAGCAGACCCGCACATCAGAGCCATACAGGTCAGCATGGTCACGTAGATGAACTTACCCGTGAAATTGCTGACCGCCATCCCCAGCAGATAGTGCTTGCCACCTTCCGGCGGAGCCACACTGCCCCAGACCAGCACCGCCACCACCATCAGCAACAACACTCCCAGAATGCCGCCCCGACGCAAAATCGGATAAGCCTTCGCCCAGTTCACTGCGAGGCTGAAAAACGCCAGCCACGCCAGCAGCGGCAGCCATGGTATCAGGACCAGAACCACACTGACCACCAGATTCAGCAGGGCCTGAAAGACATCCACCAGACTGGTGAAAAGGTTGAACAAGGCTTCCATGATGACACCAGCAGCTAACAGGACTGAGATGAAAAAAACGGGATTCCGACGGATCGCCGGAGCAGCCATCTTACCCCGGCTGCCCCCGCAGGATCTACTGAGACTGTCGGACAGCAGGCGAATTCGCAGAAGCTGACAGACGTCGACCGATACCTCAACCCAGCGGATTTACCGGACCACAACCACTGTTCGCCGAACGCAGTGCCGCATCCAGCACCTGCTGAGTCTGCAATGCTGCCTGACCCCAGAACGGATCCCGACGACCGCTGTTCACAAGTTCAGAGAAGTTACGGAAAAGTGCTGTTTCCTGAGCATTTTTGTGGTTGTTGCTGTACTCGGACACAGACCGGACACTCAGGTGTCGCTCCATGTTGAAGTAGCAGCCATCGGCTGCAAAGTTGTGGTTCCCCACATCAAATGACGCCTCGTTTCCGAAGTACGGCAGTACAAAATCGTTCACCGCCAGATAGCCCTTCGTGCCGCTGATGTGTGCCCACTGCTGATGATTGGCTCGGAAGGAATTGAAAAACGTGGCCGACACTCCGCTGGCGAAATGCAGCTCACCCTGAAATTCCATCGGCACTACATCACTGCTGTCCGGACGCTGCACACCATGCAAAATTCTGCCACGCACCTCAACCGGCATCTCGTAGCGCATGGCCCACAGGATGATGCGGATGGTGTACCAGCCGAGATCACCAAGGCACCCGGCGGGTTCCAGCTGAGCACTTGCGCGGATGTTGCTTTGCACCCACGACTCGTCAGCACAGAAGCTGAACTGACTGGCGATCCGCCGAATTGTGCCGACACTGATACCGTCGTCCAGCACCTGCCGCATGGCGTCCAGTCGCGCGTTGTGCATGAACATCACACCGTCCATAAACTGCACACCCGCAGCGTCGCAGGCGGCCAGCATTCGCTGCACATCCGCGCTGGTCACACCGCACGGTTTTTCCACCATCACGTGCTTGCCAGCCTGAGCAGCTCTGATGACCCACTCCGTGCGAATGCCCGTCGGCAGCGGGATGTAGACGGCATCCACATCCGTACGAGACAGCAGCTCTTCATAGCTGCTGAGCGCCTCGACCGGGTAAGGAGCCGGTACGGAGGCGGAACACTCGTCGATGAACTGCTGAGCCTTTGCTGTGGAGCGGCTGGCGACAGCCCGGATCACGCCGTTCCCCGAATTCAGAATCGAATGCCAGTTTTTCTTCGCGATACCGGCCGTGCTGAGAATTCCCCAGCGACACTGCTGCTGACTCATAGCGAACCTTCAACAAATTCTGCAGAACTCTGAACTTTACGGTGTTGCTGCACCCGGGCTGCGCAATGATGCAAACAGACGATTATCCCGGATCCAGTCTTCACGAGTATACGAAATGACCGAAGTGTCGGTTTCGCGAATCTCCAGCTGAGCCAGCCGAAAACCCATGTCCGTGACCTCTGTGAACAGCATCCACGCCAGGTTTTCCACACTGGTCGGTCCGTTGAACAGCTTCATCTTCAACTGCTCACCTGTACGCCGACAGTGTTCCTGCAGGGATTCGTACAGCGGGTCATTCACGTTAATCAGCATGCCGTGGTCGTAATATTCCTTGATCCACGGTTCCATGCGACTGTCGAATTCACCGAACAGCGTGCTGATTTCGCCGTCCCGCTCCACTTCAAAAAAACACCGCACTCCGTACCGATGACCGTGCAGATTGCTGCACTTGTCCTTCAGGGTCTCGTTACGGTGTGCCGCGTAAAACTTGTACTCTTTCTGGATGATCATCAGCTGCGTCCGAAAAAGTTGGAGTTGCCAGCCCGGCAGCCCGGATCGCGAATGATACCATGTCAGAGTCGCCGGAATCCCTTCAGGCCTCGGTTCAAAGGGAGTGTTTTTCAGAAATCCGACCGCCGCCGGCTGCTGCCGCAGCTGTCAGAATCTGCTCCAGTCGCCCCACCGAAGCCTGAATCGTCCATTTTTCTGCGACAATCTGCTCCGCCAGAGCCGTTCGCCGGGCTGTCGCCGGCCGATCCGACAGCACCCGCCGCAGCGCCGCTGCCAAAGCACTCGCATCACCCGCCGCACACAATTCACCCAAACGCCCGCCCTCCAGAATCTCGGCCGGACCCGCCGGACAGTCGCTCGACACCACCGCGGTTCCGCAGGCCATCGCCTCCAGCAGCACGTTCGGCATACCCTCCACCAGCGACGGCAGCACAAAGACATCCGCCGTCCGATACCACGCTGACGCATCCACCCGAAAACCGGGCATCCGCACCTGATCCTCCAGACCCGCCTCCTGCACCTGACGCTGCAGACGCTGCCGATGATCACCCTCCCCCAGCAACGCCACGCGGTACTCCGCACCGCCACCCTCCTGAACCAGACGACGCACCGCTTCAATCAGCAGGTGAAAACCCTTTTCATGATTCAGCCGACCAGCAGATACCAGCCGCACCACCCTGGCACCCGGAATCCGACTGCCGCGCGACCACCACTCATCCCCCGGATCCCCGGCACCCGCCTGCCGCACAGCCTGCAAATCAATTCCGTTGTACTGAGTCCTGATGCGGGCGGGGTCAATGCCGTAAAATCGAATCGCCGACTGCCGCGCGCCTTCCGAGACCGCCAGCACCTGAGTCGATCGGTTGTACAAACGATGCAGCATCCGCCGCTTCAGCCACTGAAAACGCCCGGCCACCGGAGCAAATCCGGTTTCCGGATTGGTCACAATCGTTGACACGTTCGGTACCCCGACTCGCTGAGCACCCGCAGCGGTGATCAGAGTCATCAGGAAGGTGCGGTCATAACTGACCTCCGTTCCCGTCTCCCGCAGACAGTTCGCATAGTCCGAGACTCGCAGACGATGCAGCCGCCCCGGAAAATAACCCCGCACACGCCCCATCCGCTCCTCACACACATGCACCGGCACATCCGCCGGAATCTCCGCCAGCAGAGGCCCCGTCCGATACACCAGATACAGCTGCGGCAGAAAGCGGTCACGATCCAGATGCCGCAGGATCTGCACCAGCTGACGCTCTGTGCCGCCACCGTGCATCCCACCCACCGCCAGCATCACCTTCAGTCGCCTATTCACCACCTGACGCACCCGCTTCAGGCACCAGATCCAGCTCAGGCGCAATTGCCGCCAGTGCCCCAATCAAAAACGTAATGTGCTCGTCCAGATCCACTCCCAGATCCGCCGCTCCACGCACAATATCATCCCGACTGACTGCTGCCGCAAAGGACGCCTGTTTCATCTTTTTCCGCACGGATTTGGCCGTCATGCCGTCCAGACGAGCAGGACGCATCAGCGCACAGGCCACCAGAAATCCACACAGCTCGTCACACGCATATAACGCTTTGTCCAGACGAGACACCCGCGGACAGTCCGGCAGGTAATCTGCATGCGACTTAATGGCGTAAATAATCTCGTCGCTGTAACCACGCTGCTTAAGTATCACAGAACCCTGCAGGGGGTGATCCGGCGGATTCGGCCAGCGTTCATAATCAAAGTCATGCAGCAGCCCCACTGTCGCCCACTTCTCAGCATCCTCGCCGTACTTCACCGCATACGCCCGCAAACCAGCCTCCACGGCAAACATGTGCCGCTGCAAAGCCGGATTCTGCACGTACTCGTTCAAAAGTGCCAGATTTGTCGCCCGGTCCATCAGCCGCCTCGCACCTGTCGCCACAGTTTTTTACGAAGTCCCAGAACAATCCCGGTCAGAAAACCACCCAGATGAGCCGCGTTGGCTATCGGCCCCAGTGCGCCCGACATGCAGATCAGCAGAAAAAATATGGAATACACGACCTGATCCTGAGGCAGCCCGATGCCGTCCTCCGGAGCTGTCCTGCCCTTCATCCACGCATACCCGATCAGCCCGAAAACTACTCCCGACATGCCACCGAAACCCGGTCCGGACCAGTACAGCTGAGCCAAATTGGAAATCACTGCCGTTATAAGTACCAGCAAAACATATCTTGAAGTACCGCGAGTAAACTCAATCCAGCGACCCAATCCCCACATCCACTGCATATTAAATAAAATGTGCAGCACGCCGAAGTGCAGAAAAATCGGAGTTACAAAGCGCCAGATCTCGCCACGCCGCAGGACCCCCAAAGGGTTAGGACGAAAAGGATCCACCAGCAGCAGCTCGATCGCTGTGTATTCTTCCGGCGGAGTCTGAATGAACAGTTTCGACAGCAGACGGGACTGTGGGTCGTTGCAGGTGGGCATGAACAGTCCGCCCTCCTGAAAACTGGATCGCCAGTCCGTCGTCACAGCCACCACCAGAATCGAAAGCCCAATGAGTATTGCTGTCGCCGGAAAAGTGTAATACCAGACACCCGACCAGCGCTGCTTCAGACGCCGCGATGCTGCTGTGTTCAGACGTGCCTCAGGAGCATCCTGCTGCTTCAAAAGCTTCCGCCCCTCCAGCTCCGCTGCCGTGATCTGAGCTGCCTGCGGATCACTAAGAAACTGCTGCAGCAGACCAGTCGCCGTTTCCTTCTGCGCATCATCAACCAGCCAGATCACCCAGCGACCATCCTCCTGCTCGACACGCACGCGGATCGAGTTTCGGGAAAGCCAGCCGGCCAGTCGTACGGCGTCGTGCTGCTGTTCCAACTGATGCAGTTCTCGCATGGTTTCTGAATTCTACCCTCCGACTGTCGAACGCTTCCGATAAACAAACAACACCGGTGCGGTCGCATTGCCGGTACCCGTTTCGATCACATCCACCTGACACTGCTGCTGCTGCTGAGAATCCAGCAGCACTGCCGCATACTCCTCCATGCCGCCGGCATGACCCCGATAACACAACACCGTCATGACCCCGCCTTCACGCAACAACAGCCTGGCAGAGGAAATTGCCCGCACCGTGGTGTCAGCCCGAGTCACCAGCGAATGGTTTCCACCCGGCAAATACCCCAGATTAAACATCACCGCACCAAACTGACCAGCCCGGCCCAAACCTTCCGGTCGCACCAGTCGCTCCAGCTCAGTGGCATGGTCAGCACGCACCAATCCTACACCTGTGATCCCGTGTTGTGCCAGCAAAGCAGCCGTCTTCTCAATGGCCGCCGGCTGAACATCCACCGCCAAAACCCGCTCCGCCGCAAAGGTTTTGGCCAAAAACAGAGTGTCCTGACCGTTTCCCGCCGTGGCATCCAGCAGCCAGTCACCCGCTTTGACAGCACGCCGCACAATCGTCTGAGCCTTCTCAGTCAGATCACTGCGACGACGCCCCGACTGTTCCGTCGACATGCCCGTTACCCGATCTGCAGCAAACCGCTGCAACAAATCCACCGCTGCAGCCGGAGCCGCCAGTGTCCCATGCGACCCCAAACCATTCAAAATACCAATTCTTTTGTAGATTCTGTGATGTTCAGCGAGCACCTGGCGACGGCGAGTCCCGGCACGCACGCCCGCTCGATGACTCGCCACCGCCTGCACACCACCCGCCCAGCCCCCCATCAACAGCAACCGCTCCGCACTCGCCCGCAGCTCCCGCAAGCCAGCCTCGGTCGTGCCGTCCCAGCCTTCATACCCCAAATTCACCCGCTCCCGATCATAGGTCGCACCCACCAGAAAACGATCCCCCGTCCCCTCCACCGGGACCAGCCAATGCTGATCCACAACACCGGCCCACCCCGACACACACGCACTCGAATCCCGCAAATCATTCACAACCACTTCCAGCACCTCACCACGCAGCGGATGATCAGGTACGCCCGAATACCAGGGATTGGCCTGCACACAACCCGAGGCTCCCAGACACAAGTACAAGCGATCCCCCGACAACCCAAAACGCGGTACGCTGACGCCGTCAGGTCCGGGAACAACGTCTGCAGCGATTTCCAGGTCAGCAGCCAAAAATTGGCCCCGATTTTGAAAAAACTGACGCGTTTGTTCCAGATACGCGGCCACATTCAATTTCCAGGCCGACATCACAAAACCCGTTTCCCGCCCATCCGGTTCATACTGCAGCTGCACCGCATCCCGCACCGATTCGTATCGCTGATGCAAAAACCACCGCCGCTCCGCATCCCCCTGAAAACGTCGCAGAATTTTAATTTCACTAAACAAACGATCAGTTTTTAGTTCCTGCGCAGCTCGCTCATAAAATCGCTGGGCCTGTGTCAGTCGTTCCTGCCAGCGGTCAGGAGTCGTGAATTTTTGTCCGGAGACTGGCATGACCAGTCCGGCTGCGACCTGAGACGCTGCGGGGCGACCTGGCGAACCGATGAGGCAGACCTGATCACCCTGCCAGTGACAGGCCCATGCCAGTGCGGACCCGGCCAATCCCTGGCCCACAATGAGCGTTCGCATGATTTACTGTTTTCCCCTGAATTGCCGATACTTTCCATATATTGTCAATTTGCTTCAGTTTCCGGAACGTTTATCCTCTGAAATCTGCGTCAGTTTCTTCGATTGCTTTTTCACTCCAAAGGATCCCGCCATGACGTTGCGTCAATCAACCGCACGCCGTTCATTCCTGCAGACTGCAGGTTCCACAGCTCTGCTGATTCCCGGTCTTTACGCATCAGCCAGTCCTGCTCGCCCGTCCCGCAGTGCTCTGGAAAACCTGAACATAGCCTGCATCGGCACGGCCAATCGAGCAGCCGAAGACGTCAGCGGAGTGATGAGCGAGAACATCGTCGCGATTGTCGACATCGACTCGAACTACCTCGACCGCTGCAAGGCGATGCTGACGGAAAAGAAAAAACTGACACCTCGCACCTATGCTGACTACCGCGAGATGCTGACAGCGGAAAATGACCGGATTGACGCTGTTGTGATCGGCACGGCCGACCATCATCATGCTCCGGCTGCCATCCGGGCGATTCGGGCCGGCAAGCACGTCTACTGTGAAAAGCCGCTGACTCACACCGTCTTCGAATCCCGCCTGCTGGCGAAAGCCGCTGCCGAAAAAGGCGTGGCAACTCAGCTGGGAACTCAGATCCACGCGGAAAACAACTACCGCCGCGTCGTCGAAGTCATCCGCTCGGGAGCCATCGGCAATGTGACGGAAGTGCACGTTTGGGTCGGCAAGGGCTGGGGTGGCGGCGAACGACCTGCCAAGGGCGACCCGGTGCCCGCAACCCTGAACTGGGATCTGTGGCTGGGACCGGCTCCTGAACGTCCTTACGCCAATGGAGCCTACCATCCGGCCAACTGGCGACGCTGGTGGGACTTCGGCGGTGGCACAATTGCCGACATGGCCTGCCACTACATGGACCTGCCATTCTGGGCACTTGACCTGCGACATCCCACGAAGATCTCCGCAGAAGGTCCAAAAGTGCATCCGGAAACCTGCCCGCTGGGTCTGATCGTCCGCTACGACTTCCCGGCTCGCGGCACCATGCCGGCACTGAAGCTGACCTGGTACGACGGCGACATGATCCCCAAAAAGATCGCCGATCAGCCGGTCCCGGCCAACGGTGTCATGTTCGTAGGTACCGACGGGATGATGTTCGCCGACTACAGTCGCTATCGACTGTTCCCGACCGACAAGTTCGCCGGCTTCAAACCACCGGCTGAAAGCATCCCGAACTCCATCGGACACCATGCCGAGTGGATCAAGGCCTGCAAGGATGGTTCACCCACAACCTGCAACTTCAACTACTCTGGCGCACTGACCGAAACCGTGCTGCTGGGAACAGTGGCCTACCGTCTTGGTAAGTCACTGGACTGGGATGCGGCCAACCTGACCGCTACCAATGCTCCGGAAGCTGCCGGGCTGATCAACAAGGAATATCGCAAAGGCTGGGAAGTTGTCTGATTGACATTCCGACCCTCTGTGATCAGAAACAAAAACCTCCAGCGACCGAATTTGGTTGCTGGAGGTTTTTTGTTGTTCCGGCCTTCGCTGTTCAAATTTAAAAATCAAATGTTTTGCAGCAGTCTGTAGTAATATGGGCCGGTCAAAACTGTTGATAACTGCCCTCGAAAAAGTGGTAAGTCATTGAAATGAAACACTTTGTGGAAACAGAACTTGTGTTGAAAACTCGTTGTGAAGTGTGGTGAATCCGGTGCTGTCTGCGGTGACAAATCAGCCCGGTTGTGCACCGCCGTCGCGACCTCAGGGCAGTCCTGTGGACAAACCACAAAAGTTCACAGAACATTCTCCGGAAGTTCTCAACACCTTTTCCACCATGACTTCCCACTACTGCCCTTCGTACTCGGTCTGAATCGCTGTGGTGGGCAGATTTTTCTTCAGTTCTGCCAGGGCAGGTTCAGAGGCAGCCAGTGCTGTTCTGGTGATTTTCAGGTCTTTCAGCGACTTCAGGTGAAACAACGCCGGGGCTCCGGCGTCGGTGATCTGAGTGGATCCCAGGTGCAGAAAAGTCAGCTGAGTCATGGCTTTCAGCGTGGGCAGCCCGGCATCGGACAGTTTGGTGTTGTCCAGATTCAGCCACTGCAGACCGGTCAGCGGAGCCAGTGCCAGGGCCCCGGTGTCGGAAATCTGTACACGCCACAGATTCAGTTTTTTCAGCGATGTGATTGCCGCCAGTGATTCCATGCCGGTATCGGTGATGACTGAGTTTTCGCTGAGATCCAGTTCTTCAAGGGTGCGACAGTCTTTCAGGGCCGCCAGTGCGGCGTCACCGACGGACGTGCGGGACAGTCGCAGTTTTTTGAGCTGGGGAAATTTCGCGATCAGAGCCACTGTGTCGTCATCAACAAGGGTTTCAGCAAGGTACAGCTCTTCCAGCCCGGCCAGTCCGGTGAGCTGTTCAATGCCCGGTTTGCCAATCCACAGGTTATCCACTGCGAGCACTTTCAGGGATTTCAGAGCCGTCAGCGGCTTCATGCCGTCATCGGCAACCGTGGTTTTGCCGTTTTTGCCTGAAAGTCGCAGTACCTTCAGACCAGTCAGTCGTCCCACCTCGTTCATGGACGCATCAGACAGGGCACAGCCGCGGAGATCGAGACTGGTGATCTGCGGTGCGGCCTTGATCAGTTCTGCCAGCATGGCGTCATCCAGCGCGGTATCAGCGAGGTTGACGGACTGCAGTGTTTTGCAGGCTGCCAGCTTTGTCAGCGAGTCGGCACTGAGCTGTGCTTTGCGCAGATCGACGCTGGCAGCCCGGCCTCCTGCGTCCGATACGATCACGGATCCAGCATCAGTCAGTGATTTGATGGCGGCTGTTTCCTCAGGAGTGGCCCTGGGAATTTCCGGAACGGCATTTCCAGTGCAGCCATAGAGGGGACACAGCAGGAACAGCAGCAGACAAACGCGTTTCACCAGTTCAGCTCCCGGGAGTAAAAACATCATTCCACAAACACGAATTCATTCAGATTCAGCAGCAGTCGGCACAGCGCCGGCCAGCCGTGTGCAGCGGCATACTGCAGCATATCAGCGGCTTCTTCAGGCTCCGGATCCCGCCCGGTGACAAGCTGAAAAGCCAGCTCTATTCGCTGCTGATCTGCAGCGAATTCCCGCTGGATGCGTTCCGCAAATCGCTGTGACATCACCAGATTGAATTTGTTGTTCAGCAGCGACAGAGCCTGCAGCGGAGTCAGTGTTTCATGGCGTCGGGGTGTGCTTTGCGACGAATCCGCGCAGTCCAGTGTGGTCATGAACGGATCGGGTTGTGATCGCACGATGAAGCGATACACGCTGCGGCGATGTGACTGCGGATCCGCGGGGTCAAATTTGTGGTATTCGTAGTGCGGAGAATGGTCGGTTTTTTCCAGAGCAAACAGGTAGAATCCCGGCCCGCCCATCTTCATATCCAGGGCTCCGCTGACCATCAGCACGGCGTCGCGTAATTCTTCAGCAGTCAGGCGACGACGGTTCATTCGCCACAGCAGATGATTCTCTGCGTCCACGGTCAGAGCATCCTCGCGCTGTTCAGCGGACTGCTGCCAGGTACTGCTGAGCAGCAGCAGGCGGTGCATCGATTTGAGTGACTGACCGTCCTGCAAAAAGCGACCGGCCAGCCAGTCCAGCAGTTCGGGATGAGTGGGCGTCTGTCCCATACGACCGAAGTCATTTGGTGAATCCACCAGGCCTCTGCCGAAGTGATACTGCCAGACACGATTGACCAGAGATCGCCAGGTCAGTGGATTTTCTGCACGCACAATCCACCGTGCCAAAGCGGCTCGCCGCTCACCTTCAGTGTGATTCGGCGGCAGTTGAAAGCGAAATTCGTCACCGGCGGACAATGGTATGGTACCCGGTTCCGCAGGTTCCCGTGGCTGAGTTTCGTTGCCGCGATGAAGCACTCGAATTTCCCGGGGTTTTCCCTGAGTCGCAATGAAGTTTCCCTGAGTGCTGAAGTGGGTGGCAGCGGCATACACCATGCGGCCGGCCGGCAGCGCGGCCAGCTGACTGTCTGCACTGGTGATTGCGGCGGTCAGTTCGTCCAGTTTCTGCTGCCGTTCAGTGGTCATTACCGAGGACATCAGTTGTGTGAGTTCCCGGGAAGCGGCGGCCAGCTGCTGTTCAGCGGCCGGATCAGCAGCAGTCGGCCAGTGACCGTCAACGAGATTGGCCTGGCCCCAGCGGACGGGAGCTTCGATGGAATCCAGGGCCGCAACAGCAGCTCCGCCGGCAGCATTGCTGCCATCTGCCAGCAGAGCTTCCAGTTCCGCCAGTGCGAAAATGTAATCGGACGAGCGTTTCACCAGTCGAGTGGCAGTCACGCGAATCAGCTGCACGGGCTGATTCACGGCAACGCTTACCGGCAGCAGACCGGGATTTGGAAAATCGGTCCGAGTCTGATCGAGTACAGTATTCCAGTTCACAGCGGTGTTCGGCGGGGGCGACTGCGCCACTTCGACGCGGAACCGGACAGGAAATCCAAAACCAGACCCGATCCCGGCAAATTCATCATGGCAGGGATGCAGAACAATCTGCTGTACGGGACGTGGGCTGCCCAGATCAACCTCGACCCATTTGGCGGCGTTTTCGGTGGCTTCAACGGCGCTGTGGTAGCCGAATTCGGGTTTCTTCGGAGCCACCATGGCTTTGGGCTTCAGTTCAGCCACCCGCTGTTCCAGTTCGACCAGTCGTGATCCGCCGGCCGAGCGAATTTCTGTCTGCAGCTGATCACGGTCCTGCTGAGCTTTGGTGCGAGCCATCTGCAGTTGTGTCCGCTGCTGTTCCACCTGCGGGTCAGTGTCCCACGGGCGTTCGGCCCGATCCACTGCGGCAAACACGGCCTGCAAACCGTAATAATGCTGCTGTGTGAACGGATCAAATTTGTGATTGTGGCAGCGAGCACACTGCACAGTCAGACTGCAGAAGGCATTCATGGTCCCCACAACCATGTCGTCGCGATCGATATTGCGAGCGACTTTGCCGTCGATCTTCGATTCCGGCACTTCCACGTGACCGATGAAGTCCCATGGTCCGGCGGCGATGAAACCGAGACCCAGAATGCCATCCGGAGTACCGGGGAACAGCACATCACCCGCGATTTGTTCCTGCACAAAACGATCCCACGGCTTATCGGCATTCAGCGAGCTGATGACATAGTCGCGATAGGGCCACGCATTCGGTCGCAGTTTGTCCTTGTCATAGCCGCAGGTGTCGGCATATCGCACGACATCCAGCCAGTGTCGCGCCCAGTGCTCTCCGTACTGCGGAGCAGCCAGATATCGATCGACCAGCTTTTCCCAGGCCAGAGGGTCGGGATCACTGACGAAAGCCTCGACCTCGGCCGGATGTGGCGGCAGTCCCAGCAGGTCGAACGACAGGCGACGAATCAGAGTTCTGCGACTGGCGGGGGGTGCAGGTTCCAGTCCGGCCTGTCGGAGCCTGTGCAGCACAAACGCATCCACGGGATTGCGAATCCATGCCGTTGCAGCAGCGTCGGAAAACTGCGGCACATGCGGTCTGGCCAGTGGCTGAAATGACCACCAGTTGAAGTCTGAAACGACAGGTTCCTGCAGCTGTCGATCTGCCGGCCAGACTGCCCCCTGCTGAATCCACTGTCGCAGCAGCTGTACTTCGGCTTCGGTGAGCGGCGGACCGGAGCCGGGCATTTCCGGTGCCGTGCCGTTCTGTGCTGTGACAACCGTCAGGAGCTGGCTGTCTTCAGGCTGTCCGGGTACCACATGACCGGACTGCAGCAGAGTCTCAGCGGACTGCAGTGAGAAATCACCGCGACGGTCGACGGAGTTGTGGCAGGACAAGCAGCGTCGCTCCAGCAGCGGAGCAACCTGCTGTTCAAAGAACTGGTCACCGGCCAGTGCAGCGTCAGAGCTGAGCAGAAGCGGCAAAGCCAGTACCAGCAGCAGTCGTTGACAGACCATGTTCAGATTTCCGGACCGGCGGGGAATGATGCGGGCAGCAGCGAGTCAGAAACGCTGCAGGACATCATCATCGCACAGTGGGCCGGTCAACAGCAACAGGCACCTGTGCCAATCCACAGGGTGTGCGAAAAATGTCAAGCCGGAAACGGGAAGAAAATGTTGCCAAAAAAAACACGGCGATGAAGTCGGGAAACCAGGCGGAACCGCGTTTACAGGAGCAGAGGAATTCTGCAGAGTACGGCTGTGACGAGCATTTCCTGTCTTCCTTTCTGTTACTGCTGCATTGGACAGTTCAGTCTGCCAAAGCGGTAAACACTTCAGGCCTGCGGCATTCCCTATGGATGTCTTTCTGGAATCTTGTGCTGAACAGTCCGCTGGTCGGAGTGGGATGCGCGTGGCAACATCCAGTCCATTAAAATCCAGGTCGATGAATGCACTGGCGGCGGAAGTCCGGCATCTGCAGAGCCGTTCCGTGCGCTATGTCAGCGTAAGACGGCAGCAGGTTCGCCTGCTGGGTTCACAAAGGCTGCTGGCAGTGCTCAACGATGCCGGCATTCGCGTCAGCAGTCTGGGCTATGCCGGTGGTTTTACCGGCAGTCTGCGGCTGTCATTCGAAGACGCGGTGGACGATGCCGCAAGAGCCGTTGATCAGGCTATCGAACTGTCAGCACGCTCCCTGATTATGCTGCCGGGCAGTCAGGCTCTGCATATTCGCAAGCATGCGGAACAATCGATCCGGATGGGGCTGCAGATGGCGCTCAGTCATGCCGGTCAGCGGTCACTGAAGCTGCTGGTGCCCAACGAGTCTCTGTTCTGCAGCGGTCTGGGTCTGGCCGACGATTTTTATCGGCCTTCGGGCGAATTTTTGGAATGGCTGCACTCATCCACAGGCACTCAGGTGCAGCCTCTGATCGTGGTGCGAGGGCACCAGCGGATCAGCAGTCTGCCAGCAGGCTGGAAACAAAGTGTGCAGAACGGCGGTGTGCTGCGGCTCTGTCCGCAGTGCGGTCAGTACGAACGCAATGCCCGCAGAGCTCGCAGGCTGGCCCGCATCCTGTCACAGCGTCAGCTCAGCCACGATTCCGGTGACCGCGAGCTGCAGGTGACCGGCAATTAATTGTCGTTTTCAGGCCTGTCTGTCGGAACAGCCCTGCCCGGCTGCAGTTTGGGCGAGTTGACAGTGCCCACCGCCTGCAGCGTGAATCTCTGCAAAACCCAGCGGACCGGCAGGTCCCACGGTGATTTCAGCAGTCGCAACAAGCCCGTTCGCAGTTGCAGCTGCAGCAGGATGGTTTCATCCAGCCGCAGTACGCCACTGGTGACAATCTGCAGAACGGGACTGAATCCGCGAAAGCCGAAGGCCATATCCGTGTGCTGAATTCCGGCCTCAGTGACCTCAAACGCGACTCGGGAGTTGCGCGGGGCCGTGATTCGCTCAGGCAGTGTCAGTGGCAGGCGGCCGACAGCCGCGGTGACCTGCTGCAGTATCTGTGGTGTCAGTCGTGCTGTAAGTTCGTGCATGACCACAGTGCCTCGCAGCGGAAACGGCGAGAATTCCTCCACTCCGTCCAGCGGTATCCGCAGCGCTTCCAGGGTCAGTGAAGCTGAGCCGCGGATGTCGGTGGTCTGCGACAGCACCGGTGCCACCAGCGCCAGATTCTGCACAGCATGACTGTCATCCAGCGGCGTTTGGTCAAGCAGTCGGCAGGCGTCGATTTCCAGACAGCGATGGCCATGCTGATCCGGTTCAATGCGCCCGTTGACGTTCAGATCCTGCAGACGGATCAGCGGCTGCGGTCGCCACGGGACAGTCAGTACCAGAGTTCCGCGGCTGACCGCCCAGCGAGCCCGCTCAACGGAGGTGCCTTCGGAATCCAGTGTGGGCCAGCGTCCCTGCTCGTCAATGTGGACCGTGAGACTGACATCGTCGCAGGCAATGGCGGCTGAACTGGGCGGACTGAACAGGTACTGCAGGAGACTCAGGTTTGTCTGCAGCCGGCCAATGGTGCAGTCCAGCGAGCCCCGGCGATGGTGCAGCGACACGCGTGTGAAGGAGAGTGGTTCCAGCCAGCCCCCGGATGCTCCGTCAGCCCGCACCAGCAGATCCCGTTTACCGACCAGCGCGGACAGGAATACGGTTCGCAGCGGTGTGTGAGTCATCAGGCGGGGTGCCAGCAGAACGACCACCAGCAGCATGCCGAGCAGCCAGGCGACGCGGCGACTGGGACGGGAGGGCAGGACATGGGCGGGTTTGAGCTGACTGCTGGACGACATGCACGGGTACCTTCTGAAGCGGCACGGATTCTTGGACACCAGGGCATGGCTGGCAAGCAGCAGATGGCCTGCTGACACCCAAAAAATCCATAAAACACGCCCCTGCCGGCCGGCTGACGAGCCGTCACCCCGAAAAGTGATTGCGACAGGCTGATCGGCCCGATAGACTGAAGATCCACGCGACGGCATATTCACATGCCAAAACTCCTGCCACGTTCCTTCCTGACAGCCAGCTTCGAAAGTCCCCCCGCAGATGCTCAGCCTGCTGCAGCCACCCGTGCGTTTGTGTGACGGCCTGGCTCGTCGACGGCTGCTGCAGATTGGCGGACTGTCGTCGCTGGGACTGCACCTGCCGGAATTCTGGCGGTTATCCTCGGCGCAGGCAGCCAGCCCTGCCCCGTCCCGCCCGCCGGCAAAGGCCAAAGCCTGCATCATTCTGTTTCTGATGGGTGGTCCGCCACAGCATTCCACCTTTGACCCGAAACCGCAGGCACCCCGGGAAATCCGTGGCGCCTACGGACCCATCGCCACAGCCGTGCCGGGTCTGCAGCTGTGCGAACTGTGGCCTCGTACCGCCCTCGTCGCTGACCGACTGGCGGTGCTGCGTGCAATGTCCACAGGCGACAACGCGCATTCATCCAGCGGCTACTACATGATGACCGGTGTCCCGCATGCTCCGATGAATGCGGAAAATGCCAACCCCGGATTCCCCAACGATTCCCCGCACATGGGGGCAATCGCCCGCAGTCTGCTGACGTCCCGCGGACAACTGCCCGCGGCAGTTCGCCTGCCGCACCGGATTTTTAATACCGATGGCAGTGTGTGGCCCGGCCAGGATGCCGGGTATCTGGGCCGCGCGGTGGAACCCTGGCTGCTGAATTGCCAGCCGGCCAGTGCCGCCGCAAAAATCGACGAATTTCTGCTCAGCCACGATGTCGACGATCGTCGTCTCAGAGATCGGCGGCAACTGCTGAAACAGCTCGCTCCGGACATTCCCGGACAGCTGGTCATGGAAAACTCCGGCTGGGATCAACTGGCTGATCGGGCTTTCGATGTGCTGGGATCTTCTCCGGCGCGGCAGGCCTTCGAGCTGGATCGCGAATCCGCAGAGACTCGCGATCGTTACGGCCGCAGTCAGTTCGGACAAAGTGTGCTGATGGGCCGGCGGCTGGTGGAAGCCGGTGTTTCACTTGTACAGGTAAACTGGTACCGCGGTGCCGATGAACCCAGTGATGCACCCTGCTGGGACAGTCACGCCCGCGAAACCCAGCGACTGAAGGATGTTCTCTGCCCGTCCGCCGATCAGGCTCTCGCCGCTCTGCTGGAAGACCTCAGTGAACGTGGCCTGCTGGATGAGACGCTGGTGGTGGTGATGTCGGAATTCGGTCGAACACCGCGGATGAATGGCGGTGGAGGTCGGGATCACTGGGGACATGTGTTTTCGGCCGCGCTGGCTGGCGGCGGAATTCAGGGTGGTGCCGTGTACGGCGCCTCCGATGAAATCGGCGGTTTCGCCAAGGAATACAAAACCAGCCCGCAGGATCTGACGGCGACGATTTTCCACTGTCTGGGTCTGGATCCGCACACAGTCATTCAGGACACTGTTGGCAGGCCGATACCCATCAGCCGCGGCGAAGTGATTCAGGGCATCCTGGCATAACGGAGTGACCTACACTTTGCCCGCTGAAGTCGGGTCAGCCACTCCAAACACCTGCAGCAGCTCGTCCAGTACCGCCGGTCCGTCAGTTTCATCGGCTTCCAAAGGCCACCAGGCTTCATGGTGATCCACGATTCGCAGATGATCCCTGTGCAGCAGCGACAGCATTCGCATCAGTTTGCCATTTTTGTAACGCAGCACGGCAAAGCCATTTTGCAGGTGCACGTTCTCGACGAACCAGGACAGCGATCGCAGATTCAGCTCGCGCAGCTGCAGCATTCGCCGCGCCGGCGTCGGGATCGGGCCGAAACGGTCCCGCAGTTCGGTTTCCAGTTCGGTCAGCTGGTCCAGTGTGTTGGCCTGCGACATGCGGCGGTAAATCTCGATCTTCTGCTTCTGATCATCCACATATTTGTCCGGCAGAAAGGATGAAATGGGCAGGTCGATGCGACAGTGCCGCTGGTAACGCAGAGGCTCCTTCTTCAGTGAACGCACCGCGTTTTCCAGCAGCTGGCAGTACAGCTCATACCCCACCGCCGCAATATTCCCGCTCTGTTCCGTTCCCAGAATGTTTCCGGCTCCGCGAATTTCCAGATCGCGCATCGCGATTTTGAAGCCCGCACCCAGCTCACTGTATTCCTCAATCGCTTTCAGTCGTCTGGTCGCTTTGGTGGTGACCATGCGCCCGTCTTCCAGCAGCAGATAACAGTATGCCCGGTGCCGATCACGCCCCACGCGGCCCCGCAACTGATGCAGATCCGCCAGTCCGTAGATGTCCGCCTGATGAATGAACATGGTATTGGCGTTGGGAATGTCCAGACCGCTTTCGATGATGGTGGTGGCCAGCAGAATGTCGGCTTTGCCATTCACAAAGGCCACCATCGCCTGTTCCAGCTCGTCTTCCGGCATCTGCCCGTGAGCGATGGCGATGGACGCTTCCGGAACGATTCGATTCAGTCGGGCTTCCACCTCGTGAATGTCGTGCACACGATTGTGTACGAAATACACCTGACCACCCCGGTTCAGTTCGCGAATGATTGCACTGCGAACCAGAGATTCATCGAATCGTCCCACACGGGTTTCGATCGGCACACGGTCGCGTGGCGGAGTCGTCAGGCTGCTGATGTCACGAATGCCCAGCAGCGACATGTGCAGCGTTCTGGGGATAGGGGTGGCGGTCAACGTCAGCACGTCCACTTCCGCGCGCAGCTGTTTTAATCGCTCCTTCACCTTCACACCGAACTTCTGCTCCTCATCGATCACCAGCAGACCCAGCGCGGGAAACTGCACATCCTTCGAGACCAGCCGGTGAGTGCCGATCAGCACATCAATCTTTCCCTCCTTCAGCGTGCGCAGAATCTCACGCTGCTCTGCGTCCGACCGAAAGCGGGACAGCATTTCAACAGTCACCGGAAACTCGGCCATTCGCTGACTGAACGTCCGGTAATGCTGTTCTGCCAAAACTGTGGTTGGCACAAGCACTGCCACCTGACGTCCATTGTCCACCGCCTTGAAGACAGCTCGCAGTGCCACTTCCGTCTTGCCGAAACCGACGTCACCGCA
>SXXK01000158.1 GCA_005791255.1 Planctomyces sp.
CACTGGTTTCCGTCCGGATACCCCCATCGAAACCGGGGTCCGACGTTTCGTGGACTGGTACCGCGATTATCACGGCATCTCGCGCTGAACCGCCGGGGATTCCCCTGCATCCGGGGCGTTCAGTGTTCTCCACACCGCAGAACGTGGTATGCTGTTGCTGACCGTCAACAGACGGACCACCCACCACGGTTCTGCCTGGATAATCTGCCATGTCCCACCCGGCAATCCCTCGCTGTCCTTCCGCCTTTGGCAGGTTCCTGCTGTTCATATTGCTGTTCACACTGCCGCTCGGCCAACTGCTCCCGACCACCTCGGCACAGGATTCCACTGCCACCGCCACAATCGACTTTGATTCGCAGATCGCACCACTGCTGGCTGCCAACTGCCTCGGCTGCCATGGCACTGACGACCCCAAAGGTGGCCTGAACCTCACAACCCTCGCCGGCTTTCGCAAAGGCGGTGATTCCGGCAGCCCGTTCAACGCCGATCAGCCAGCCAGCAGCCTGCTTCTGCAACGAGTCCTGCTGGGTGAAATGCCGCCGGAAAAACCCCTCACCGCCCAGCAGCAGCAGATCCTGACGCTGTGGGTTCGTGCTGGCGCTCACTGGGGTACAGACCCTGTCGATCCCCATCGATACTCCAGCGAGTCTCGTGCCGGACTCGACTGGTGGTCACTGCAGCCACTCCGGACTGTCCTCCCGGAAAATCCAACTGCCAAACACCCCATCGATGCTTTTGTCGATGCACAGCTCACTGCACAAGGCCTGCAGCGTTCCCCGCAGGCCGATCGCCGCACTCTCATTCGACGACTCTCATTCGACCTGCTGGGACTGCCGCCCGAACCCGCTGATGTTGCTGCCTTCCTCGCCGATGATTCTCCGCAGGCATGGGAACACCTGGTCGACCGCATGCTGGCATCGCCGCACTACGGCGAACGCTGGGCACGACACTGGCTGGATGTGGTGCGTTTCGGTGAAAGCAACGGCTTCGAATACGACGAACCTCGGGATAACGCCTGGCCCTATCGCAACTGGCTGATCGACGCCTTGAATCAGGACCTGCCCTATGACCAGTTCGCCAGACTGCAGATCGCCGGTGATGTTATGCAGCCACAGGACCCCCACGCTGCTGCAGCCTCCGGATTCCTCGTTGCCGGGGCGCACAATACGACGCTGCCATCCAGCGAAAAAATGCGGCAGTCCATGGCGCAGGATGAAATGGAGGACCTGGTTGGCACAGTCGGGCAGACATTTCTTGGACTCACCGTGAATTGTGCTCGCTGCCACGATCACAAATTTGATCCCATCTCCGCCCGCGAATACTACAGCTTTGCCGCAGCACTCGCCGGTGTCCGACATGGCACTCGCGAACTGCAGATCCCGCTCTCCTCGGCGCAGCAGCAGCAGCAAACGCTGCTGCAGACAGAACAGACACTCCGGTCCGCTGCAGAACAAAAACAGCAACTGGTGGCACCGGTCATTGCCGCCATCCTGAAAAAAAGACAGCAGGGACAGCCCGCAGGAATCACTCCGCCGCAGCCCATGGCCGCCTGGGAGTTCAGCGGTGATCTCCAGGACAGTCTCGGCAGCCTGCATGGCACTGCCCGCGGCAACGCCACCGTCAGCGATGGCAGCCTGCATCTCGACGGTGCAGGCTCGTACGTCGAAACGCCCCCACTCCCTCAGGAAATCCGCGAAAAAACTCTGGAAGCATGGGTGCGTCTGAAAACATACGAACAGGGAGGTGGCGCTGCCGTCAGTCTGCAGACCACTGATGGCAGCGTCTTCGACGCTATTGTTTACGGAGAACGTGAACCACGCCGCTGGATGGCCGGCAGCAACGGCTTCGCAAGAACTCTCCCGTTCCAGGGCACAGACGAAGTCGAAGCACAGGAACGCTTCGTGCACATGGCAATCGTCTACCAGCAGGATGGTTCCATCATCGGATACCGGGAAGGAGTCCCCTATGGCACCGCCTGTCGCCCCGGTGATCTGCAGGTTTACGCACCGGGATCTGCTCAACTCGTATTCGGGCTCCGACACGGACCTCCGGGCGGCAATCGATTGCTGCAGGGCAGCATCGACCGAGTGCAGTTTTATGGTCGCGCACTGACACCCGACGAAATTGCGGCCTCCGCCTTCGCCCGTGGCTCACAAAGCGTGCCAAATGCGGAACTGCTCGCCGCTCTGACGGACGCCCAGCGCAGCCGACTGCAGGAACTTGAACGACAGCAGCAGTCAGCCCGGTCGCTGCTCCGCAACCTGCAGGAACAGCAACAGTCCTCCCTCTATACCTGTGTTTCCGCTGATCCCGGAATCACCCACGTTTTGAAACGAGGAGATGTCTCTTTGCGCGGAGATGTCGTAGCTCCTGCCGGTCTCCGCGCTGTCCCGGGAGCCCCGGCGGATTTTCAGCTGCCACCCAATGCAGCCGATCGCGACAGACGCACCGCACTCGCCGCATGGATCACCCACCCGGAAAATCACCTGTTCGCTCGTGTCATCACCAACCGCGTCTGGCACTATCACTTCGGACAGGGCATCGTACCAACACCCGGCGACTTCGGATTCAATGGCGGACGCCCCAGTCACCCCGAACTGCTCGACTGGCTGGCTGCTGAGTTCCGACGCAGTGGATTTCTGCTCAAGCCACTGCATCGACTGATCGTCACCTCCGAAACATGGAAACAATCGTCTCTGCCACAGCCCGCCGCACGATCCATCGATGCAGACAATCGCCTGCTGTACCGCAGAACCCCACAGCGGCTTGACGCTGAATCGCTGCGGGATGCCATGCTGTCTGTCGCCGGAGTACTCGATCGCACAATCGGCGGACGCGGCTATCGGGATATGCGGCATTTCAAATTCAAAGGCAGCAACTTCTACGATCCGTTGATCGAAGACGGCAATGCCGGCTGGCGGAGAACCATCTACCGGTTCGTTCCGCGGGGAGGCCGCAATCCGTTTCTCGATACGTTCGACTGCCCCGATCCGTCCGCAGCCGCTCAGCGTCGCCCCGTCACCACCACTCCACTGCAGGCCCTCGCTCTGCTCAACAATGACCTCGTGTTTCGACTGGCCGATACGCTGGCAGAACGCGCACAACGCGAAACCGCTCATGACCAGCAGGCTCAGACAGCATGGATCTTCGAACACACCCTCGGACGCCAGCCCGCCCCACAGGAATTGCAGCAGGCTCTGGAATTCAGCCGCGAATTCGGACTGTCGGCATGGTGCCGAGTCCTGCTCAACAGCAACGAATTCGTCTACGTCCGCTGAACTCTATTCACCAACTCCGCCAAACTGACTCCAGTCCACCAACTGAATCTCGGGCTGCACGATCTCCACAAAATTCGTCCGGGAACTCGTTTTTACACCTCGCCCGCCCCGTGAACTGACCTGATACTTCGTCTGCCCAAAACTCAGCACACTGTCATTGTCATTCCGTACCCGCAGACAGTCACTCGGACGCGACAGCTGCACAATCCCCAGCACCTCGTCGCCAGCCTCCAGCTTCAACCCGCGCACCCCCTTACCCGCACCACCCAGCACAGGAACCTCGTCAATCCGGAAATGCAGTACTCGCGCACGCTTCGATGCCATAAACATCGTCTCGGCTTCCCGAACCAGCTCCACCGCCACCACCTGATCGCCCTTGGCAAGACGACAGTACTTGCGACCGGCCTTTGTCGATGCCGTACGGAAGGATTCAAACGGCAGACGCATGATGTTGCCACTGCGAGTCGCAGTCAGCAGCGTCAGACCAACACCGTCTCCCGTCGACTCAAGATCCGGCACAAACCGAGAATCCGTCGTCAATGCAGCGATCACACTGACCCCATCCTGCATCTTCGCCCGCTTCGCCAGCGGTTCACCATAACCCGAAGACACCGGAATCTGATCAATCGGCAGCGTGTAGGCAATGCCGTCCGAACAGAAAAAAACCACATGATCCAGCGTACTGCCAGGTACCACGGTCAGCACCGCATCTCCCTCACGCACGCGAGTTCTGGAGACACTGCTGAGCTGACCCACTCGCTTGATCCAGCCGTCCCTCGTCACCACCACATTTGTGTTTTCCCGGACAATGTACGCCTGCGGATCATACTCGACCACCTCCTCCGCTGAACCCAGCTCACTCCGCCGCCCGTCCGCAAAATCCGTCGCCAACTGCTCCAGTTCAGTTGTGATCAGCTTCCACATTTTCGCCTTCGACTTCAGCGTCGCTTCGATCCGCGCCGCC
>SXXK01000159.1 GCA_005791255.1 Planctomyces sp.
ATCGCTGGCGGACCTCTTCAAACTTCTGCAGAACTGGGGAAAAATCCATTCCCAACAGGACACGCTCAACGATATCACGATCTACCTGTGCTCAGTGTCTGACGCGCCGAACCTCGAACAACTGGAACTCGCATTTCACACTGGACAACTGCCAGGGTCGGAGAAACAAATGCCCAATTGCCTTGAAGCACTCTTTGCACGCGGCGTTGAACAGGGATTCCAACAGGGATTCCAGCAGGGATTCCAGCAGGCACTTCTCGCCGGTCGCATTCGTGCTCTGCAACAGGTGCTCAATCAGCCAACAGTGCCGCCTCGCGAACTGGCTTCCAAATCGCTTACAGAACTGCAGGCACAGGCAGCAGAACTGGCATCGCTGCTGAATCCTGATCCGCAGTAACGGGTCCGCGGGGACCCGTTTTCGATCACAGTCGCCCCGCGCCCTCACTGGCCAGACGCGTTCCCACCTGACTCATTCGCTGCAGCACGTCCGAACTGTAATCAGATCCCTCAGGAGGCCCCTCAGCAATAATCCGAATCGCCTCCAGTGCGTCCTCGGGATGACCTTCCTGAATACGGGCATTCAGTTGGCTGGCAAATGCCTGAATGCTCTGACGCTGCTGAACGATCAGCAGTTTCCGCGTCAGAAACACTCCGCCACCACCGCAAATCAGAATCAGCAGGCTTACCGAAAACAGCGCCAGCCAGTTTTTCAGCCACCGTATGTTCCACGATTCAGAAACCACCCAGCCGAAAATTACCCAGGCAGTCAGCAGCAGCAGCAGTGTTACAGCAATGTAAAGCATGGTGACTTCCTCGGTTCTGCTGCAGGAAAAAAGGCGACGACCGCTGCAGTGTCCGACCACGATTCTGCGTTCGGCTTCGTTTTGCTTCGGGCGGATCCGGTCCGGAGTTGAGAAAAACGACAGTGGGATCTCTGGAAGTCAGCAGCGGTGCATGAGAAGATCCGGGCGGGCAGTCTGTCCCGCACTCGCCGGATTCTGCGGGCTGCAGCGATTGAATCACAGACAGGAGTTGCAGCAATGAATGCAGGTCTGAAGACTCACTGGGAGCCGCAGCCGGCTGGAGCCGCCTGGGTTTCGCAGATTGTTGAAGAATACTGCAGCCGCAACTCGGTTCTGCGGGATTTCGCAGGACTGCTGGCGACCCACACAGGCACCCGCCTGACGGACTGGATTGACCATCTGGAAGTGTGCACGACCGATGGGCTGCCCGATGCCGGCTTCACGCTGGCGGCCGACGGCTGGTATGAACATTCCGGGGCTCTGCTGCCACCGATCCGCGTCTCGGGTCGCCGCAGCCTTGTCCTGCGAGTGGATTCGGTCAGTGACTTTGCAGTGACCTGCAGCCATCGGTTTCCGATCGAAGTCACCGGACGTGCTGGTGATCTGCTGCGAACGGCATGGATTGCCCGCTCCCCGGAGGCTGAAGTGCACTTTGGAGTGATCGAGCGAATCGGCTGCAGCATTCGCCACGCCGCTCCCGCTCTGAACGCCCCTGAAAAACAACAGTTGCAGGAACTTCGGGAACAGCTGAGGCTGCGACCCAGACAGTTTGACACACACGAAGCCGCCTTTCAGTCACTCTCACAACTGCTCAGCAGTGCCATCCGCACCGTCGGGCGCGACATCGTCTGCGACGTGTTCTTCGCCGGTGAACGAGCCTTCTGGCAGGGACGAAATCACGCCGCTCAGGTGCAGTACATGCGACAGGCAGCCCTCGGACTGGGCTGGGGAAATCACGACCATCACACCTATCGCAGCAGTCGCGTCTGCTTTGCTCCCATGATCGCACTGTTCGAACAACTGGGCTTCACCTGCCGGGAACGATTTTATCCCGGACACAATGCAGGCTGGGGGGCACAGGTGCTGGAACACCCAATCTGCCCGGTCGTGATCTTCGCCGACGTGGATCTCACAGCCGACGAACTGGCCGGTGACTTTGCCCATCAGCCACTGGCACCGTCAAGGGCACTGGGAACCATCGGTCTGTGGTGCGGGCTGCACGGAGAAGCTCTGTTCTCGGCCGGTATGCATCACCTCGAATGTCAGTTCAGTTTCGCAGCCGCTCGACAGCAATTGGCCGACCTGGGCGTTGGCAGCATGAAACCCTTCACAGATTTTCCCTTTCTCAGACAGTGCTTCACTGAACCGGAACGCTGGCCCGTGCATGAGTCACGCCTGCAGCAACTGCTTTCTGAAGGGTTGATTTCCGCCGATCAGGCAGCCGCATTCCGCACAACTGGCGCTCCAGGCTCACACCTCGAAATCCTTGAGCGCAACGACGGTTATCGCGGCTTCAATCAAACAGGGATCACCGAGATTATCCAGCGGACGGACCCCCGCCTCGTGCAGACGGCCCACTGATCCGGAACTCTCCCGCAAGGCACAGGCAATCATCATGGCATTTCGAATTGTTCAGCTGACCGACCTGCATGTTTTCCGCGACCGGCAGACTCTGCTGAAGGGTGTTGCCACCTGGCACTTCCTTGAACAGGTGGTTGAACTCCTGCGAAGACTTGACCCCCAGCCCGACGCGGTTGTCATTACCGGCGACCACACTCACGACGAACTCCCGGAAACGTACCAGGCCATCAGAAAACTGCTGCACCCGTGGCTTGATCGACTGTGGCAGGTTCCCGGAAATCACGACGATCGCACGGAACTGCGAAAGGCGTTCCATGATCGAATCAACGGAACCGCAGACGCGCCGATTCGCTTCGGTTTTTCAGCCCCCGGCTGGCTGTGCCTCGGGGTTGACACCCACATCCCTGGATCCGTGGCCGGTCAGATTGATGCCGAGCAGATTGAATGGATCAGCACGCAGCTGCAGGCCAGCCCGCACGTCCGCTGTGCTCTGTTCATGCACCATCCACCGGTTCTGCTGAACAGTATCTGGATGGATGCCATCGGACTGCGGGGGCGCGAACTGCTGGCGGAATTGTGCGGTGCGGAGCCCCGCATCCGGCTCATCTGCTGCGGACACGTGCACCATGAATCACGCAGCCGGCAAGGACACGCTGCCGTGTATACCACTCCGTCCACCGGGATTCAGTTTGCCCCGGACAGCGACCAGCCGAAATTTGTTCCCGGCCAGCCCGGCTTCCGGATCATTGATCTGACACCAGCCGGATACTCCACCGAGATCCTGCGAATCAGCGAATTTTCGGAACCGGTGAATGTGCCGTCATAGCCCCGTGACTATTCCCACGGTGTCTTATTCAGTTGCTCGCACCCACTCTCCGTAATCAGGTAATTGTTCTCCAGACGCACCCCGCCAACACCATCGCGATAGCAGCCTGGTTCCAGTGTGACAACATCCCCCACCCGCAGTTCATCCGTACTTTCCGAAACCATAATCGGAGGCTCGGGATGCTCCAGGCCCAGGCCATGACCGGCATGATGCGACAGCGTTCCCATGCCGAACTGTTCAAGCATCCCTGAGGCAGCCTGCCAAAGTTCGCGGCAGGATGCCCCCGGCCGCAGCAGCTTCGCTGTCCCTGCCAGGGTTTCCCGACAGGCATGCAGTTGCTCCGCAGCCGCCATTGTGGCGACACCGACCGGCAGAGTATTGGTGAAGTCACTGCGGTAACCGTGCAGGATGACACTGTAATCCAGAATGAACAGATCGCCATCACGCAGTCGATAATCCGTCGGCAGGCCGCCGGCTTTGGGCAATCCGGCATGGGTCGCGCGAAAATCGCCATACACCACGCAGGGTTCGCCGGCCGCCAGCTGTGCAGCTCGCTGCACCTCCAGATACAGTTCCAGCTCACTCATGCCCGGCCGGATGACTTCCACAGCCCGGCGATGCCCGGCCGCACAGGCATCCATACACCGTCGCAGCAGCGTCACTTCGTCTGCGTCCTTGCTGCGTCGCAGATCCCGCAGCACTTCCCCCAGCGTCTGAGGCTCAGCGTCTTCGTCAGCCGCAAACTGCCAGGCCGCATCCTCAGCCACCATCGCGGCCGACATTTCCGTCAGCCCTTCCGGCTCGATCAGGCCTGTGCTGCCCGCCCAGTACGGCCTCGCCTCCGCAATGGCCTGCGTGAGCGCCGCATGCCGGCTGACCACGGAGCGACGATGTGAATACCCCGGAATGATGATTTCGTCATCCACAAAATACGGACAACCGGCTGAACGTTTCGTGAAATTGTCCGCCAGCAGCAGCGTCCTGCCGCCACGTTTCAGCAGCAGCAGTCCCTTCTGGTCCGCTGAAAAGCTGAGCGGATTCACTCGAAATCCGCTCAGGTACTGCACATGCCGGGCATCCCCGACCAACAGCCACTCGATCTCGTCCGGAATGCGTTCCCACAATCGACTGCGTCGCTGCCGACAACCCAGATCCGTTAACATGTGCACGTTTCCTTCAGCCTCAGGACTTTCGCTCTGTCCGGAACTCCGGATTTGCGGCCCGAACATAACAGGAAAATCCAGCCTGCCGAAGTTCGACCCGCACGAATTCATTCGAATTCCAGGTGAATGCCGCGGCATTCCGCGATATACTCCCGCAGGCGATCCTGCTCGCCGGCCACTTCGGCCATCACTCGCAACTGCCGCTCAGTCATCCCACCCGGTGCTGCATGAAAACAACCTGCCTGTTCACGGCCCTCTGCCTGCTTCTTGATACTGCTGCACTCCTCGCGCAGGCCCCGCAGTCCCGGACAGATGCTCCCGTGGACTTCAACCGGGATGTCCGGCCAATTCTCTCCAACCGCTGTCTCGCCTGTCACGGGCCCGATGACGGCCAGCGCGAAGCCGGACTGCGGCTCGATGATGCCGCATCTGCCACCAGCCGACTGGAATCCGGAAAGATCGCCATTGTGCCCGGAAAGCCGCAGGACAGTGAACTGCTGCTGCGAATTCACAGCAGCGATGATGATATCCGCATGCCGCCTCCGGAATTCGGCAAACCACTCACCGCTGCCGAACAGTCCATCCTGCAGAAATGGATCACACAGGGTGCTCAGTTCGCACGTCACTGGTCCTACACACCGCCCACTCGCCCCGCAGTGCCACAGCCCGCACCCGACTACTCCAAATGGGTGCGCAACCCCATCGACAACTTCGCTCTCCAGACCATGCTGGCTCACGGACTCACACCACAGGCACAGGCCCCCGCTCCCATCCTGCTCAGACGCGTCTTCCTCGACCTGATCGGCCTGCCCCCCACGCCCGCAGAAGCCTCAGAATGGCTGGCAAAGCTGACGGCGTCCGGCAGTGACCAGGGTGTCAGCGAAACGGCATGGCAGCAGCTGGTTGATCACCTGCTGCAGCGACCGGAATACGGCGAGTACTGGGCCTGCAAGTGGCTGGACCTGGCCCGCTACGCAGACTCCTCCGGTTATGCTGACGACCCGGCCCGCACCATGTGGCCATATCGTGACTGGGTCATCCGGGCCTTTAACAGCGGCATGCGGTTCGATCAGTTCACGATCGAACAGATTGCCGGCGACCTGCTGCCCGCTGCCAGCGAAGATCAGTTGATTGCCACCGCCTTCCACCGCAACACCATGACCAACAACGAAGGTGGCACTCAGGACGAGGAGTTTCGCAACGTTGCCGTCGTCGACCGCGTAAACACAACGATGGCTGTCTGGATGGGTTCCACCATCAGTTGCGCCCAGTGCCACAATCACAAATACGATCCACTGTCTCAGGAAGAGTACTTCCGGGTGTTCGCACTGCTGAATAACACCGAAGACGCAGACCGCGGAGATGACTCACCCAGACTCCAGTTCTTCACCCAGCAGCAAAAGCAGCGGCGCAGTGAAATCGAACAGCGTCAGGCTGCCATCCGACAGCTTTTCACAACCACCACCGATGCCCTCACCAACTCTCAGCAGAACTGGGAAAACTCGCTGCAGAAACCCATCGAATGGTCCGGACTGACGCCCCTGCAGGTAGTACGCACCAGCGGTGGCGAAGTCCGGATTCAGTCGGATGGCAGTGTGCTTGTCCCGAAAACGGCGGAAAAAGATGTGTATCTTGCTGACCTGTCCCTGAACAGTTTGCCGCCGGGGTTCAGCGAGCAGGCGCTGGCTGCCATCCGACTGCAGACCATCCCGTCAGCATCGCTGCCCGGCGGCGGAGCCGGCCACGGTGGCGGCAACTTTGTCATTACAGAAATCCGCGCAGAATGGCTGCCCGCCGAAAATGCCGCGCCGACCGCCCGATTCATTCGCATCGCCATTCCCGGCGCCTCAAAAATCCTGTCACTGGCCGAAGTGCAGGTGATTTCCGGGGGTCTGAATGTCGCAGCCAAAGGTGTGGCCTCCCAAAGCTCCACGGACTTTGACGGCCCCGCAATACTCGCCATCGACGGCAATACCGACGGCGATTATCTGAAAAAATCCGTCACCCATACCGCCATTTCCGATTCGCCGTGGTGGGAGCTTGATCTGCAGTCTGCCATACCCGTCGAAAAAATTGTGCTCTGGAACCGCACGGACGGTAATACACAGTCCCGGCTGGCAGACTTCACCATCACGCTGCTCGATGAACAGCGCCAGGAAGTCTCCAGCCGCACCGTCGCCGAACCTCCCCGACCCTCCTCGGAATTCACTCCCGGAAACAGCCGTGTCATCCGCCTTTCCGCCGCAGCAGCAGACTTCTCTCAGGATGGATTCCTGCCCGAAGAAGTGCTGGACGGACAAACGGAAGCAGAAAATGGCTGGGCGGTCGGGGGCGTCACCAATGTCAGCCATGAACTCGTCCTGGCACTCGCCGAACCTCTGCCCCTCAGTGCCGGGGGTATCCTGCGACTCAGCATCGAACAAAATGCCCCCTACGCCGGACATCTGCTGGGCAGCTTCCGCGTGCAGGCCACAGCCAACCCGGCCGCTGTCCTTCGAAGCAAAGTTCCCGCAAACATTCTGGCACTGCTGGAAATTCCGACGGAACAGCGAACAGCCGAACAGTCTGCTGAGCTGTCACTCTGGTACCGCAGCAATGCAGCCCCGGAATTCGCCGCCGAACGCTCGGAACTGACACAGCTTCAAAAAGAACTTGTGGTCATGAAACCGGAAGGCTCGGTCCTGGTGATGCGCGAGCTGCAGGCCGACAAACGCCGACGCACGCAACTGCAGTACCGTGGCAACTACCTTGACAAGGGACCAGATGTCGACGCCGGCGTCCCGGCAGTCTTCCACCCGCTGAAAATCGCAGACCAGCAGCCGCGGCTGCAGTTCGCCCGCTGGCTCGTCAGCAGCGACAATCCGCTGACGGCTCGAGTCCAGGTGAATCGCATGTGGGAAGAGCTGTTCGGTCGCGGCATCGTGCTGACCTCCGAAGAATTCGGATCCCAGGGAGAATTGCCCACTCACCCGGAACTTCTCGACTGGCTGGCTGTCGAACTGCTGGAATCCGGCTGGGATCTCCGCGCACTGCAGCGACTGATCGTCAGCTCGGCCGTCTGGAGACAGTCTTCACAGGTCACCTCCGAATCCGCCAAAGCCGATGCGGACAACCGCTGGCTGGCACGCGGACCGCGCGTCCGCCTGCGGTCAGAAACCGTTCGCGATCAGGCACTGGCCGTCGCCGGACTGCTCAGTCACAAAATGTACGGGCCCCCGGTTAAGCCACCACAACCCAGCCTCGGACTTTCAGCCGCCTTCGGCAGCTCAACCGACTGGCAGACCAGTACTGGCGAAGACCGTTACCGCCGAGCCATCTACACCACGTGGAGACGCTCCAATCCCTACCCATCCATGGCCACCTTCGATGCCCCCAACCGCGAAGTCTGCACACTCCGCAGAAATCGCACCAACACTCCACTGCAGGCCCTGGTTACACTGAATGACCCGGTCTATGTCGAAGCTTCGCAGGCACTGGCCCGCAAAATGCTTGCAGCCCCGGGAACACTTGAAGAACAGCTTGCCAGCGGTTTCCAGACGGCGCTCATCCGTCCGGCAGCAGCCGCAGAAGTCGAAGAACTGAAAGCCCTGTTCAACGAGGCTCGCGACAGCTACGCTCAGGACTCCGCTGCTGCCATGACTTTCGCTGCCGATCCACTCGGTCCACTGCCGCCGGATCTGAAACCCGCAGATGCCGCGGCCATGACCGTTGTCGCCGGGGTCATTCTCAACCTCGATGAAATGCTGATGAAACCCTAGGCCTGCTGAGCACTGCCACCGCACAGACAACAGAAAATCCCCCGGACTTCCGTCCGAGGGACTTTCACGTGTTCACTCAGCGGCAATGTCGATGCCGTGAATATCCGCCGCCATATCCGCCACCATACCCGCCACCGTAGACCGGCACGGAGTAGAAGCCGGGGTCATAGACCGGGTAGGAATACACCGGCACTCCATACACCGGGCTGCCGTAGATCGGGCGACCAAAACCGCCCAGTGAACCGCGTCCGTACGCCCCACTGAAACTGCTCGGACCATTGCCAAAGCTGAAGCTGATCCCGAAACCCGATCGACTGCGTGAGCGGGAGCGGGAATGATGATGGTCATCATCCGCCTGCGCTCGACCGGCAACCACCAGCAGACTGCCCATCAGTAACACTGCCGCCAGAACTCGTTTCATCGCCATGACTGATCTCCTTGATGTTCATCGCCCGGGGGAATTGTTTAGCGGATTCAGACAGGTCCGTCAGTGGCCTCCCTGATCCACTCCACAGCATGAGCCAACTGCGTACCAAAACGCCTGGAAACGCCTCCGATTTAATCACAAACCACTTTCTTCAAGACACTTACGTCAAATTCATCGCGTCTGTCACTGCGTTTGACCACCACCCAAAGCGCCATCACAACGACAACACACTGACATCAGTTTCATTCCACGGTTCGGCAGGGAGTGCCGGCGTTCCTTGTAATCCTGCAGTGCCGTGTGAGAATGCGGACGCTCGAACCGGGCCGGCCATCAGTCCTGGCCACTCCGCCATACGTCATCGCCCGGGCAGCCCCATCAGGACTCCTTCAAATCATGTCTCAGAAGCACCTTTCAGACCTGTCACATCTGCACTTCTCCACCCAGTGTGTCCACGGTGGCGTGCACAAAGACCAGCAGTACAACAGCGTCACGACGCCGATCTATCCAACTTCGACCTTCTACTGGAATTCGCTCGAATCCCATTCCGGTTACGACTACACCCGCAGCAGCAATCCCACTCGCAAGGCACTCGAAGAAAACATCGCCGCACTGGAAGGCGGCGCGGGCTGCTCAGCGACATCCACGGGGATGTCTGCTGTGCACTGTGCCATGGCCCTGTTTTCACCGGGCGACCACATCATCGCTCCAGCCGACCTGTACGGTGGAACCTTCCGGCTGTTCGAACGATTTCTGAAAGAGAAAGGGCTCACTTTCACCTTCGTGGACATGACTGATTCGAACCAGGTCCGCTCCGCCTTTACTCCACAAACCCGCGCCATCTGGATTGAGACTCCCAGTAATCCTTTGCTTAAGGTGATTGACATCGGTGCGGTTGCCGGCCTCGCCCGTGCTCGCGGTTGTATCTCAATCTGCGACAACACCTTTTTGTCTCCCTATCTGCAGCGTCCTCTGGATTTCGGTGTCGATATCGTGGTGCATTCCACCACCAAGTACATCAACGGACATTCGGACGTCGTTGGCGGCTGCGTCGTCTCAAAGTCCGTGGAACACGCAAAGCAGATCGCGTGGACCTGCAATGCTCTCGGCCTCTCCTGCTCGCCCTTCGACGCGTGGCTTGTGCTGCGCGGACTGAAAACGCTTAGCGTCCGCATGGACGCCCAGCAGGCTTCCGCACTCCTGATCGCTCGCTTCCTTGAACAACACCCTCTGATTGAAAAAGTCTACTACCCTGGCCTTGAATCGCATCCCCAGCACCAGCTGGCCAGGATTCAGCAGCGGGGTCCCGGAGCCATGCTGGCCTTCGACGTCCGCGATGGCCGACCTGTTGCCGAGCGAGTCTGCATGCGAACGCATCTGTTTGACGTAGCAGAATCGTTGGGTGGCATCGAATCACTGATTTCCTTCCCCACCACCATGAGCCATGCGTCGATGACGCCCGCCGCGCGAGCCGCAGCCGGCATCACCGAGAAAACAGTGCGAATCTCAGTTGGGCTGGAACACGCCGACGACCTGATTGCCGACCTGCAGCAGGCACTCAGCACCTGACCCCGTCTGACCGCAGACGCCAGCAGAAAAAGCGGCAAATCCCGCTAATGCTGGTCTGCGGCACCAGCCTCTGATACCACATCCTCAGATTCCCCGCTCGAATGCTGAGCCACGATCCCACGCAGCTTCAGTCGCAGCGTCGGACGACTCAGCCCCAGCAGATCCGCAGCACGCGACTGCAGGCCCCCGGCCAGATTCATCGCATGCAGAATCACCAGTCGATCAAACCGCTGAATAATCCGCCGATAACCGTCTCCAGCACCATCTTCCAGCGCCTGCTCAGCAAACAAGCCCAGTGCCGGCCAGTCCTCCGCCGCCGCTGCCGACCCTGCCCCCGTCGCAAGGGCCTCATCACCATCAGCCCTCAGCTCCAGCGGAAAATGTTCAGGCAACAACGATGCCCCGGTGGAAATTACGAGCGCATCACGGAGCACCCCCTCCAGCTCGCGAATATTGCCCGGCCAGCGGTGCGACTGCAGCTTCTCAAGAGCCTCCGGCGAAATCGATGAAACCGCAGTGCCCAGTTGCTGGTTAAATCGGAACATCAGGTAATGGGCCAGCTCCGGTATATCCTCCACCCGCTCCCGCAGAGGCGGCACCTGAATTGTCACATCACGCAGCCTGTAGTACAGATCCTGACGAAAACTGCCATCCGCCAGCTGCGATTCCAGATTGCGATTCGATGACGCCAGAATCCGCACGTCCACCCGCAATGATTCCACTCCGCCCAGACGCTGGAATTCACCATCCTGCAGGACTCGCAGCAGTTTTGCCTGAGTCCCCCTGGGCAGATCTGCCACATCCTCCAGATACAATGTTCCCTGGTGGCACTGTTCCAGACGACCAATCCGCCGGTGCTCGGCCCCCGCAAATGCCCCCTTCTCGTGACCAAACAGCTCACTCTCCAGCAGCATCTCACTGACCGCTGAACAGTTCATCCGCACAAACGGCAATTGCGATCGACGACTATGCTGGTAAATCGCACGAGCAACCAGATCCTTTCCAGTGCCACTCTCTCCAACAATCAGCACATTCACATCCTGCGGAGCAACCCGGCCAATCATCCGACACACCGACTGCATCGCAGTGCCACTGCCGATCAGTCGGTCTGAACCCACATCGTTACTCGCCGGTGCACCCAGAGTGGCCGGAGCATACATCTGACGGCAGGTTCTGCGAGCCTGCTCGATACTGTCCTGCAGGCGATCCAGATCCAGCGGCTTCAGCAGATAATCAAACGCCCCCAGCTTCATCGTCTCAATCGCCGTCTCTGCAGATCCATGTCCCGTGATGAAGATCACCAGCACCCGCGGATTGAAACGCCGCAGCACAGCAAACAAATCAAGGCCTGATGCCCCCCCGATCCGTATGTCCAGCAGCACAATCTGCGGACTCTCCTCCAGCATCAAACGCTCAGCCTCTGCCGGATCCGCCGCCGTCAGCACCTGCAGCTCCGCCGAACGCAGCACCGCCTCAATCGTCGTCCGAATGTGCAACTCATCATCAACAACCAACAGCTTCTCCATCGCAGCACCCACTTTTCCAATGAGTCAGAGACCACAAAGACTATCCGTCAGAGGCAATTCCACCCGGAACAGGGCTCCACCGTCAGGCCGATTGTCAGCCTGAATCTGCCCCGCATGATCCCGCACAATCCGCCGGCAAATCGCCAAACCCAATCCCGTACCCCGCTCCTTCGTCGTCGCGAACGGCTCAAACAGCCGCCCCTGAATCTCCGGTGA
>SXXK01000160.1 GCA_005791255.1 Planctomyces sp.
CGGCTGCAGCGCGACGAAAAATGGCCCCGGTCCCCGAATCCGCAGGACGACTGCGGTCGCCATCCCTGAAACCATTGTGCAGCTGCATTTCATAACCATTCGAAGGCGTCGCTTCCGAACCCGGCATCGCCCGAAAAAATACTCCACTGTTCAATCCCGGCCTGTTCAAACGAGCTGACACCTTCAGCACAAAATCCCCATACTGACCCTCGCTCTCCAAAAAACCGGGACCACCGGCAGCATGCACCAGACCATCCCTGATCGCAAACTCAGCCTGACTGCCCGGAACCACTCGCCAGCCCGACAGATCACTGCCGTTCAGCAGACTGCGAAAACGCAGCGGTCTCACACACACGTTCCGATACGCCGCACGACCCTGATTCATCTGCAGACCCAGTCGGCCCGTTCTGCGAGCTGTCTCGGGCTTGTCCGTGAAATCCACAATCTGCTGGCCATCCAGCCAGACCTGAATCCGTAAACCCTCACACAACACCCGAAAACTGTGCCAGCCACCCTCAACAGCCGGCACATTCTCAGCCACAAATCGTCCCACCAGACTGCCCGTCCTGTGAGTCGGATGACTGTCACAGATATTCAGCTCATACGTGTCCCGTGCCGGATCCGCTGCCGCCTCGGCCGTCCGCAGAAAAATCCCGCTGTTGCCGCCAGCTGAAAGCTGAAAATCACATCGCAGCTCAAAATCGTCCAGCTGAAACGGCGTCAGCAGCAGGCTTTTCCCGCCTTCATCCACCACAATCGCACCGTCTTCAACCCGCCAGTTGCCAGCCGCCGGAACCTGCCAGCCAAACAGAGAACGCTGATCAAACAGACTGATCCAGCCGTCAGCAATCTCAGCATCCGTCAGCGGCGGCTTCACAAACTCTGCCCGCACAGCCGCAGCCTCCGCTGTACCACCGGCAGCTTCCACAGCCTGCGCCGCAGATGACGCAGACACAGACTTTTCAGAAACCGCTGCAGGCTGCTGCCCACATCCCGCGACCAACAGCACAAGTCCCGCACAACACCAGCGCAGAAACGCCATACATAACCCCATTTCCCGGGCAAATCACAGGTCACGACTGCTGAGCCGACTTCACGCAGAATACGCCGACGCCAGCGCCGTGGATACCGTCTGCAGCAACTGCCGAGGCGGGACGGGCTTCCGCAGCACCGAAAAGGCCTCTGCCTCACGCGCGTCACGGTGCAGCTCGTCACTGGTATCCGAAGTGATCAATATGCAGGGTCGCAGACGATCCAGTCGCTTCAGCACCTTCAGCGTCTCAAGACCCGTCAACACATGCATGTGCATGTCCAGCAGCACAATGTCAATCCGCTGGATGGTGACAACCTCAAGAGCCTGCTCACCGGACTCTGCCTCGTGCAGACGCAGAAACGGGCGGTCCTCAAGCACTTCGCGCAAAACGCGACGAAACGACGCGTTATCGTCGGTTATCAGCACGTCAAATGTGCGGTCGACATGCAGCATCTGCACCGCTCCTGAAGATGATTCGAATCCCTGAAACATCTGGAAGCACACCCAAATAGCAGCTGCAACATCCACCGCAACTGCTGTTCGCCAGCTGACACAAGCCGGCTTACCCAAAACACCGCTGACCAGACGGGCACCAACACACCGCAGCACCCTGGAAAATCATTGACTTTCCTGACTGGCTAACCCCGTACTATGAAGTTTCTCGTCGGGGAAATCCAGTTCTTCTGCAAAAATTGCTGGTTTTCCGGAGCGATCAACGGGCCGGCGGACGGTTTAATCCGATTGATGCCGCCGTGCCGCACACCGCCTCTCCCGGCAGTTTTTGCCTGCATTCGCCCCCGAAAAAACCCGATTTTCGCCGACGGCCACCCCCGGCATGCGAATTTCGCCGATCCCCGCACACGACACACTTCCACCTGCCAGCCGACCTCTCGTTTCACAGATTCAGGCTGTTGACCGCCCGCACTCGAACTGCGACAACGAACCGCCTTTCACAAACCCTTCCATTCCGACTCCGGACACTTCCGCTGATCCAGCCCCCCCCTCTCCTTTCCCCGATCGGACACAGCAGTGCAGCTGCCGCACCGGAGCACTGCAGGAGTCTTCCCATGACCCGGCTTCGCCTGAATTCTTCCGCCCTGATCGCACTCGGCATGCTCTTCGCCTGCGCCAGTGGCTGCACAACCTCACTGTTTCGCGCTGAAACATGGTCCGGGCTCATGCAGAAACCGGACATACTCGAACACGGCACCGAACTGCGCGTCATTACCAGATTCACCGCCGCCCTCAACGAAAACAAGGAAGCCGAGTTTCGCCGCACCATCTCCACTCGCTTTGAAAACTCGGCCCTCCGCGCTCCCGACTCCTTCCGCGATCTTGAAATCCTGAAACTGCCCAAAGGCGAACTGGAAATCGTTGAAAGTACCACGGACGATCAGGGACGCTGCGAAACAGTTGCCAGGGAAAAAACCGGAACCACCAAGTATCAGTTCATTCTCGTCAAAGACCCGGCCAAAGGCCGCTGGGTCATCGATGACGTCATGCTCCGCCAGCAGAAAAAAGGGACCCGCTCCACCAAATCCGCTGTCGAACTTATGGATCTCCTGATCACACTCCGCGAATTCCTCAACACCTGGGAAAAAGGCAGCCGCGAAGAAGTCCTGCAGGCCGTTTCCAGCGAAATGGCCGCCTCCCTCGATACCCTGCCGGAACCATGGCGAATCTGCCTGACCAACGAAATCCTCGCAGAATACTCCCCGGACATGGCACGCCGCCCGGAAATCCAGATGAACGACACCGATGCCGTCGGCAAGCTGCCCGCAAAGAACGGCTACTTCCTCGTGAAAGTCGTCCGCGAAGATGACCGCTGGCAGGTTGCCGACATCGAACACCGCAACAGCCTCCGCAACAGTCGCGGTGATCACCACCCCGGCTCCGTCCTCAGACAGGCCCGCGCTGTTCTCGCCGTCTCCAGCTTCCTTAAAGCCTACAACCAGCAGGACCTTGACCAGCTGCAGCTGGTCAGCGAAACACGATTCTTCGAAAGCTCACTCCGCATCGGTGACCTCGACACCATCCAGCTGCCACCCCCGGACCACGCTCCGGAAAATGTCCAGATTCAATCGTTCGCCGGAAAACTGACCGTGATCCTGCCTGACACCGAACACGTCGTAAGACTCGATCTGCAGTCCTCAGATACCTCCACCGAAAACACCGGCGAAAAACAGGAACTCGCCGATGTCGAAAAGTCATTCATGGTTTCCGACGTCACCCTCTACGATCAGCGCAGCCAGAAACAACGCAGCCTGAAAGCCGCCTTCACCGCTCCGGCTCGAGCAATGCTCTTCATTTCCGCACTGCACGATCACGATCTGCCCATCCTTCGCCAGATCTCCTCCACACAACTCAACGAAGGGATCTGGAGCCGAATTGATCAGAACTGGCTTTCCGAGTTTCCACTGAATTCAGTCCCCGGTGGCCAACTGGAACTCGTCGAAACCAACTCCACAGGCTCCGCCACCGAACTGCAGTTCCAGTCCGCCGATGGACTGCTCTGCAGCGTCATCATGGAAGATGAAAACGGCTCACTGGTCGTCACAGACCTGCAGTACCCCGGTGCCGATCTGGCTGTCGCCTCCCTCAAAACACAATTGCTCGTTTCCGTACCCATCATTGATTTTGCCCGCGCATGGCAGGCTGATGACATCGAGACCGTTCGCAAAATGACCTCCAGCGATTTCAATCGACTCGTCTGGAGCAATGTTCGCGAACTGCCCGATAACCTCGACGCCATTCCGCAGCTGCTGAAACAACCCGTTCTCACTGTCCAGCAGTCACCTCAGACCGCCGTCGTCCAGCTGGGAAGTCGCAACACCACCACGGTCACCCTCGTTCGCGAATCCGGAGAATGGGTTATCGATGAAATTTCCTGCACCATGAAAAACAGGACCGTGCTGCACGTCCGCAAGTCATTGCGAGAAGATATCGCCGCACGATTCCTCGGACGACCAACTGACAGCGTGCGACAGGCTGCCCTGCAGGGCAGCGAAGCCGATGCGGAAGCCGGCGGCGTTGTACATGCCGTGGGTCAGGCTCCCGCCCCCCGCCCCCGCGGCAACCTCTCACTGCCCTCCGGAAGCTCGGCCAGCCCCCGCACAAAAGCAGGCCCCGCTGCCCGCACCGCACTGGACCTGACCGAAGAACCCGCCCCACCAAAACCAACAGCCAGGAAAGCAGCCCCGAAACAACCCCGCCCGCCGGAGTCACAATCCGTGGCACCAGCCGACCCGGAAGTGATGGCTGAGGAACCGTCGGCAGAAGTCACCGCCAGTGATGCTGAACCCACCGCCACAGAGGAAGATACCGCCACAGAGGAAGATACCGCCGGAGACCTGCACTTCGGACCTCCTCAGAAAACTCCCAGACAAACCAGTCGTCGGCCCGCACTCCCTGCCGATCGACCAGTCGAAATCCCCGTCGACTGATCATCACCGCGACTTTGACTCAGCTGCCGGCTGCACCGGCAACGCAGCCTCCAGCTGAGACTCCACGGGCTGCACCGTTGCTCGATGACGCTCCACCGCAGCCTGAATCTCCGCCAGCACCTCGGGGTGCTCCTTCGCCACATTCCAGCGCTCCCCAGGATCCACTCGCAGCTCATACAGCTGCGGCGGATCCTGACGCTCCGGTTCCGGAACGCCATAACCGGTCTGAGTCAGAAAGTGTGCTTTCCAGGAACCGCGACGACACGCATACAGCGTCGTCCCGCGATAGTACATATAAGCATCCCGCTCCACACTGCCAGTCCCCAGCAGCAACGGAGCAATATCACAACCATCCAGCACAACCTCCGGAAGCGGCTGACCACTGAATCCCGCAATCGTCGGCAGCAGATCCATCGTACACGCCGGCTCCCGCTGAATCACCCCCGCCGGAATCCTGCCTGGCCACCACACAATCCCAGGCACCCGCATCCCGCCCTCCCACGTCGATCCCTTGCCGTCACGCAGCAGCCCCGCCGAACCGCCGTGGGCATCAAAAATCAGCCACGGGCCGTTGTCGCTGCTGAACACCACCATCGTTTTTTCCGCCAGCCCGCAAGACCTCAGCACATCCAGAATTCGCCCCACACTCCAGTCCAGCTCTTCCACCACATCCCCATAAATGCCCGCCGCACTGCGACCACGAAACTCCGCAGAAGCAAACAAGGGCACATGCGGGAAATTGTGAGCCAAATACAGAAAAAACGGCTGCTCACCGCTCTCCCTGATAAACCGCTCCGCCTCCTCTGTGTATCGGCGAGTCAGCACGCGCTGGTCCGGAGCTGTCTCCACCACCTCCGTCCCCCGAATCAGTGGCGTCCTCCAGTAATCGTTCTGCTCCACAAAGAATTTGCCACGACCCGCCGGAGCATCCGCGGCAGGCAGCATGTCATTCGAATACGGCATCCCGAAATACTCATCAAAACCATGCTGCGGCGGCAAATGCTCAGGCAGATGCCCCAGATGCCACTTGCCCACCGCGGCCGTCCTGTAACCCGCGCCACGCAATAACTCCGCAATCGTCACTTCACCCTTCGGCAAGCCACCCGCCGAATTATTGCGCAGCACCCGAAATCGGTCGTGACACATCCCGTTCCGCACCGGATACCGACCGGTCATCAATGCGGCACGACTGGGAGTACACACTTCAGCCGCCGAGTAAAACTCCGTGAACCGCATGCCCTCAGCAGCCATGCGATCCAGATTCGGCGTGCGAATCGACGGATGCCCGTAACACGACAGATCCCCATACCCCAAATCATCCGCATAGATGATCACAAAGTTGGGCCTGTCCGTCGCCCGCACAACGCACTGCCCGCAGACACCGCTGTACAAAAACAGCAATAACACCCAGCGCAGAACTCGACTCATATACCCGCCCTTCGCAGACAATCCTCAACCCTGACCGCTGCTCCACCCGCCGCCAGACTGGCGTCCGCCGCCTCCATGAAACCAAACAGCTCCAGCATCTCAACTTCCGAAACCGGAGCCGCACCGCCCCGAAAAAACCGCACAATCTCACGCAGCAATGGCGGATACTCCGCCGGCAGCCGCACCTGACAAATCGACTGACTGCCAAACACCGTCAACCCCCAGCCCACCGCCTGCCGCTCATACGCCAAACCCCGAAATACCCCCACCCGACCATCACCCCAGATGCCCGTCGTCACATCTCCGTTGGCCGCCTGCACTCGCCGCACCTCTCGACACCCCGTGCCCATCACCGAATACAGCACTTCCAGACCATGGATGCCGTACCACGCCAGTTGCAGATGCCCCAGCCCGGCCCGCAGAGTCCCAAAGGCCTCGCAGCCCAAAATCTGCTCACCCCTCAGTTCCTGCTGCAACTCCCGCAGCGCAACCTGAAATCTCAGCGCCGACGCCGTAAACCACTGAGTCCCCAGGCGACGAGCCAGCAACGCAATCCGAACCGCGTCCGCCAGATCATGCGCCAACGGCTTGTCCACAAACACAGGCTTGCCCGCCGCAAAAATCTGCTCCGCCAAACCCAGATGCTGACGACCATCCACGCTGCCCAGAATCACGACATCACACTGCTGAAGCAATTCATCCACAGTCGCCGTCATCACCGTCCCCAGACCCCGCATTTCCTCCGTCAAGGCCTGCACCCGATCACGACTCAACGGAAAATCCGCAGAACCCCCGGGCCAGCCAGCGGTAATCCGCGCTCCCCCGTACTCACACCCTGCAGCATCCTCCAGCAGCAGCCTCGCAAACGCAGTGCAGTGCGAAGAATCCAGTCCGACAAATCCAATTCTCAGCATGCCCCGATTTCCACTCGACTGCCGCAACTCACGCCAGCAACTCCTCAATCCGATGGCCGCCATTCACAATCTGCACCGGACGCCCCACCGGAGTCTGATAGATGCGGTCCGCATCCACTCCCAACAGCCCAAAGATGGTTCGCAGCAGATCCTGTATGCCGTACGGCTGCGTCGTTGGATAGCTGGCCGTTTCGTCACTGGCCCCGACCACAGCACCCCGGCGAATGCCACCGCCAGCCAAAATCACCGTCTGACACTGCGACCAGTGGTCACGACCGGCATCCTTGTTGATTCGCGGAGTCCGCCCCATTTCACCCATCATCACCACCAGCGTCTCATCCAGCATACCCTGCTCATCCAGATCCGACAGCAGCGCGTACAATGCTCGGTCAGTCGGAGGCACCAGCGTCTTTTCATGGCTGGTGAAATTGTCGAAATGCGTGTCCCAGCTGCCATGATCAATCCCAATGAAACGACAGCCGGCCTGCACCAGCCGCCGCGCCATCAGTGCACACTGTCCAATCGATGTGAAGCCGTAACGCTCACGCACTTTGTGATCTTCCGCCTGCAGATCAAATGCCCGCCGCGCCTCAGGTGACGTCACCAGATCCACAGCCTTCTCATAATACGACCGCAGCATTTCAGCACGACCCGCCGCCTCACTGCCCGCACCCAGCTGCTCGACTCCCTGCAGCAGTCGCTGACGCCTCGCAAATCGCTCCTCACTCACCTGACCTGGAATGTCCAGATCACGAACCCGAAAATCCGCCTGCACCGGATCATTGTCAATCGTGAACGGTCCATACTTCGCACCGTAAAATCCCGGACCACCCGGACCCAGACCGTTCGGAATTTCCACATACGGCGGCACCGCACCCCGCGGTCCCAGCTCACGCGAAATAATCGAGCCAATCGAAGGATACAGCTCGTTAAACGGTATCCCCTTCGCCTGACCATCCGCAAAACTGGGCGGATATCCCGTCAGTACCCAGTGCCGACCAGTCTGGTGCGCATTGTCCTTGTGACTGTGAGACCTCAGAATTGTGAACTTGTCCGCAATCCCCGCCGACAACGGCAGCAGCTCGCTGATCTGAGTCCCCGGAACACACGTGGAAATGGGCTTGAACGGACCACGAATTTCCGCCGGCGCCTCAGGCTTCAGGTCCCACATGTCAATGTGACTGGGACCACCCTCCAGCATGAAAAAAATACACGCTTTGGCTTTGGCTGCCACAGGCAGTGCAGCCTCGGCCTGCAACTGCAGCAACAGCGGCAGACTAAGCCCTCCCAGCAGGCCCGTACTACCCACCTTCAGCATCCGCCTTCGCTGAAGTTGCGCCGCATCATCCCGCCAACCCGAATTGTTCCGAGTTCCACGCATCACCTGTCTCCTTCAATCCGGCACTGACAGGCCCAGCAGCAGGCCCGTCGCCCGCACACACTCAGTGATTGAACACAAACTCACGGGAATTCAACAGTGTCCACAGCAGGTCCTCCGTCGCCACTCGACGGTCACCCGCCTCTGCAAAAACCTGCCGCGTCAGCTCCAGCTCCGCCTCCGTCGGACGACGACTGCACGTCAGCAAATACAACTCCTCAATCAGCTCGCTGTCCGACAGAGACGCAGCTGCCAGACGAGCCGCTGTGCCCGTGCGACTGTGAATCCGCGACATCGTCTCCTCAGAATTCATCAGGTGCAGAGCCTGCGCTATGCTGGGCTCCACCCCCCGCTCACAAGCACACACCGTCTGCCGCGCCGGTCGCCCAAACACCTCCAGAAATGCCGACGGCAGCTTGTTGTCCCACACCTGAATCGCCCGATAACCCACCGGCCAGCCATTGAACTGCGCAGGCACTCCCGTCGCCTGCGAGACACAGTCCAGCAAAACCTCAGCCGGCAAAGGTTTCCAGACCGCATGCGAATAGTTCTGCTCGTCCAGTGCATTCTCAGGAGTCGAACGGGCACTTAACTGATACACCCGCGAATTCAGCACCGTCGCCGTGAAACGCCGCAGATCATACCCCGTGTCCTGCAGATGCTTCGCCAGTGCCGCCAGCAGCGGCTCATTCGATGCCGGATTCGTCGCCCGCAGATCATCCACCGGCTCCACCAGACCACGACCCAGGTAATGAGCCCAGATGCGGTTCGCCAGCGTCCTCGAAAAATACGGATTCGCCGGTCCCGTCATCCAGTCAGCAACCCCCCGACGCCAGTCACCCCGCTCCGGCAACTTCCAGTCCACCGCTCCCGGAGGACGCGGAGCCACGTCCAGACCAGTCCGCGGATGTTTCAATGCCGCTCCGGCTCGAGCAGTGATCTTCTGCCCCCCGCCCGCAGCCGCCTTCCGCTCCACTCCCGTAAACATTCCAGCAAACCCAAAGTAGTCCGACTGATCCCACTTCTCAAACGGATGATGATGACACTGCGCACACTCCAATCGAACTCCCAGAAACAACTGACTGACAGCACGAGCCAGTTTCTCGGGAGTCTCCTGCACCTGATAGAAACCCGCCGGAGACTCCGCCAGAGTCGACCCCTGAGCCGTCAGCACCTCCCGGGCAAACTGGTCAAAAGGTACGTTCGCTGCAATCCGGGAATGAATCCAGCGAGTCATCGCCACAGCGCCCTCAGGAGTCACCGTGTCCTTATCCACCTGCAGCAGATCTGACCAGCGCTGCGCCCAGTAATCCGAATACTCAGGACGCTCCAGCAGACGCTCAACCATCCGCTGCCGCTTGTCCCCGGCCGGATCGTCCAGAAACTGCCGAGCCTCAGCGGCGGTCGGCAATGTTCCTATCGTGTCCAGAAACACTCGACGCAGCCACACTCCGTCACTCGCCAGCTCGCCCGGCTGAATATTCAGCTGCTGCAGCTTGTCCCACACCAGACCGTCTATGAAATTGTGCTCCGGCGGACGCTGAAACTGACCCGACTGCCGCGGGCGAGTCACACGGCAGATCGTCACATGCCCCGCATAACGCACCAGGATCGCTGCCTCACCAGGCACCTCGGTCGATACCACAAATCCATCCCGGTCCACTGCCGCTATCCCGTCCTGATTGGACTGATACTCAGCCTCAGTTGTCACCGGTCGCAAACTGCCGTCACTCAGCCTGGCAGTTACTCGCAGCTGCTGCACACCCCGCGCAGGCAAGGAGACCGCTGACGGCTCAACCAGAATCTCCACCACCGGATCACCACTGTCCGGCTCCAGCACCAGCCCCTCCGACATCCACCTCAACAGCGTCCGATGCCAGCGCGATCCCGAAATAATCTTCTGGCCACCACCATGCGGAATCCCGGCCGTCGCCTTCTGCAGAAACAAACTTGCCGCAGGAGCCCCCGGAAACACCCGCCGACCACGACCCTCCAGCACGATCGCCGCATGATCCGCTGCCGCGTCATACCCAAATACACTGAGCCGAAATCCGTTCTGACCCTCAGCCTTGCCATGACAACCACCCGAATTGCAGCCCGCACGCGTCAGAATCGGCAGCACATCCTGGCGAAACAGCACCGGCACAGGCTGCGACACCGCATGCACCTGCACCGCAACCTGCAACTGCTGCTCACCCAGCCGAATTGTCAGCACCCCGGCACCGTCACGCTGAGCAGAAACAAGACCCGTGGAACTGATCTGCACAAGCCCCGGATCAGACAGCTCAAAACGGCATTCACGAGTCACATCCGTGGCGACAGCGCCCTCACCACGCAAAACCACCAGCTGATCCGCTGACTCAGGACCCGACAACACCACCCGCGACGGAATGCACCGCAACGGCACCGCCACATCGTCCGCCCACGCGATGGCAGACACCGGGATGCTGCCCCACAGCAACCCGCCCAAAAACATGACTGGCAACAGGATTCGGTGCATGCTTCACCCGACCCGAAACTGGCAATCCCTGCGGTCAGGCTGCCTGACCACCCACACCGATCTTAATCGCATCGGACTTCCAATGCGACAGTCCATCGGAAAACCGGGGCTTTTCAGGGGAAAAACTCGATCTGCCGGCAGGTTCAGCCGGTTTCCAGCACCACCACTCCCCGCTTCATCCCAACCTGAATTCGGGAATCCCGTGACAAATTGAGGCCGGAGTGAGAGAATGAGAACAGACGCTGAGCCCCCATAACCAACTCACCGGAAAGGTCCCACATGAAGTCCGCTTTTGAAGCCGCTCAGCAGTATTTCGAAGAAGCTGCTTCCATCATGGGACTCTCCGACAGCATGAAAGATCTGCTGGTCACACCGGAACGCGAAATCAAAGTCCAGGTGCCCATCCGACGCGATAATGGACAAATCGCCACCTACATCGGATACCGCATGCAGCACAACAGCGCCCGCGGTCCCATGAAAGGCGGACTCCGCTACCACCACGAAGTCAACGCCGATGAAGTCCTCGGCCTCGCCTCACTGATGACCTGGAAAACCGCAGTTGTTGACATCCCCTACGGCGGCGCCAAAGGCGGGATCAGCGTCGATGTCCGGGATCTTTCCGTGGACGAACTCGAACGCCTGACTCGACGCTTTGTTGACGAAATTCATGATCTGTTCGGACCGGACAAGGACATACCCGCTCCCGACATGGGAACCAGCTCCCAGACCATGGCATGGATCATGAATCAGTACCAGAAGTTCCATGGCTTCGCCCCGGCCTGCGTTACCGGTAAGCCCGTGGACCTGTACGGTGCGGAGGGCCGCGAGGAAGCCACGGGGCGCGGTGTCTCAAATCTCACGCTGGCCTTTCTTCGCCGCCTCAACCGCACTGCCGAAACCAGCACCTTTGCCATTCAGGGATTCGGCAATGTCGGCACCTACACAGCCTCCTGCCTGCACCAGGCCGGAGCCCGCATCATTGCCATCTCCGATGTGAACGGCGGTATCCTCAACCCCGCCGGCATCGATATCCCCGCTGCCCTCGAATACTCCGCCACCAAAAAGACTCTCACCGGTTTCCCTGGTGGCACGCCCATCTCAAATGCCGAGCTGCTGCTGCTGGAAACGGACGTCCTGATCCCGGCCGCACTGGGCAATGTCCTGACCGCAGACAACGCACACGACGTCAGGGCGAAGTTCATCGTCGAAGCAGCCAACGGTCCGGTCACTCCCGAAGCTGATGCCATCTTCCGCCAGCGTGAAATCCCCGTGCTGCCGGATATCCTCGCCAATGCCGGCGGAGTCACCGTCAGTTATTTCGAATGGGTGCAGAACCAGCAGTACTTCCGCTGGGATCTCAGCCGCGTTCGTGAAGAGCTCGAAAAACACATGACGCGCAGCTTCAATCGCATCTGGACGATCGCAGTCGAAAAGAAGGTCCCGCTTCGCACTGCCGCCTACCTGCTGGCAATCGGACGCGTCGCCCGCGCTACCGAACTTGGAGGCATCTGACAGGTTCATGCTTCCCTCACTGATGAATGCTCAGCCACTGTACGACCACCTGCAGTCTCTGCAGCGCCACGACTGGGCCGCAGCACTCAGACAGCAGACTGCCGACGCGATCGCGCCAGGACGCAATGGACACCTGCCGCTGTGGACAGACACCTGGGCCCGACTGCCTGACTGTCCCGATGCCCGCATCCGGACCGTCGCCGACGCAGTCGCAGTCACCGGAACACTCAGCGCCGCTGACGACATGGCCCTGCCCTCACTGCTGAAAACTCTGCACCCCAGGCGCAAGGGTCCATACCGCTTCTTCAGCACTCATATCGATACCGAAAGGCGCTCAAATCTGAAATGGGATCGCCTCGCCGGCAACATCGATTTCCGCGGCTGCCGCGTCGTCGATGTCGGCTGCGGCAACGGCTACTACGGCTGGAGAATGCTGGAAGCAGGAGCCTCCTTCGTGCTGGGACTCGATCCGTTCCTGCTCTACGTCATGCAGTTCGAATTCCTCCGCAGATATGCCCCGGATAACACTCCCCACTTCCTGCTGCCTCTGGCCGACGACGCACTCACAAACGCCCCGGCACTGTTCGACATCGCCGTGTCCATGGGAGTCCTGTATCACCGAGCCAGCCCCATTGAACACCTGCAACTGCTGTGGAATACCCTGCGGCCAGGCGGACGACTGGTCCTCGAAACACTGGTCGTCGAAGGTGGCCCCGAAACAGTCCTTGTACCCCCCGGACGCTATGCCAAAATGCGCAACGTCTGGTTCATTCCCTCGGTCGATCTGCTGATCCGCTGGCTGCAGCGAATCGGATTTCGCCACCCGGAACTGCTGGATGTGTCCATCACCACCACACACGAACAGCGCAGCACTGATTGGATGACCTTCGAATCGCTGCCCGATTTTCTGGACCCCGCAGATCCAGCCCGGACCATCGAAGGCTGCCCCGCGCCACGCCGCGCCCTGCTGACTGCCATCCGCTGAACACCAACCCCAAACCCCGCACTACCACTGCTGCGGCGGATTGGCCACTATGTAATCAGCAATCAGCCGCGCATAGAACGCCAGCCCACGCTCCGAAAGACCCGGAAGCTCACTGTCAAACAGTCGAGCAGGCTCGGCGTCCTTCAAAAACCGCGGACTGCTGTCCAGAAACCGCACTTCCGACTCCGCACAAACCGCCGCCAGAGACTGAAACGGCAATCGACTGCGGAAAGGCGTTGCCCCGCGAATCCGGCAGCGACGAGTCGCCTGCGGACAATGACTGCCATCCACCACCTGCCAGACCACCGGACAGGTTGTCACCAGCAGCCGCCCGCCATCCGCCTCCACACACTTCCGCAACGCTTCAATCGGTGCCAATGCATGCCGAATCTGCAATTGCAGATTGTCCGCATGATCCATAATCCAGCCGTAGTCCTGCTGGCCACAGGATTCAGCCCGAATCGCCAGCAGCTCGGCACCGTCCTGACGCACACGGCTTAACAGCCACCCCGCCAGCGCAGAATCCCGCAGCATCTGCACTCCACGCGAAGGTGCCACAGCCACAGGACGCAGCGCAGGATGCTGACAAACCTCCCCCTCCGCACCCTGCGTCAGCAAACTGCGGTACACCGCATCATCACCGACATCCGACATGTCCACATGCAGTATCACCAGATCCGGTTGCAGTTTGCGCAAACCATGCTGATACCGCAGCAGCGCCAGCTGCGGACAGTCGCCCGGTAACCCCGCATTCAGCACCTCCAGCCGCATCTCAGTCACTCGCGAAAGAAACTGCTGCAATCGCTGCGGCAGTGTCGACTGCTCAGACACAGCAGCCCCCAGCACCAGCTCATCACCCAGCACCAGAATCCGATAATCATCCTCAGTCTTCTCAGCCAGCGGAGCCGCTCCGCGCAGCCCCGCAGCATCAATTCGGATCTCCGCTGAGCGACCCGCAACCGCTTCAACCTGCATACGACTGACCGGCCGCAGACGATGATGGTACAGGCCTGATGGCTCCAGCAGTGTCTGCAGTGAATCACTGACCTGACTGCTGATCGTGCGAATCGGAAAGCCACGACCACGCAGCCACAGCTCTGCCAGCCCAGCCAGCAGACACAGCAGCAGCAGTGCGATCAGCACCGTTCGCAGGAAGCCACCTATGCGACCGAACATTCTGCCATCGCCTGACCGCTTTTCTTCAGGGAATCAGCCCACACCCCGCAAACTGTACCCGGGATCAGGCCAGCGACTCAAGACCGGAGCCTCCGCAGGGCCCGGGGACGCCTGCTCAACCTTCGCAGCCGACAGCAGAAAAACAAGTCCCCCAGACCACGAAAAACAAAAAACCGCCCCCGAAAAGGGACGGTTTTCATCCTGCAGTCGCTGCCGCTCTGACCAGCCCGACACAGCACCGCTTACTGCTCTTCCTTCGCCCACAGTACACCTGACAGCAGCGTCGGCGCTGACACCAGCTCGTCAGCGCGGAAATAAATCGCCAGTTCCCGCTGAGCACTCTCGGGACTGTCACTGCCGTGAATCAGATTCATCTGACGACTGGCTCCCAGATCACCCCGGATGGTTCCCGGAGCAGCCTCGCGAGCATTCGTTTTGCCCATCAGAGTCCGCATCACCGTGATCGCCTCCGGACCCTCAATCGCCAGGGCCACCAGCGGTCCGGATGTAATAAATGACTCCAGCTCAGGATAAAATGACTTCGAAACATGCTCTGCATAATGCAGCCGGCTGATTTCCGGAGTCACCTGCAGCAGCTTCAACCCGATAATGCTGAGCCCCTTGTCCTCGATGCGAGTAATCACGCGACCGATCAGACGTCGCTGAACCGCATCAGGCTTAATCAAAATCAATGTTCGTTCCAGTGCCATATTCCGCCAGTCCCAGTGTCAAAAACGCCGTGAATCCCAGTTGCCCAACACGCCGACCACCAACGCTCAGGCTGTCGCACCCGCCATCTCACCCTGCATCAGATGCAGAAACTCAGTGAACAGATAATGACTGTCATGAGGACCCGCAGCAGCCTCAGGATGATACTGCACCCCGAAAATCGGCAGAGTCCTGTGACGCAGACCTTCCACTGTCTGATCGTTCAGATTGACATGAGTCACCTCAATATCGTCAGGCAGACTGGCCGCATCGACAGCAAAACCATGATTCTGAGACGTGATTTCCACACGGCCCGTCCGACGATTCAGAACCGGCTGATTCGCACCGCGATGCCCGAAACGCAGCTTGTAAGTCCGACCTCCAAATGCCAGCCCCAGCAACTGCAGACCCAGACAGATCCCGAAAATCGGCTTCTTCCCGAACAAACCCCGAATCGTTTCAATCGCCCCCGTCAGCGGCTCCGGATCCCCAGGTCCGTTCGACAGAAACACACCGTCCGGATTCAATGCCAGAATCTCCGCCGCAGTCGCCGAACCAGGCACCACCGTCACCCGACATCCCAGATCCCGCAAATACCGAGTAATATTCCACTTCATGCCGTAATCAATCGCCACCACATGCGGACCACCGGGCTGCTCAAGGCCGGACACAAAATCCGACGGACGACCCAGCTCCGTCAGACCCTCAGTCCAGTCACTGGCCGATTTCGGCATCACCTCACGCACCAGATCCCGCCCCACCAGACCCGGAGCCGCAGCAACCTTCCGCAGCAGCGACTGATCATCCTGATCCACCGTCGACAACACGCCCCGCAGTGCCCCCAGAGTCCTGAGCTGGCGGACCAGCTTGCGAGTATCTATGCCCTGCAGACCAATCACATTGTTCCGCCGCAGATACGCATCCAGACTTTCCACAGAACGGTAATTGCTGGGTATCTCACACAGCTCACGCACCACAAAACCCTTCAGAAACAACCCGCGACTCTCTACGTCCTCCGGGTTGATTCCGTAGTTCCCGATCAGCGGATACGTCATCGTCACAATCTGACCGGTGTACGAGGGATCGGTCAGGATCTCCTGATAGCCCGTCATGCTGGTGTTGAAACAGACTTCACCGTCAACCTCACCCTCGGCCCCAAACGCCTCACCAGTGAAAATCTGACCGTTCTCAAGCACCAGTTTCCCCGGACGTCCAGCCATTCCTTCCTGCCCTTCCTCACCAGAACTGCAATTCAACTTCGGCTTTGCGGCGCAAAACTGCGACAGTGTAGCCGGAATACCACCGCCGAAAGAAATCCAACCGCACTCCGACTGGCGAGTTTCGCGAAAATCAGAGCCCGGCGCGGCAGCGAATTTCCCCCGTGATCTTGATTTTCTCCGCGGATTTACGAGCATGCCCCGCTGTCCCCCCAATTCCCCCCTCACTGCCCCCGAAACGCCAGACCCAGCCAACACATGAAACTCACGGCCTCCACACTCATCGAAATCAAACGCGTTAAAGGCAAGGGACGCGGCGTCTTCGCACGGCAGCTCATTCCCGCAGGAACCGTCTTCGAAAAAGTCCCCCTGCTCGTCATTCCCGCCAAAGAAGTCCTCGAATGCGAACACGGCAGCTTCCTGTCTCAATACGTCTTCGAATACGGTCGCGGCACCGTCGCTCTCGCACTCGGCTTCGGCTCACTCTATAACCACTCCTTCACACCCAACGCCCGCTACGACGACGCCGGACGACAGGTCAAAGAATTCCGCGCACTCCGCGATATCCAGCCCGGTGAAGAAATCACCATCAATTACAACGGAACCGAAGACGGCACCGACCCCGTCGAATTCGACGTCGTCGAAGACTGATCCCCTTCAGCACCCTCTGCCCCTCCACCAGCAGCCCGGTTATGCCGGTCGCGCCGTCCAGGCTGACTGTGTCGCCTTTCCTGACCTCCGAGAATCCCCGAATTCCAAAGGAATTCGTGGCGGGATTCCAATCGCCAGGTTTTGTGAGCTAGCTTTTACCGCGGAACATACCCGCTGGTATCGCCGAAGCTGGTCGCTTCTGCATGGCTGCATCACCTCTGGAAAATGTCGCGAGTACTTTCTGTGCAGACACTGGACCCTGTTCTCAAGGCGGCGGACGCTCACACAACTCCGCCGGCAGTGCTTATGCAGACCGATTCAAACGCCGTCCTGCTCAGACTGCTGATGATGGGCGAAGAAGCCCGTCGCAATCAGTACGCCGGCGCAGAACGGCAGCTCATGCCTCGCGACCTCGTCTCCACGATCCTCCGCGCCATGCGCATGCGCGACCCGGCCGGCCTGCTGCACAGCCAAAGAATGGCCGTCATCTCCAGTGGCGTCGCCAAACTCCTCGGCTGGACCGATGAACAGCGCAGACAGCTCGAAATTGCCGCCATCCTCCACGAAATCGGTAAACTCGGCATCCCCGACCACATCCTGCACAAACCCGGTAAGCTCAGCAGCGAAGAATACGACTTCGTCCTGCAGCATCAGCATGCCGGCGTCAATATGCTGCAGGCCTTCCATACCGACCCCACAGTCATCTCCATGCTGACCACGCTGCACCACGATCTTTCCGGCAGCAGCGCTCACATCGAAGTCCCCGGACAGCAGATCGACCTGCCCCTCGGACCCCGCATCCTCGCGGTTGCCGATGCCTACGATTCACTCAACACCGTCAAACCCTACCGACGCGGCATGACACACGCCGAAAGCATCTCCACCCTGCTGGAAAAATCCGGCCGTCGCTACGACGAAAGCATCATTCGCACACTCAACCGCTGGTATGAAAATGAAGGGTCCGCACTGTTCCGCCTGACAGAATCCTTCTACGACGCAGAACGCACACCCGAAATCTCTCAGGAACATCGCGACGATATCGCCCTGCTCAGCCAGTTCATCGGAGTCCTCTGTCAGTTTCAGCAGCTCTACGATGGCTTCTTCCTGCTGGATGCCCGCGAAAATTACTGCATCTGGAGCGACGGAATGCCCGGCCTCACCGCGCTGCCCGTACAGCAGGTCCTCCGCCGCAGCTGGCAGACCACCGACGTCCTCCTCGCACCAGCCGCAGAAGACAGCGTCGCCGCCACAGAACGCGATGACACCATGATCGTTCAGGCCCTCCGCACCGGACGCTCGCAGTTCGCAAGTCGCCGCTGCCGCGTCAGTGGCAACACCTGGATCAAAGCCGACGTCTACACCATGCCAGTCATCGGACCCGGCCAGAAAATCGCCGGAGTGATCCAGTTGATCCGCAACAAAAGCCGAGTCTCCCCCGATGATGTCGGCAGACTCACAAAGCTCGCCATGTGCGACTCACTGACAGGAGTCGCCAACCGCGGACAACTCGAATCACGACTGCGACAGCTGCTCGAAGAATTCCACGCCCAGGACGGTACCCGCAGCCTCAGCGTCATCTTCCTCGATGTCGACCACTTCAAACGCATCAACGATACCCATGGCCACCAGGTCGGTGACCAGGTCCTCATCGACCTCGCCAGACTGCTCCAGCACGAAACCTACTCCCTCGAAGTCATCGGACGGTACGGCGGAGAAGAATTCGTCATCGTCTGTCCCGATACCGACCTCGATGCCGCCGTTCGCCGGGCCGAACGCCTCCGCACCTCCATCATGAAAAGCTCCATCGGAGGCATCACCGGACTGAGCGTCACATCGTCGTTCGGAGTCGCTGCGGCTCGCCGGATCGACACCGTCCAAAGCCTGCTGGAACGAGCCGACACGTGCCTGTACAACGCCAAAGCCGCCGGACGAAATCGCACCTGCCGCGAATCAGATCTCGAATCCGCCGCCACCGTCGAACCCGGACACAGCGATGACGACAAAATCCGCATCTCAGAATCCAACGGTGTCTTTCATTTCAGTGACCGAGTCGAAGTCAGCACATCCCTCGAAATCACCGCCATGAAACTTCGCGCCTTCATCTCCGAACATCGCGGCGTCGTCGTCGATCAGGAAAAAGGCAAAATGCAGATCCGACTCGGCACTCCCGGCTTCTTCGGTCACTGGGGCAAAACCGCCTCCCGACAACCCGTCGACCTCAGCATTTCCTTCGAAACCACCCGCAACGGACGCTCACCACAGGAAAAAATTCGCACCCATCGCATCGTCACCGTCGAAATGCGATCCCAGGGAAAAGTTCCCGGAATGGACCATTTCGCCGCCCGCTGCCTCAGCCTCATGCGCGACCTCAAAGCCTTCCTCCAGAGCTCCTGAATCACCCGCTGCACCACTAAATACTCCCCGCAAATCCCCTGAATTACTCGGATTTCATGCATTGGGCACACAAGTTGCTGCCCAGGCGGGTACCGTGGAATTGGCGGAGTTCCGGCAGCCTGCGACTGTTTTCCGCCTCCGCGCCGCGGGATTGACCGTCTGTTGCAGGTTCAAATAGACTTGCCGGACTTGCATTTATGGCAATTGCCCGGCTCCGCACGCTGGCTCGTATGGCTGCCTTTGTGGCAGCCTGCTTCAGTCCGCGCCCGCGAATCCGATAGTCCTCAGAATTCAGGATAGATGCCCACAATGGAGTTCCTGGAAAAAGTCGGCGACTTCTTCTCCGCTACGACTCACCGGATCGAACGCGGCATTACTTCGCTGTTCGGATCCTCCAACGAACGCCGCATGCGGCGTCTGGGTTTCGTGCGCGATCGTGATGGCCGCACCACCATTCTCCCCGGCTCAATGCTCGATCGCATCAACAGCCTCGAGCCTCAGTTGCAGAAACTGACCGACGACGAGCTGCGGCAGACCGCCACCAAACTGCGCGCCCGCCTGCGCAACGGCGAAACACTCGATGACCTGCTCCCCGAAGCCTTCGCCGCAGTCCGCGAATCCGGACGACGCTTTCTCAAAATGCGGCACTACGAAGTACAGCTCATCGGCGGCTACATCCTGCACAAAGGCATGATCTCTGAAATGGTGACCGGCGAAGGCAAAACGCTGGTCGCCACACTGCCCGCATTCCTCAATGCCATCGCCGGCAAAGTGCACGTCGTGACCGTC
>SXXK01000161.1 GCA_005791255.1 Planctomyces sp.
GCTCTGCTCAGTACTGCCCCCGCTGATGCTGAACACCCAACCGCTGTCGTGCTGACCCCGGGAATCTACAATTCTGCCTACTTCGAACACTCCTTTCTCGCCCAGCAGATGGGAATTGAGCTGGTGACAGGTCCGGATCTGTTCGTTGATCGCGACGACACGGTCTGGATGAAGACAACTCGCGGACCGCAGCGAGTTGATGTGATCTACCGACGCATTGACGACGATTTCCTTGACCCGGAAGTCTTTCGTCCGGACAGCATGCTGGGCGTGCCGGGACTGATGCGTGCCTTCAGGGCGGGGAGGGTGACCCTTGCAAATGCTCCAGGAACCGGCGTCGCCGACGACAAGGCTGTTTATCAGTACGTTCCCGACATTATTCGTTACTACCTCTCTGAAGAGCCGATTCTGAGCAACGGTCCAACCTACCTCTGCTCAGATCCCAAACACTGTGCGTATGTACTCGAAAACCTCGCCAGTCTGGTGGTGAAGCCCACCAATGAATCGGGTGGATACGGCATTCTTATGGGACCGGTGGCTTCTCAGGACGAGCGTGATCGGTGTGCTGAATCGATTCGTCGCGATCCGCGCAACTACATCGCCCAGCCGATGCTGACGCTGTCCACAGTGCCCACAGTCATCAATGGACGACTGGCTCCCCGGCATGTGGACCTGCGACCTTTTATTCTGTTTGGTGAGCAGACTTTTGTACTTCCCGGGGGTCTGACGCGAGTCGCGCTCAGGGAAGGTTCCATGATCGTCAATTCCTCTCAGGGCGGTGGCAGCAAGGACACGTGGGTGCTGCAGCAAAACTGACCCGCATACTGAGATTCATTTCCCTGACCTGATGGCCGATTCCCATGCTGTGCCGAGTTGCAGATTCCCTGTTCTGGATGAGCCGCTATTTGGAGCGTGCTGAGAATCAGGCACGATTCATCGATGTCACCTCCAGCATCGCCCTCGGCTACCGTGGCAGCGAACAGGCGCTGTGGTCATCGCTGTTGCATGCCGGCGGTGATGCCGAGGCATTTTTGCAGCGTTACGCTGCCCCCACACGCGAAAACATCATCAATTATCTGCTGTTTGATCGCCGCAATCTGAATTCCGTGGTCAGCTGCCTGACAGCCGCCCGCGAAAATGCGCGATCCGTTCGAGAAACGTTGACCGCTCCGCTGTGGGAGGCCGTAAATCGCTTCTATCTCCGAGTCCGAACGGATGCGGCTCAACAACCTCGTATTCTCAAGCAGCCCCATCAATTCCTTGAACGAATCAAACGCTCCGCCCACCAGGTTCTGGGCGTCCGTGAGGCCACGTGGTCTCACGAAGACGCATGGCACTTCTCATCGCTCGGCTACCAGTTGGAACGAGCCGACAAGACATCACGAATTTTGGACGTTCGCTACTTCCTGCTGCTGCCCATGATCCATACGGGCAGCGAACAACTGGATGTCGTCCAGTGGGCGGCGCTGCTGGAATCCACGGGAGCCCTGCAGATGTATCGACGCACCTGGGGACCCATTCAGCCGGCACGGGTCGTGGACTTCCTGGTCCTCAGCCCGACCTTTCCACGTTCACTGAGGTTCTGCATTAACGCCGCCGAAGCCACGCTGCGAGCCATCAGCGGAAATACCACAACCGTGCCTCAGAATGAGGCTGAAGCACTGGTCTCAGAAACTTCACAACGACTGGCATCTCTGAAGGCTGAAGACATCATGACAACCGGTCTGCACCCGTTCATCGACCAGTTCCAGACGACACTCAACGGGATCGGTGCGGCCATTTCCGGAACCTACTTCCAGATTCCCACACCCTCCTGAACCACAACTCTACTGCCTCACCAGAACCTCATCCAGATTCAGCAGCGCCAGGCAGACAGCAGTCCATGCTGCGTGTTCAACTTCGCCGATGGTGCTGCTGCGGGGGGCTGCCCCCGTGGTCAGCAGGACTTTTGCAGCCTCCGGATCTGACTCATAAAGACTCTGCTGCCGCTGCAGCAGACGTCGCAGAACTGTCAGATCCGCCGCACTCGGAACCCGTCCCGCAACACGGCGAAAAGCTGCTGTCAGCCGACTGTCGGTATCAGCCGTTTCCAGCAGACAACGTTCAGCCAGCACCCGAGCAGCCTCGACCCACGTCGGATCATTCAAAGTCGTCAGTGCGTGCAGCGGAGTGCTCGTGGGCGTCTGCCGCACTCGACAAGCCTGTCGATTTGACGTATCAAAGATATTCGCCGGACCGACCGTGCGGCGCCAGAACGTATACAGACTGCGACGATACAGGTCTGCCCCGGACGACGACGGATATGTGAAATCCCGCTCCTTCGTAATCGCCAGCGACTCCCAGATACCATCAGGCTGATACGGATAAACTGGCGGACCACCGATCCGCACCTCCAAAAGACCTGCCGCAGCCAGCGCCCAGTCACGAAGAATCATCGCAGGCATCCGAAAACGGCTGGCACGGGCCAGCAGGCGGTTTTCCGGATCCCGCTGGTACAGCTCCGGTGTGACACGTGAAGACTGCCGATAGGTCGCACTGGTGACAATCAGCTTGTGCATCTCCTTCATGCTCCAGCCGCGCAGCGGAAACTCAGTCGCCAGCCAGTCCAGCAGTGGCAAATGTTCAGGATACTCACTCTGGACTCCGAGATCTTCAGATGTCCGCACCAGCCCCGTCCCGAAAAAATACTGCCACATGCGGTTAACCTGCACACGGGCCGTCAGCGGGTGCTGCCCCGAAACCAGCCAGCGAGCAAATCCCAGACGATTGCGAGGAGCGTCAGCAGGCAACGGAGGCAGAAATGCCGGTGTAGAAAACTCCACCTTTTCTCCCGGCGTCAGATACTCACCACGATTCAGGATACGAGTTTCGCGGGGTTGAGCATCACTCATAATCATCACCCGAGGCAACTGGTCGGCTCGAAATTCAGCCAGTCGCCGCATCGCATCCTCACGCTGCACAATTGCCGGCACACGCTCCTTCAGAGTCGGCAAAACCTTCTGATCAAACAGCTTCCGCAGCTCGGACTGCACCGCAGAATCTTCCTCCGTACTCCGCTCACCGGCCGACTTTGACAACAGCAGTTTCAAAGGCTCCGGAAGCACCTCGCCACGAGGCAGCGTACCTGCAGTCCGGACTTGCTGCTGCCACATGTCAAAATCCGGCGCCGTCGCTGCGCGTACCTGCTCCTCTGCAGCATTTACCACCGCCTGCAACTCTGCCTGGCGCTGCAGCCACGATTCGTTCGGCAGTTCCAGAAACGGAGCAGCCACACGAATGCGGGACGAAAAGTACTGCGGAGTTCCCGACTCAGGCACCCGATTGAATCCGTCCAGCAGACTGTAATAGTCCCGCATGGTCAGTGGATCATACTTGTGATCGTGACACTGGGCACAATTCATCGTTAACCCCAGCCAGGTCGTGGCAGTGGTTTCCATACGATCAAACAGAATCACCCAGCGCTGCTCCTCCGGAATCGCACCACCCTCGCCATTCAGCAGATGATTCCGATTGAATCCGCTCGCAATCTTCTGCTCATTCGTCGCATCAGGCAGCAGATCACCAGCCAGCTGCCAGATCGTCAATTGATCAAACGGCAGATCCTGATTCAGCGCACTCACCAGCCAGTCGCGCCAGATCCACTGCCACGTGTCTCCGTCCTGCTGAAATCCATTGCTGTCCGCATAACGAGCCGCATCCAGCCACGGCAGAGCCATCCGCTCTCCATAATGCGGACTGGTCAGCAGTCGATCCACAAGTCGCTCATAGGCCAGCGGATCCGTACTGGCCACAAAGGCATCCACTTCCTGAGGAGTGGGAGGCAGGCCCGTCAGATCGATAAACAGACGTCGAATCAGAACAGCACGATCAGCCTCGGAGGCCGGCTGCAGACCCTCAGCCTCCAGCCGACTCAGCACAAAACTGTCGATTGGATTCCGCACCCACGCAGCGTTACGGACGCGGGGTTCCATTGGACGCTGCGGAGTCTCGAAGGCCCAGTGAGTACTGTATTTGGCACCCTGTCCAATCCACTGCTGCAGCTTCTGCTTCTGCTGGTCCGTCAGTACCCTGCCAGAATTCGGCGGAGGCATCTGAAGGTCTGCATCGCTGCTGTAAACGCGCTGCAGCAGGACACTTGCGGATGTGTCAAAAGGCACAATCGCCTGACTGTCCACTGCAGCATCACGCTGGTCCAGCCGCAGATCTCCCTGCCGCTTGTTTCCGTCCTGCCCGTGACAGTAAAAACAGTTCTCCGCCAGAATCGGACGTATTTCACGATTGAAATCAATCTCAGCGTCATCGCTGCGAACCTGCGATGATGCCAACAGACTGATCCAGACCAGACCAGTCAATGCCACTGTATGCCTGCGAATCATTTTCGCCCCCATCACTTCAGACGGATCGACAGCTCATCAGGTTCCGCCGGAACAACGATTGACGCACTGTCGAATTTCGGTGGCCCCAGAGCACCCCGAGCATTGCGACTGAAACCGTAGGGTTCTACCGGGATCCCCAGCAGATTCTTCGAAAGCCTGCCATTTCCATCAATGTCCTGAAACACAGCCACAGCCTGCGGCTCACCCGCCCGCAGTCGCAACTCAACCGTCATGCGATCTCCCCGAACTTCCAGACGCTGCGTCTGCTCCGCCCGATCCGTATTTGGAAAACCTGCTGCACCCCCGAAAACTGCCACGCAGAGGTGCCCCGCGTCGGCTCGCAAACCACTGATTTCAAACACTGCCGCAGAATCCGACTTTGTCGGCTCATTTCGCACAGCAGACACCGTGACAACCTCTGCCCTCCCTGCCACTCCTTCAACCAATGGCACTGCTGTAACTGCCGAAGATGCCGTTTCCGCAGTCGACAGTACACTCCACAGCAACAGCGGAGCCAGAATTCCCGCCAACGGCACCAGCCGAACGGGGCCGGACGGCTGCGACACGCTGCGAACGATTCCTCCCTGAACCATGATACTCTCTCCGTTACAGTCCTCGTCTCCAGCGACCGCTCATCAGCAGCGTGGCCAGTGACATCACCAGCGAACTTCCCAGCAGCACAGTCACCTCCGGCCGCAGACTCTCAATCGGCGACTGAAACCAGAATACCTTCTGGAAGCCATCCAGCGCCCACGCGTTGAATGTCCACCTGCCGAGCTCCTTCATCCGATCACTCATCACGAATCGGGGAATCATGCTCCCGCCCATCGCCGACATGCTGAGAATGATCACTGTCGCCGTTCCCTGCAACTGCGATCGCGTCCGACAAATGGTCGCCATCAGCATGGCAAAGCTGGCCGTGGCCGCCGAAGTGCTGCCAGCCATCACCAGAAATCCATCGAGGTGCTGCCACAAATGGATGCGAAATACCGCCTCAGCGAAAACGAACATCACGGACAACTGCAGACAGCCCATCAAAAAGATACCCAGCCACTTTCCCGCCACGATCTGCAGCAGCCCGGCCTCACTGACAAGAATGCGATCAAGCGTTCCGGATTCCGCTTCCTCCAGCATCGTCGCCGCATGCCCCGTGCAGGCGAACAGCAAAAACAACACGGCAATCCCCGCTGCGTACATGGCAATTCGAGGATTCTGCTGGTCCGCAGCCTGCGGATTATCGACAGAAATCTGCGGCTCAGGCCCGGCCGCCAGCAGCGTCTCGGGATCCGGATCAGCGGCCTCCGCGAAAGTCCCGGGGGCCGGATCGGTCGGCGGATCCAGCACCGAAGCCGGCTGGTCCGCAGAAACAGGAGCCAGACCGGGTTCAACTGACGGTGGAGCTCCGGAACCTGCAAACACAGTCCGAGGAGAAATCGGCTCTCTGAAGAAAGCTCCCTGCCCGGCAGATTCTTCCGCAGCTGGCAGCAAACGTTCCTTTGCTGCTGACCTGACTGACTCCTGCAACTGCTCCACCACACCCTCAACCCGCTGCACAGCGTAGTATTCTTCCAGAATCGCCCGCACCATCGCCACCGCCATGGCATTCTGACCGTCCGTCACAAGCCGCACCCGGAACCGATCTTCCTCAGCAGGCGAAAAATCCGCTGACAGCAACAGCAGCAGGTCGTATCGACTGGAATTCTGAGCCTCCAGAATCACTCGTTCCTGCCGGCCGGACTCCGTCGGCAGTCCCCCCAGATCCGTGCAAATCAAAGATGTGTTCTGCTGCAGTTCCGCCTGCAGGTCCGCCGCAGCCACATTATCACCCGGCAGCAACAACCCCAGTCGCACCGGCTTTTCAGTGCCCGCCGCGATCCCCTGACTGAAAATCATCGCAAAGATGCTGAAGAACAGCACCGGCATGACAAAGACCAGCAGCAATTCCAACGGGTTATTCCGCAGCCGCAGGTATGCAATACGCAGGAAGGTCAGGATCATTCCCGCAGACTCCTTCCCGTCAATGCCAGAAAGACATCCTGCAGACCGAAACTGCGCACGTTGATGGCCTGCGGCGGCTCAGGCAGCCCCTGCAGCACCTCCAGCACACCCGGCAGCTGCTGCATGCTGGCCAGTCGGCAGACAGCCGTCAGTCGCTGCTCATCAAACTCAAAATTCCGCAACTCCACAACACACGGGTGCTGAAATGAAAGCTCCACACGGTGCGGTAATCCCAGACTCGAAGCCACCAGCTGCGGCAGACGGCCATCAGCCACAATCTGGCCATGATCCATCACCACAATTCTGTCGCAGCGAGTTTCCACTTCTTCAAGCTGATGCGTCGTGAGCAGCACCGCCGTTCCGGCAGCAGTCAGCTCCTGCATCATTGCATAAATCCGCTCACGACTCTGCGGATCCACCCCCACTGTCGGTTCGTCCAGCAGCAACACCGCCGGACGGTGCAGCACGCTGCAGGCAATATTCAGCCGGCGCTGCATTCCACCGGACAGGGTTCTCGCCAGGCTGCGACGACGGTCCTGCAGGGCCGACCATTCCAGCACTTCATCAATTCGCTGCTGCAGAGCAGCCCCCCGCACACCCTCCAGTCGCCCGAACACCTCCAGATTTTGTTGCACTGTCAGATCCGGATAGACGGCCAGATTCTGTGGCACCAGCCCTGGACGGGAAGCTCGGGAACCCCGAAAACTGTCGGGAATACTCAGTGTTATGCTCCCCTCATCCGGCTTCAGCAGCCCGCAGATGCAGCGGATCATCGTGGTTTTCCCGGCACCGTTCGGGCCGAAAAAACCCAGCAATTCCCCCGGAAACAACTGCAGCGAGATTCCCTGCAGCGCAGCCCTCCCTCGGTACGATTTCCGCACCGCCTGCAATGTCAGAATGGGCTGATGTTCCTGAGTCATGAAGACAGAGTTTCGTAACTTCGCTGCCGCCACTGCACAGTTCGACCGCGTTTCTGATCCACCCAGGCGGTCCACTGAATCGCCAGAAACAGCACAACCGCCACCGGATGCAGCAGGGCACCCAACCACGCCCGATCATAGCGCAGGCAGCAGATCACCCGTGGAAGGTAACCGGAAAACAACGCGATTGCCACCGGCCCCGTCAGGGCCTCCGGCAACAGCCCCACCGCTCCGGCGATCATCAGGATTGGTGGAAATACAAACACAGCAGCCATCACCACCGTGATCATCGGCAACGCCGGCCAGCGAGCAAATCCCTCCGTTGCGTTTTTCAGCAAACCCTGCCAGGTCTCACTCAGCGATTGATACATCCGGCACGTTGCCAGATCTGCTGCATCGAAAATGTCCGTCTTCAGACCAGCACGCCGATACAACCTGGGAAGCATCACACCATCATGTCGCGAATCCCGGATTCCACTGTGGCCACCCGTCTGCTGATACCCCGCTCGCTCCGCCGCAAAGAACTGCCCGCACCCCGCCGAAGCTCCCGGCAGCCGGCTCCATCGCATCAGCGGAAACGGCAAAAAACACAGTAAAATCACATGAATCAGAGGAATCAGCAGGGATTCACCCGGAGAAACCGTCAGCTGCCGCGGAAAACCGCTCAGCAGCGACACCCCCAGATTCCGCCGCAGCACGACAGTTCGCAGCAGGGCGTCACTCGCCAATTCCACATCGGCATCCAGAAACACCAGCTCGCCATAACGGGCCGCCTGAGACAGTTGCCAGCAGGCATGCTGCTTGCCATTCCAGCCATCCGGCATCCGCCCCCCGCGCAACAGACGCACTCGCGAGTCTGCTGCAACAAAGCTCTCCACAATCTCCGCTGTTCCGTCCGTACTCTCGTCATCCAGCACGCACACCTCAAGCTGCACTCCGCGACTCGACAGCACTGACTGCAGCAACTTTGAAATCCGCTCCGCCTCGTTGCGAGCCGGTATCAGCACTGATACGGCAGGCACTCCGGAGTTATCCTCAACCGCCGATGCTGACAGCTGCTGTGGCACCCTCGGGGCTCGCCGAAACATCAGCATGCTCACTACAAACTGCATCGCCGTAAAACAGGCTGCAACGCAGCAGCCAGTAGCAACAATCGCGAGCACACTAGTCATGTTCCCGCTCCTCATGTCGCCCGGCAAACTTCTGCCCGCGTCGCCAGAACGTCAGTCGCCGCCAGAGGTCATACCAGCCGCCAACTCCCGCTCGACCATCCAGCAGCGTTTCAAAAGCCGCCGGGTCGCGACCAATCGCAAGCAACCGCAGCCGCTCCTGCACTGCCTGCAGGCCTGCCTCAAGCTGACCATTCCGCTCCTCCCGATCATCTGCCAGCAGCGTACAGTCCACCACCGCCCCAAACGCCACCAGCAACTCCGGACGACGCTCATTCCAGAACGGATACTCCAGTGCCATCGGCAGCACCAATCCGCCAAATTTCCGATCCACCAGATGCGCCAGTCCCGGCTGAAAAGGCAGGGGCTGACGCACATCATGAAAATGCCCCGTCGGAGTAATCCACAGGGCTGTCTGAGAATCCTGCAGCACTGCACGAGCATTCCGGAGAAACTCGCGAGCCCCCGAGATCGGCTCACGCGGAACTCCAAAAAATCCCAGCCGCTCCAGAATCGGATAACGGGACAATGCCGCCGCATCCATCGGAGCCGCAAATTGACGAGGCGACAGCAGCATATCCGTCAACAGCACTGCAGCCATCGGATCCCACCAGCCCGGATGATTCACATACACCACCAGCGATCGCTCACCGATCTGCTGCAGTGACTCGTGACCCACTACCCGAACAGCATTGAAGTTCGACCGGACAAATCTCCTCACATAACGTCGGAAACCCCGGTTCAGAACCCGCGACAGCAGTCCGGAAACCGGATTGCTCACGCGGCCCTCCGTGAAGCATCCCGGCGAGTTCCCGTGCGACCACCGTTCAGATCCGCATCCACTGAATCTGCAGCAATCCAGCCCGACATCATCACCATCGGCATCCCCGGACCCGGATGCGCTGATCCACCCGCCAGATATAGCCCCGGCAGCTCGCGAACACGATTCCCCGGCTTGAAGGCCCCCATGAATCGTCCATGACTGGCGAGGCCGTAAATTGCACCGTTCAGCACATGATACCGCTGATTGATGCCAGCCGGAGTCAGCGAATGCTCAACCTCAATACGGTCCTCAATGTCCCCCATGCCCGCTGTCCGCTTCAGCTTGTCAATAATCACCTGACGATAACCCGGCAGCATCTTCGTCCAGTCATGATGCGGTCGCAGGTAGGGAGTATGGACAAGCACATACAATGCCTCGCCATCGCCCGGAGCAACACGATCACCAGACAATGACGGGGCACAAACATAACAGGTCGGATCTGCAGCGGGTTCACCAGCCGAATAGATCTGCCGAAACTCTTCATGCGGATCCTGACTGAATACAAAATTGTGATGCAGCAGGTGCTCGTATCGCTGCCTCAACCCCAGATACAGTACGACACCCGAACAGGCCGCCTCAAATTTGCGTTTGGACAGCATCTTCTGCGCCGTATCACGCGGCAGCAACTCCTCACATGTGCGGACACAGTCTGAATTGGAAACTACCACCTGCGAACGCAGGACTTCACCGCTGTCCAGTGTCACACCGACGGCACGACCACGCTCCGTATCCACAGAACGCACCTGATGACCCGTCACACAGCGAACACCCAGCTCCTGAGCCAGTCGTGTCAATGCCTCAGGCACTGCCCGCGTCCCGCCAAGCGGATACCAAATACCCTCATTGGTCTGCATGTGCGCAATTCCGCACAGCACCGCCGGAGACTGTTCGGGCGAGGATCCCACATACTGCGTGAAATGATCCATCATCTGAGCGATTCGGGAATCCGGAATGTGCGAACGCACCAGCCCGGCAACCGTGCGACCAAAACGCAGGCTCAGCAGGTCCTTCAGCACACCCAGCGACATCGACTGCCGCAGATTCATCGTGTCAGCAATCCCACCCACACTCTTCCAAAAGAAGAATCGCTGCGAAACGTCATCCAGCTGTCGAGAAATGGACATGAACTTTTCATAACCACGCCCGGCTTCCTCCCCACCCGTAAACTCCCGCAAATGCTGCTGCATTTCCGGCAGCGATTCCACCAAATCAAACTGAGATCCATCCTCAAAGAAGCAACGCCACTGCGGATCCAGACGGATCATCGTCAGATAGTCTTCCAGACGCCGACCGGCCTCCTCAAAAACTCGACGCAGAACTGAAGGCAAAGTCAGAATGGTGGGCCCCATATCAAACCGATAGCCACGATCCGCAAGCAGAGCAGCTTTACCGCCCAGCCACGGATTTTTTTCCACTACCGTCACCGCATATCCGCGAGCCGCCAGGGTGCAGGCTGCCGCCAGCCCTGCCAGACCACTGCCAATCACCACAGCATCCGTTCGCTCAGTCATCGAATTGCTCCTTCCCAGTTTCCTGCCTGCACCGCCAGTACCACTGCTGCCACGCTGCCCGCATCAGCCCGGGCAGACGCAGCAGACGCCGACCAATCCAACCCGCATGCTCCACACCAATCAATCGCTCCAGCAGCACCGCATCAAACGGCCCCGCGTCCTCCAGATGCGGCCGAAAAAATGGCCGTGGCCGGATCATCTGCTTCACCTGCACAAATTCCAGCAAACCAGCTTCGCCGCGAGTTGCCCCGAAACCACTGGCATGGCGTCCCTCAAAGGAAACACGCGGATCGGCTGTCACCGCAATCATATCATTCAGCACCACCGTCCCGGCATCCACCTTTCGAGCAATTCTCAACGCATTGGCCGTTCGCCCGAATACTGTCGCCGCCAGCGAATACGCACACGCCCGCGACTGCTCCAAAGCCTCCTCCTCGTCCTGCACTCGCAGCACAGACAACACCGGGAAAAACAAATCTTCGCGAGCCACCAGCATTTCCGGTCGTACAAAATCCAGAATCATCGGAATCACCGCCGGAGTATTTTTACTGACATCAGGCAATGAACCCGATCTCAGCACCGCTCCCTGCTGCAACGCCTCACCCACAACCGCCAGAGCACGGCGAACGGCGGCCGCTTCCCGATCCCCGCTGGGCTCCGCACAATTCCGAAAACCTGCGGCCGCCGCGATCCGCACCCGCAGTCGCTCCAGAACCTGCTCCGCCTGCTCCTCCCGCACAAACACTCGACGAGGCGCCAAACACGTACGACTGCCATTCAAACGCAGCCCAAACCACAGACAGTCAGCCACCAGCCCAAAATCCGCGTCCTCCAGTACAAACACTGCATCACATCCGGACAATTCCATCACCGCAGGGGTCGGCCCCGCAGCCAGCTGACCGGCCACCAGACGACCGGTGCTCGCAGCTCCAGTCAGCACCACCTTGTCAACACCACACCGCAGCGCCTCAGAACCAGCCTCCGTCGAGTCCTCCAGCAGGTGCACAAGACCCTCCGGAAGTCCCGACTCAATCGCCAGCTGCAGCAACATCCGCAGGGGACCGGCACATCCCGGAGCCGGCTTCAGCAACACACCATTCCCCGCAGCCAGAGCCTGTACCAGTTGCACACCCGGCAGATACAGCGGATAATTGCCAGGGCCAATCACCAGCACCACACCCAATGGCTCAGGTCGCCGAATCACCCGGTTACCCCACAGCCACAGAGGTCGGCCAGCCGGTCGCACACGCCGCTCCCGCAGCAATCGTACGGCACAACGCTCCAAATACCGGACCGCATCCAGCAGGGGCAAAACCTCCGCTGACAACGTTTCCGCAGATGACTCACGCCCCACAGACAGAGCCAGCTCACCTGCACGCTCTGCAGCCCGCAAACGCAGCTGCCTCAGCACCCGCAGTCGCTGACGCAGTGGAACTTCACTCCAGCTTCGCTGCGCCTGACGACATTCTGCCAGACACCTCGCCACCGAGCCCGCTGATGTCAGCCCGGACATCGTCAGGCCACCCGCTTCGAAGACAAGGGCAGCAGATCCACTCCCGATATCGGTACGTCCGGCTCAGGAAAAGGCAGACCCAGCTCAGCACACAGCATCCGACAGGAAATCCGGGCAGACTCGTAAATCACCGGCAATCCACTGCCCGGATGAGTCCCGCCTCCGGCCAAATACACATGTTCCAGATCCTCAAATCGATTGTGCGGACGACGATGCAGCATCTGACCCAGATTGTGTGCCAGATTGAACGTGGCACCCCGATAAATGCGGAATCCATGCTGCCAGTCGTCCGGAGTCAGCACCTTTTCATAAACAATCCGCCGCTCCAGATCCTGCAGCCCCACGCGCTGTAACTGCTGCAGCACGCGGGCGCGAAACCCCTGAGAATCCCGCTGCCAGTTCACTCGGGATGATTCATGCGGCACAGGTACCAGCACGTACAGAGTGCTGCGACCTTCAGGGGCCAGCGTGCTGTCAGTCACACAGGCGTTCTGCACATAAAACGAAGGATCACTCGGCAATACCCCCTCAGCATCAATCTCCCGCAGATTCCGTTCATAATCCTTCGAGATGTAAATCGTATGATGAGGCAAATCCGGAAAACTGCCCTCCATCCCCAGATACATCATCCACGTGGAACAGGAATACCGACTGCGAGCCAGACGCTGATTCGACCAGCGCCGACGAAGTGAGTCAGGAACCAGTCGCTGCATGGCCGCGGAAAAATCCGCATTGATCACCAGGGCATCAAAATTGTGCCGCTGGCCACCCGCCGTCTCCAGACCAACCGCTCGACGCCCCTCGAAATGCAGCCTCGTGACCTCCTCATTCAAACGCACTTCAGCGCCCAGTTGCGCTGCCACCTGAGCCATCCGTTCACTGACCGCCGCACACCCACCCGTGGGATGCCAGACCCCATACTCATACTCCAGAAAGGCCAGAATCGTGAACAGGCTGGGACACTGAAATGGCGACATCCCCAGGTATTTCGACTGAAACGAAAAGGCCGTTATCAGTCGAGGATCTGAAAAATGCGCCAGCAGATCACCCGCCACAGATCGCCACGGGCGCACCATCGGTACGGCCTTCAGCACCGACGGCCGCACCAAATCCAGCAGCGAATTGAAAGGCGACTCCAGAATCGGACGAAACAGCTCCAGCTTCCGCCGATTCTCATTCAAAAAACCCTCAAAGGCCTCGGCATCCTGGACATTGATGCCGGCAATCTGCTGCTTCATCCGCTGGATGTCCGGCGTCGCATCAATGCGACCACCCGCACCAAACTCCAGACGGTACTGGGGATCCAGGCGTGTCATCGGGCACTCGGCACGCAGATCACGCCCCACCGCCTGAAAAATTTCGTCCAGTACCCGCGGATACAAAAAGAATGTGGGGCCGTGATCAAAGCGAAAACCCTCAGCCTCCAGCGCCGAACAACGCCCGCCAGGTCGCGGCAGCCGATCAATTACGGTGACCTCCGCACCAGCCTTCGCCAGCAGCATCGCCGACGCCAGACCACCGGGACCGGCCCCGATCACGCAAACTCTGTTGCCCCGCTTCGCCATCCGTGCTGCGTCCTCTTGCTGGTCTCAGACCACCTCACTCCGTTTCCCGAATTATGCCGATTCGCGAAAACACGCACAATGCCGAATGTCCGCAACAGACCTCGGGCAGAATCGTGAGAATTGAGAGCCGTGGAAATGCTGGTCACCGGGGGCATCAGCCTTCAGACCCCGGCCACGGTCGCTCCGCCCGACGTATCCCCTGCTGATTCCAGGATACTGAACACTTCGGTGCGACTCAGCTTCGCGCCCGCTCCACGCTGCCGCAAAGCCTCCAGGGAGCCCTCCGCAAGGCGACTGATAAATCGACAAAACGCCAGCACATCCGCAGACACCCCAAGGGCCTCCAGCTGCCCGATATACTCGCCCGCCGCAATGCCACTGGACTCGGCCAGAGAAATCACCGTTTCCCGGGACACCCCAGTCGGTATAAAACAACGTCCCAGCCGGACATCCCCCTCCGAATCCTTCAAAATATTCACCAGCTGCAGGAACTCACCAAAACCCACCGCCAGTTCCCGCAAACGCCCCAGGTGCTCGCCACCCACTGCACACTGCAGAAAAAACAACTCCGTCAGCATCTCTCCCACTATGCCCGCCACGAAATAACAATACAACCGCAACTCAGCGACAGTCTCCATCCGAATTTCTGCACCGCGAGCCGGTCCGGAGCTGAGAAAATCCAGCATCCCGCCAATCGTTCGATCCAGAGCACCACGAATGCAAGCCACAGCCGCCGGTGGCAGCTGATGAAACAGCCGCAGCAGCCTCGGAGCCGCAACCATCAGTCGCTCAGTCGCACTCCCCTCCGGCCACAATCCGCCAAAACCGTCCCCGATCGCCGCTGACCTGAAATTGCCGTCCGCTCCCGGCTGCAGACACTCGCGCAGCCGCTGCAGCAGCAAATGCCTGCGATCCGCAGCAACTCCCGCAGCATCCTCAATGCTGTCCGCCACCCGGAAAAGCAGATAGGCAATCCCCACCTGATGCCGCAGCTCGGTGCCCAGCAACGGAATTGCCAGCGCAAAAGTACGACTGGTCCCCTGCAGTGAACTACTCAGAAAATGCAGATCATCATGATTGGTTTCTACCACGCCAGCCCCCACCTCCAGCACTGCACTCGTTGCTTGCGCGGATCCGCACAGTTGCCCCGGATCCTACCCCAGCCGACCCGATTCTGACAAGCACTGCCTCCGCACCGGCACCACCGAATCCGGAATCGCCCGCTGGCCTTCCGCGGCAAATGCCTTAAACTGCGTCCTCCGGCCGGCCGCGGAAATGTCCAACCCCCGCCAGCCAGGAACAGATTGCAGGAGAACTCTGAACTTGTCCCAGGCAGACCCCAACGCGTCGCACAGCCTCGCAGCAAACGGGGAAATGGTCATCATGGGCACTGGCACCAGTATTGGTGTGCCCGTGGTCGGCTGCCGCTGCAGCGTCTGCCTGTCCGACAACCCCCGCAATCGCCGCACCCGAACCGGAGTTCTCGTCCGCGCTCCCGAAGGCGAATTTGTCATTGATGCAGGTCCGGAACTGCGGATTCAACTGGTGAGGGAACGAGCGACGCTGATCCGAGCGGCCGTCATGACGCACGCGCACGCCGATCACATCATGGGCATCGATGATCTGCGAATCTTCGGCTTCCGATTGCATTCCGCAATACCCATCCACTGCGAAGCCCCCGTCGAAACCCAGATTCGACAGTCTTTCTCCTACGCATTCACGGACCCCACGACACACTCACACCAATACGCAGCCCCCCGACTCACCTTCAACCGAATCTCACCGGGACAAGCCTTCAGCCTGCTGGGACTCTCGATCCTGCCCGTCAGGCTCCGACACGGCTCCCTCGATATCCTCGGATTCCGCATCGGCAACGTCGCCTTCTGCACCGATGTGTCCACCATACCCTCGGAAAGCCGGGATCTGCTGCACGGACTGGACACTCTGGTACTTTCAGTCCTGCGACGCGAACCACACCCCACACACCTGCACCTCGACGCAGCCCTTAAACTGATTCGGCAACTGCAGCCCCGCAAAACATGGCTGACCCATATGTCGCACGAATTGGACTACGATGAACTCTGCTCGTCCCTGCCGGAACACGTTCGCCCCGCATGGGATGGCCTGAAAATTCCCTTCACGGTACTCAGACCGCCCGAGGAAACCGTCTGAGCAGTGAAGTCGGGCAGGCTGCAGATTATCCGGCAATCAGTTTCAGCACATTGACCATCTCAATTGCTGCCAGAGTCGCCTCGGTACCCTTGTTGCCGACCTTGCCACCAGCACGATCCAGCGCCTGTTCCATCGACTGACACGTGATCACGCCGAATGTGACCGGAACACCGGTCTTTCGCATCGCTCCCATAATCCCGGCTGCCACCTGACTGTTCACATGCTCGTGATGTGACGTGGCACCCTGAATCACCGCTCCAAGACAGACCACCGCATCAAATCGGCCCGATTCGGCCAGCCTTTCAGCGGCCAGCGGGATCTCAAAAGAACCCGGTACCCACGCCACCGTGATCAGCTCCGCCGAGCCACCATGCCGCACAACTGTGTCGATCGCACCCTCAAGCAACCGCCGCGTTACCAGGTCATTGAAGCGGGAAACCACGATGGCAAAACGGCAGCCCGCTGCAACCAGCCCGGCAGAAAGTTCTGATGGCATGACTGTTCCCATTCTTCGCTCAAGTGCACCAGTCACCGGAAAATCCACAGACCGGTGTCAACTGAGATTCATAGACAGCAGAAATTCTTCGTTGGTCTTTGTTCGTCGCAGGCGATTCACCAGCAGTTCCATCGCCTCGACCGGATTCATATCGTTCAGCACCCGCCGCAAGACCCACATCAAACGCAGTTCGTCTTCGTTCAGCAACAGCTCTTCACGCCGCGTCCCGGAACGATTGATGTCAATCGCCGGCCACACACGACGCTCAACCAGTCTGCGATCCAGATGCAGCTCCGTGTTGCCGGTGCCCTTGAATTCCTCAAAAATCACTTCATCCATCCGACTGCCGGTATCAATCAAAGCGGTCGCAATGATTGTCAGACTGCCCCCCTCCTCCACACACCGCGCCGCACCGAAGAACCGCTTGGGGTGCTGCAGCGCATTCGCATCCACACCGCCCGACAAAGTCTTGCCGGAATTCGGTATCTCAGTGTTCCAGGCTCGCGCCAGACGAGTGATGCTGTCCAGAAAAATGATCACGTCATGGCCGTACTCGACCATCCGCTTGGCTTTTTCGATCACCATCTCC
>SXXK01000162.1 GCA_005791255.1 Planctomyces sp.
CGGTACAGCCTGCAGCACTCCGCCACCAGCATCACACTCAGAAACACTCAGTGCTGCCACCCCGGCCGGATCAATCAGCGTGGCATCACAGTCGGTCAGTCCCGCCGGCCGGCCATGCAGCAAACTCAGATCCTGCACAAACCGATGCAGCTCCAGCGCCTCAGCGGGATGCCGCGCCAGAAAATCTTCCAGCGACACCTGCTCACCACGCTCCAGCCGCAGCAGCAGCTCCGCTATCAGCTGATCCAGCCGCGTCTGCGAATCCGTCATGACAGCTCCTCACCCAGCTGCTCACGCAGCGTCGCCAGTCCCCGCCGCAGCAGACCAGCCACCGATGCCGCCGTCCGACCCGTCTCCTCCGCAATCTCCTGCAGTCCCAGACCACGACAATGCCGCGCCAGCACCACCACCCGCTGCTCCTCCGGCAGGCACTCAATTGCCTCAGCCAGCCGCTCCGCTCGCTCGCCACGCTGCACCCTCTGACTGACAGACGTCTGATCCGCCTGCAGCATCTGATCCAGACGATAACCGCTGGCATCCAGCTCCTGCTCCAGTGACTGCTCCGCACCCACATTCCGCCGCGCCTGCCCCCAGTGCCGCAGCTCATTTGCCAGAACCCGGTTCAGAATCTGACGCAGCCAGCCCGCCAGCTCCGCATCACTGCCTCCCCGGTACTGCTCACAATGCTCGTACGCCCGCACAAATGTCTTCTGCACCAGATCACTGGAATCCAGCTTGCCCGCCAGCCACGGCCGCGCCGAAAGCTGCAGCCGAGCTACCGCCAGAAGATAACCCCGAAACTCCTCACTCCGCTTCTGATCTTCCGTCGCCATAACCACCAGCTCCGCGCAAATTCCCTGTTGCCCTCGCCCTCGCCCCAACTCACCCCGGCCCCTCCCCACCACAAATCCGGTTCAGCAGATTCGCCGTAATCCGCTGCACCCGCCGGTCCACACCGCGAGGCTCAGTATACACCTTCGGTCGCAAATAACCCGGTGGCTCTGACAACCCGTCACACCACCAGCACGTCGCCGCATTAAACACAAAATTACCCCGCGGACCAGGATACATCGTCGCCGAGTAAAATCCTTCTGAACCGGAACGGCCGCTGCCATGAGTCGTCCGGCCGTTCGCCAGCACCTCCAGGCCCTCAATCTCCGCCGGCATCCCCATCCACTCCCAGCCCACCAGCCCCGGTATCCCCTCGCCCTCCACCATCCCCGTACCCTCAAACACCCAGTGCTCAGGCAGACGACAAATCCAGTCCGCACCACCCGTGACCGGCGGCACATTGCGCGCACCAATCAGGGCCGCTTCACTGGGAGTCTGATACGGGAAGCGATCGGCACCCGGCCACTGCTCGGCACCAGGCAAACACGGACCAAACGCATCCACCCGACTGAAAATACGACCAGCCCCGCCATGCGAACCAGGCCGCGGATCAATTCTGCCCCAGCACGTATCCCCCGAAAAGAAACACAAATTCACTCCCGCATCCCGCGCTGACAGCAAATGCCGATACATCTCCAGTGAATAATACTCGTCATGACCAATACTTAAAAAACCCTTCGCACGCAGCAGACCGGCAGGGTCGGCATGAGTATCCAGGCAGGAGATGTAGCTCACGTCATAACCCTGCTGTTCCAGCCAGTACGCAAACGGATACTCCCACAAAAACCACGAACCGGAACCGGTGGACAGCGGAGCATCCAGAATCTGACAGTAACGCCCATACGGTCGATCAAAGCTGACGTCGACATCCGGGCCGCAATACCACTTCTGCTGACCGTCATCATACAAAGCAAACTGATCGGGCCAGCGGTTGTAAGCCTGCCACGTCGTATCAGCACACTGAAACAGCAGATCTGCCGGTCGATCGTCCCGCACAATAAAGATCAGATAACTCTGCCAGCCCTCCCGCTCAGCCGTCAGACGCCCCACATATACGCCGCTGACCCAGTCCTCAGGAATCACCAGCTCGACACAGGGCTCCCAGCGACACTCACGCAGACGCCGCGGACCCGTCTCAGGATCCGGCTGCACCACGCCCTCGAACGGCCCCAGCTGCTGCATCAGCCGTCCACCGCGTCCCCCATAAAACCCCATGCGGAAAATCTCAATCCGAAACGGTGACGCCGGATTCGTACTGACAAAAAACTGAATCGATTCACCCGCCCGCACACTCGTCCGCGAAGCAAAACCCTCAATCCACGGACAACGATACTTCGTCTGCGGATCCACCCCCGTCTTCGTCAGCCGCCAGTCCGCTGTGCCCTCCAACGCATTCTCGGCAGCTATCACCCCGCGCCCCGCAGCCGTAACACCACCACCCGCTGACACAGCACCGGCAGCCAGCGGACCACCCAGCACCCAGCCACCGGATGCCAACAGAAAATCACGCCGTGGCAAACCCGGATCAAACTGCTGACCACCCAAACCACCCGCCATCACACTGCTCCTCACCGCAGCCACCGCCCCTGCCCGCCACGCCCTGATTCTCCCAGCCCGGACAGCCGAATACAATCACCCACATTCTTCATCACAGGCAAATCTGTGGTTCCTGTGGGCCCGCCTCACACCGCCTCGGGAGGGCGACGCTCCTGCTGAGCCAATACCACTACTCCAACACCAAACGAAATCCGTAGTTGAAGACAAGGTACTCCGGAGTGATGCCGTTGCGGAGCGCACAACGAACGAGGTTCGGGCCGCCGACCCAGGAGCCGCCACGCAACACGCGAAAAGACCCGGAGTCTGGCCCTTGAGGATCCGTGAGCGGGCTGGATGGGTAATCGCCAAACCAGTCGCTGCACCATTCCCAAACATTCCCGTGCATGTCCTACAGACCAAACGGGTTGGGCAGCTTCTGCGCCACCCGGTGCGCGTATTTCTCTTTGATGTTGTATGCGTTCGCAAAAAACCACGCATGCTTCTCCAGGTCCGCCTCGTCATCGCCGAAACTGAAGGCCGTTCTGGTGCCGCCACGGCAGGCAGATTCCCACTCGGCTTCAGTCGGCAGGCGATAGGTCCTGCCTTCCATGTCACTCAGCGTTTTGCAGAACGCCACAGCGTCGGCCCAGCCGACGTACACCGCCGGGTAGTCGTCGCCTTCCCGGACGTAGTCCTCTCCCTTCCATGGTTCTGTTCCCATGACTTTTTTCCACTCTCCCTGAGTTACCTGATGCTGGGTTTCGCCGTCGTAACGGTGTTTTTCACTGGCCGGTGATCCCATGGTAAAGGTGCCTGCCGGGATCCGCAGCAGCTTCATCCCGAGCGTGTTGACCACCTCTTTCGGCTGGCCTTCAGTTGCTGCTGCCGGCGGCTGTTCCTGGGCAGGCAGAACAGGCTGCGTTGCAACCTGCTGCGCCACAACAGCACCGCCACGTCCAACTGAATCCGGCCACGCCCAGTTGCCCAGCCGCGCTCGCTGGAGGACCGTCGCTGCGAGCACACACAGGCCGAAGACAATGAGCGCAGCGTCGGGTACAAAGCCTGAACCTGCAAAACTGCAAGCACGTCGTCAGTTTGATTGCATTGCGAATAGATGAAAAGTCACCGAACTTTTTGTGCGATTTCAAACATTTTCGGGGCGGCGACGCAGGGCGGTCAGGCCGGGTGGCGCATTCCGTTTGACGACTTCGACGGTCGTTCGGCGAACCCGCTCCCAATGCGTTGACGCGATCGCAAGTGGCACGGCGGCAGCGGATAACGAACGGTTTCCGCCTTTTTCTTCGACTGGGAAGTCAGCCACGTGGCAAAAGCATCAGCGCCATTCCACGAAACATTCACGACAGGATGCTTGTCCGTCTGAGGGAAGCCGGCGTTGCGCCACGTATATTTAGGATCCGGTTCGAACACTCCAACCACCCCGAATGTAGAGGAACACAGATATGGCGATCCATATGGTCGTGGAGTACGGTCACCCCTTAACCGACTTCCGCGACGGACGTTTTCCTGAACCACGAATGAGCACGAATCAACGCTGCTCGTGCGTGTCCGGAAAATCCTTGCCGGCGGCAAAAACTCCGGATTCGCAACAAAGGCTTCGCGAAGATGAGCGGAATATCCATAGTGGTGCTTGAAAACGTTAGCAAAACAAAAACTCATTGCTCAATCTTCGAGGAGCCAAGGATGCGAAAGTCATACGAGAATCATCTGCGACTGAACCGTCCGCCGATTGATCAGGTTCAATTCAACTGTAACCGTACAGCACTGATCACTGTTTCACTCATATCTGCATCTGCCTCTGGCAGAAAAATGCAGACGCCATCGGGAAATCGAATCGTGGTCGGCCCCACTTACGAAACTCGTTCACAGTCGACTGCAACTGTGCCTGCCGCTCAAGCCGCTGCTCCCATTCCAGAGACCTGATCCTGCCCACCACGTGCGCAATAATTCACCCGCCACAACAGGTCGGTTGAAAGAACTCAAATCGAGCAAGTGTGGCGGGCCTGGCTACAATGGTTGCGGTGTTCGGTTACCGTGAACCGCAGCGACAGATCACACCGTTTTTGACAACAGACTCTTTTGCCACCGCTCGGTTACGGCTGTCATTCGCTTTCTGAGGAATTTCCACATCCTTTCTTCGCTTGACACCTGTCAACAGCCGATCTATACTCGATCCAGGAGCATCCATGTCGCGACCTCGACACCCAAACAAACACATCGAAAAGGCTGTGTCATACGCAGAAAGCCTCGGCTGGCGCGTTGAGATTTCCGGCGGGTATGCGTGGGGAAGGCTTTTTTGTCCCCAGGCCACACAGGAAGGATGCATCGTGTCGGTTTGGTCGACACCTCGTGTTCCTGAAAATCATGCGAGGCACATTCGTCGAGAGGTAGATAGTTGTCCTCACTGTGATGGAAACGACGATGCAGGACCGGGGGAAACGCTATGACTATTAATTCAAATTCTATGCAGGAACATGATTTTACATTGCTCCTTGACGGGCTGCAGTCAATTACACCGGAACTTGAAGAAGCCATCTTCAAATCGGGGTGTGATGATGCCACATTAAGCCTTCGTTTCGGTCGATTGTTTTTGACTTTTTCCAGAACTGCCTCTTCACTCCGTGAAGCAATTGTCTCAGCAGTGCTTGCGATCAATGGCTGCGGTTTCGGGCTGCGGGTCCTGCGAGTGGATGTCTGCAATTTAGTAACACAGTCAGAAATCGCTCGAAAGATTGGCCGCAGTCGGCAACTTGTACATCAATACATGATCGGTGTTCGTGGGCCAGGAGGATTTCCGCCCCCAGCCTGCAACATTACCGAAAACGCGCCTCTTTGGTATTGGTGCGAAGTCGCATACTGGCTTTGGAGCAACGATCTGATTTCGCAGGACGTGTTGCAGGAAGCTCAGGAAGTGGCTGTCGTGAACAGTGTGCTGGATCTTGAGCATCAACGACAAATCGCCCCTGAACTAACGAAAGAAATTATGCAGTCGCTTTGTCTTTGCAAGTAAACAGCGAACCAGTCGGTGAACCAGCGTTGCCGCTGTCGTTTGATCAGAATAATATGGATGACCCAAACTGACTGAACGACAATGAAAAGCAGGCAATCATTAAGTTTCACTATGAGCATCCGCTGGAAGGTTATCGACGACTGACATGGATATTGTTGGACGCCAATGTCGTCGCCTGCAGTCCTGAAACAGTCTGCAACGCCACGAAAAGCCTCGCGATAACCGCCTGACCCTGATGTATCCCCCAGTGTCTCTCAGAAGTACTGGGCTCTGCCGGAAAGCAACCCCTATGGCCTGAGAGATACCGTCCACAGGTTCTCTGAACCCAACTGTGACCGGCTCCACCCGGCACAGTTGCTGCCTTCGGCAGCCACTTCTGCTTCCGTTCGCTCAATGCAAGCCAGCCCATTCGGCCAAACCTGTTGATGGCCCAAAGCGATAAATCCCGGAGGGCCGGGGCTGGCCACTGACTAAAGGCGGCGACTGCGACCAGCAACTGATCGCACGGCTGCACGCGATCAACACTCGAGGCGACCCGTCTCAGCTGGCTGGTCCCTCGCACATCTCCAGCCAGGGCCGGACGAACGCGTACCACGGGCAGGTGTTCATGCAGGAACGGGAAAATGAGGAGTGGTATGACAGGGTGCAGGCCAAAGTTTCAAACTCGCGCGGCACGCTGCGCACGACGCATTAAGGACAAATCGCAGGAATCGCATCAGAGTAACAGAGTCCGAATCGCAGAAGAAAGATTCGGTACAACCACTACTCCAATACCAAACGAAATCCGCAGTCGCTGCAACGGCTCTCCGGAGCGTCGTAGTTGCGCAGCGCACAACGAGCTTTGTCCGGTTCTAAGCCGAAAGAGCCGCCACGACTCACGCGAAAAGACCCGGAGTCTGGACC
>SXXK01000163.1 GCA_005791255.1 Planctomyces sp.
ATCGAACGGCCAGGGTCTCGGTATTGAAACGTCGCCCGCGGCAGGTGGGACATTCGACCCAGACATCCGGCAGGAAGTGCATTTCGATTTTCTTCTGCCCCATGCCTTCGCAGTCTTCGCAGCGTCCTCCGGGTCGATTGAAGCTGAAGCGGCCCGGTCGATAACCCCGGACTTTGGCATCCGGCATGCGACAGAACAGTTCCCGAATTTCGTCAAAGACTCCGACGTAGGTCGCCGGGTTGGAGGCGGGGGTGGTGCCGATGGGGTTTTGGTCGACGATCACAATTTTGCTGAGCTGTTCGACGCCCAGCAGTTCGCGGAACACTCCGGGTGATTCCGTACTGAGGCTGAGTTTTTTGGCGACCGCTGGTGCCAGGGTATTCATGATCAGTGAACTTTTGCCGGAACCGCTGACTCCGGTGATGCAGGTCAGGGTTTTCAGCGGGATGCGCAGATCGATTTGTCGCAGGTTGTTCTGAGAGGCTCCGAGCAGTTCCAGGAACGGGCCGTTGGTGGCATTTCTGCGCTGCGGTGGCAGTGGAATGCTGCGGGCTCCGCTGAGGTAACCGCCGGTCAGCGAAAGTGCGGCCTGTTGCTTCAGTTCAGCGGGCGTACCCGAGGCAACAACGGTTCCTCCCAGTCGTCCGGCTCCAGGGCCGAAGTCATACAGTCTGTCGGCTGCATCGAGGACTTCGCGGTCATGTTCGACGAGCAGGACGGTGTTACCGAGGTCGCGGAGGCGTTTCAGTGCGGCCAGCAGGCGACCGTTGTCACGCGGATGCAGGCCGATGGTGGGCTCATCAAGCACATACAGGACTCCGGTCAGCGATCGGCCGGCCTGACCGGCCAGGCGAATGCGCTGTGATTCGCCACCGGACAATGTGGGCATCCCGCGATCCAGCGTCAGGTAGTCGAGTCCGACATCGACGAGGAAGGTCAGGCGGTGCACCGCTTCGTTGAGCAGGTCACCGGCGATTTTCTTTTCGGCCTTGTTCGGTTTCAGGTTGTTGAGGAAGGCGAGGGATTCAGAGAGTGGCATGCGGCAGAGCTGCGGCAGCGTGGTGCTGCGGAGCTGCACCGCCGCCGCATCGGCCTCCAGTCGAGTTCCACCGCAGGCGGAACAGTCACGTTCACCGGCCATTTCTGACAGTGAGTGCCGATGGGCATAGGACAGGCGGGAGGCGGCTTCGATGGAGGGGTACAGTCCGCGATAAAGAAAGCGGAATGGTGCCGCTGATTTTGCTGCCTGCAACTGCGTCGCGGTGACCTGCACCCATTTTTCGTCATCGCCGTGCAGTACCAGTCGCTGCTGTGCCGGGGTCAGTCGGTACCACGGTTCATCGAGCGGGAGGCTGAAGGTTTCGGAGAGAGCTTCCAGCATGGCGGCGAAGACGGGATTGGTGGCCGGATCGGGCCATGAACCGACAGCTCCGTCGCGGAGCGAGCGTTCAGGGCCGGTAATCAGTCGATCCTGATTGGCGCCGAATTCCCGTCCGAGGCCTTCGCAGCTGCGGCACCAGCCCAGCGGGCTGTTGAAGGAGAATTTTTGCGGAGTCTGCAGTTCAAACGAACGTTCGCAGCTGCTGCAGGACAGGTTGAGGCTGAATCGCAGTGACTTCCAGTTTTGTTCGGGTTTGGCCTGATCGGCAAGCACCACCTGAATGGCTCCGCGACCGACATTCAGTGCGGCTTCGACTGAATCAGTCAGGCGACCGCGCTGGGCCGGATCCACGGAAATGCGATCGACGACGACGGCCACGGTGTGCTGGCGACGATGATCGATCTCCGGAGCTTCCTCCAGACCGTGCGTGACTCCGTCCACCCGCACCCGGGCGAAGCCTGAGGCCTGCAGTCGTTCCCAGAGGCGACTGAAGGGGACGGTGCGATCGATTTCCACGGGAGCTGTGATCAGCAGTCGGGTACCGGCAGGCTGCTGGAGGATGCGTTCCACGATCTGATCGGTGGTCTGCTGCTCGGCCGGTACGCCGCATTCCGGGCAGTAGATAGTGCCGAGGCGGGCATACAGAACTCGCAGGTAGTCATAGATTTCGGTGACTGTGCCGACGGTGGAACGCGGCGTGGCTCCGACAGTTTTCTGTTCGATGGCGATAGCGGGGCTGAGTCCCTGGATGCTTTCCACTTTTGGTTTGGGCATCTGTCCGAGGAACTGGCGGGCGTATGCTGACAGGCTTTCGACGTAGCGTCGCTGTCCTTCGGCGTACAGAGTGTCCATGGCGAGTGATGTTTTACCGCTGCCGCTGGGTCCGCAGAAGACGCTGAGCTGTTCCCGGGGCACCTCGAGGCTGACCTGCTGCAGGTTGTGCTGCCCTGCCCCGACAATTCGGATGGATCGTTCGGCTGCGAAGGGATCGGCTTTTTTCTGACGCTTTGGCAGTGAGGTGCTGCGTTTTTTGCGGTGAAATCCGGGCAGTACATCGCGGAGTGCTGCACCGGTATATGACTGGTCGCAGGCGGCGACCTGTTCGGGTGTGCCTTCGATGATGACTCGTCCGCCCCCCGAGCCGCCTTCCGGTCCGATGTCAATCAGCCAGTCGGCTGTGCGGATCACATCGAGATTGTGTTCGATGACGATGACGGTGTTGCCGGCATCGACGAAACCCTGCAGGACTTCCAGCAGTTTGCGGACGTCGGCAAAGTGCAGTCCGGTGGTGGGTTCGTCGAGCAGGTACAGGGTGCGACCGGTGGAGCGACGTCCGAGTTCGCGGGCCAGTTTGATGCGCTGGGCTTCGCCTCCGGAGAGAGTGGGTGAGGCCTGACCGAGCTGCATGTAATCGAGACCGACGTCGCGCAGTGTGTGCAGCAGCTGGCGAATCTTCGGGAAGGCATCGAACAGTTCGATGGCTTCGCGGATTTCCATATTGAGCACATCAGCGATGCTCTTGTCGCGAAACCTGACTTCGAGGGTTTCGCGGCTGAAACGCCGGCCTTCGCAAACGGTACAGGGGACCCAGATATCGGCGAGGAAGTCCATTTCCAGTTTGGTCGCACCGTGGCCTTCGCAGGCTTCACAGCGTCCGCCTTCGACATTGAAACTGAAGCGACCTTCCTTGTATCCGCGCAGTTTGGACTGCGGCAGTTGTGTGTAGAGTTTGCGGATTTCGTCGAAGACTTTGACGTAGGTGGCGGGGTTGGACCGGGGTGTGCGGCCGATGGGAGACTGATCGATATCGATGGCTTTGTCGATCTGATCCAGTCCTTCAACCCGGTCATGCAGCCCGGGTTCTCCGACGCCGCCATTGACTTCCCGGTTGACAACCTGCCAGAGGATATCGTTGACCAGTGAGCTTTTGCCAGAGCCGCTGACACCGGTGACGCAGATCAGTCGGCCGAGCGGAAAGCTGACGGTGACGTTTTGCAGATTGTTGTGGCGGGCGCCGTGAACGGTGATGCTGCCGCGTTCCGGGGCGCGGCGCACTTTGGGAGTGGCGATGACCTGGCGTCCGGACAGAAACTGACCGGTGACACTGCGTTCGGATTTCAGGATGTCGTCCAGTTTTCCGGCGGCGACGACTTCTCCGCCCAGAACTCCGGGGCCCGGCCCGAAGTCCACGATGTGGTCGGCGGCCCGCATGGTCTCTTCGTCGTGTTCCACGACGATGACGGTATTGCCCTGATCACGCAGCCGTTCAAGGCTGGAGAGCAGCATGGTGTTGTCGCGCGGGTGCAGACCGATGGATGGTTCGTCGAGAATGTATACGACGCCGACAAGTCCGCAGCCGATCTGTCCGGCCAGTCGAATTCGCTGGGACTCACCGCCGGACAGTGTGGGTGCTGAGCGATCGAGTGTGAGGTAATCGAGTCCGCACTGCAGCAGGAATCCGAGTCGACCGCGGATTTCCTTGAGGGCCTCTTCGGCGATGATTTGCTGGACGGGATCGAGTACAAGTTTTTCGAAGAACAGTGCGGCTTCCTGGACGGACAGGGCGCAGAGCTGCGGGAGGCTCAGTTCTGCCGGTCTGTTTGTTTTGCCGAAGGCCGGATGGCTGGTGCGAATGCGGACACTGCGAGCCTGGCGATTGAGTCGTTCGCCCTGGCAGGCTGAGCAGGTGACGACTTCCATGTGCTTTTCGAGCTGTCGTCGGCGCATGGGGTTGGCGGCGGTACGCCATGATTCCAGCAGGCGATTGGACCAGCCTTCCCAGGTGCCACCGTGCTTCCAGACTCCGCCGCGACTGCGCCAGGAGAAGGTGATGTGGCGGGTGCCGGTTCCGTACAGCCAGAGATCCCGGGCCTGCTGCGGCATGTCCTGCCATTTCATTTTCAGCAGAGAATCGGCGGGCAGTCCGCAGTCTTCTTCGATGGCGGCAGCGGCACCAGCGAGAATGTGTTTGGGCCAGCGTCCCAGTTTGGACCAGTCCAGCAGCAGCAGGGCACCTTTCTGAATGGATCGGGCCGGATCAGGCACCATGCGGTGCAATGGGAAGCCGTGTCGCATGCCGAGGCCGCCGCATTCGGTACACATTCCAAGCGGGCTGTTGAAGCTGAAGAGCTGAGGGCTGGGCGGCTCGTAGCTCATGCCGCTTTCCGGGCAGGAGTATTGCGAGCTGTAAAGGCGGTCGACGGTCCTGCGGTATTCGACCGGTGTTTCAGCCACCATGTCGGCGGAGGAGTCGGCGGTTTGGCGGCGACCGGCAGCGGTGCGGCGTTCGGGCCCGCTGTCAGACGCTCGGGCACTGACGGAATCGGCGGAGCAGATGAGTCGTCCGTCACCCAGTTTCAAGGCCTGCTCAACAGCCTCGGCAACGCGTGTCCGCTGACCTGGTCCGGCGGTGAGACGATCGATGACGACGTCAATGGTGTGCTTGTGGTGTTTGCGGAGGGCCGGGGCTTCGGCCAGATTGATGGTTTCGCCATCCACGCGGGCCCGCAGGTAACCTTTCTTCATCAGGTCTTCGAACAGGTCCCGGAATTCGCCTTTCTGGTTGGCGACGAGCGGTGCGAGGATCTGGAAGCGGGTGCCGGCCGGCTGGCTGAGCAGGCTGTCGATGATCTGATCGGCGGACTGAGCGCGGATGGGCAGACCGGAAACGTAGCAGTAGCCCTGTCCGACGCGAGCGTACAGGACTCGCAGGAAGTCATAAATCTCCGTGATCGTGCCAACGGTGCTGCGCGGATTGCGGCTGGTGGATTTCTGCTGAATGGAGATGGAGGGTGCGAGTCCGGTGATGGAATCGACATCCGGCTTGGGCATCTGGCCGAGAAACTGCCGGGCGTAGGTACTGAGGGATTCGACGTAGCGTCGCTGTCCTTCGGCGTAGAGGGTGTCGAACGCCAGCGAGCTTTTGCCGGATCCGCTGACACCCGACATTACGATCAGTTTGTTGCGGGGCAGCGAAAGACTGACGCTCTGCAAATTGTGCTCGCGAGCGCCCCTGATCACGATATCCCGAGTCGTCATAGCTTGCATGCCAGCCAGGCCGCTGATGGTTCTGAGCTTCGGGGCGCGACGATCCCGAAGACCGCTGATTTCGGATGCTGCGGATTGTAGGCATTCCGTGGCGGTTTGCCCGTCTGCGGGGCCGGACTGGCGGATTCTATTTCGGGTGGAAAAGCGGGTGACCAGCCGCCCGGAGCCTCATTGCCAAAATGGCAGTCCAGCCGCGAGGTGCGGGCTGCTCTGTTTTTGTGCAGGTCGGGCGTGCTTAAAAAACAGGCACCGGAGGATGTTAGTGAAGTGCATGAAAATTGCGCAGCGGTGGCTGCGACAGGCTGGAGTTGTTGCTGGGGGTTGTTATCATTGTGATGGCGATGTCAAAATGATGACGGGTGTCCGTTCCTGACATTGCCCGACAGTCGCTGGCTGTCGTTCAGGGATGACGGTTTTGCACAAGGAGAAGGGAATGCTGGTGCTTTCGCGGAAGATGAGTGAGCGGATTCTGATTGGGGACGAGATTTCGATAACGATTGTCCGGATTGGCCCCAATTCGGTCCGGATCGGCGTTGAGGCGCCTCGGAACATGAGTGTTGTGCGGTCTGAGCTGTGCCCGCTGGGTTCGGTTCAGGAAGAGGTTGCCAGTGACGACTGCGTCCCACAGCGTTGATTGTGTGGAACAGCGTTGAGGTGACGGGCGATTGCGATGATGCGAGCCGGGTTATCCCGGCTCGTTTTTTATTTGCGCTGTTCGGCAGAAACTGCCGAAATCTGCTGCAGCTCACTTCCGATCTTGCGGGGAACTGTCGGATCTGCGGGAATTCTCTGCAGCGTCGGGTTATGAGTCGGCATAATTCCGGCGGGGACTTCGGCAGGGAGGTGTTTGATGGAACCGTTTGCAGAGCAGCAGAAGCCGTCTGTTCCGTGGCATCTCTGGTTGACCGCGGTGGCTGCGTGTTTGTTTTTCATCTGGTGTTTTGATCTGGTGCCGCGTGTGCTGACGGATGGCCTTGTGGTGGTGCGTTCAGGGTCTGGTGCTGGTCTGCGTCCGTCTGCGGGAGTGGAGTCGGGGGACTGGTCTGACATTTCGGGTTCTGCGGGTGATTTGTCGGAGCAGAAGTCAGCGGGTGGTCAGGCGCGGCAGTCAGCGGACGACCAGTGGGTGGGTTTGACGGAGCCTGAGTCGTTTGAGTTGAGTGAGCCTGAGGCGGTTCGTGAGTCTGAGGTTGAGTCGGCGTCTGAGTCAGTTGCGGAGTCAGCGGCTGACGGGGGTGTGCGTCAGGCGTCGTGGGAGGTGGATCAGTCAGCGAGCGGGGCGGTGCAGCGGGCTTTGCCGGCAGAGCTGGCTGCTGGACTGCGGAAGGCGCGGGAGCAGCGGCAGCGGGATGAGGTGCTGGAATCGCATGCTGAGCTGTCGTCGCTCTATTGGAAGTATCCGGAGCAGCGGCAGCTGCTGACGAGTGATCTGCGGGAATCGGCGCGGGTGATTTTTTTGTCTGCGGAGCGGCAGTTCAGTGACCCGCACATTGTGGCGTGGGGTGAGACACTGGAGTCGATTGGTCGGGAGTATGAGCTTCCGTGGCAGTATTTGGCGCGACTGAACGGTGTTGAGCCGCGGGAGCTGCAGGCGGGTCAGAGTCTGAAGGTGGTGCGTGGACCGTTTGGTGCCGTGGTGGATTTGTCGGCGTTCACGCTGACGGTGCACATGCATGGCTGGTATGTGCAGGAGTATCGCATTGGGATTGGTCAGGACGGTCGGACTCCGACGGGCCGTTTCACGGTTCGCGAGAAGCTGGAGAATCCGACGTGGTACAATCCGGATGGCGGGGTTGTGGAGGCGGATGATCCGGAGAACCCGCTGGGTGAGTACTGGCTGGGACTGGGTGATCACATTGGCATACACGGGACGACGGATCCGCAGTCGATTGGCCGGGCGGCATCGCGGGGTTGTCTGCATCTGGGGGATGCGGACATTCGCGAGGTGTTCGAGCTGCTGGGAACGGGTTCTGAGGTGGTGATTCGCCGGTGAGCCGCCGTTTCTCCGGGTTGTGAGAGGCTGGCGTGGCGGTTGAAAAGGGCAGGCTCCTGCGGGTACTCTGGTGGGACTTCCGCCGATGCTCGGCTGAAGTTTCGGTGGCATCACTTTGCGAGGAAGGTCTGGTTTGTGAGCACGTCCATTCAGCCGATACTGTTTAATGGAGCCTGGGTATCATCTCAGGCTGCAGGCACATTTCAGGCGGTGAATCCCGCAGTTCAGCAGCCGATGCCGCAGGTATTTCCGGTGAGTTCGTGGGCTGAGATTGATGCGGTGATTGGTGCATCAGCCGCTGCGGCTCGGGAAATGCGAGGCTGGCCGGGTTCTCGATTTGCTGACTTTCTGGAGGCATACGCTCTGGAAATCGAGGCTCGTGCGGACCAGCTGGTTGAAACAGCGCATGCTGAGACCGGGCTGGCGAAGTCGCCGCGACTGAAGGATGCGGAGCTGCCGCGAACGACGAATCAGATTCGTCAGGCGGCTGCCACGGCGCGGAACGAATCGTGGCGGGTACCGACGATTGATACGGCTGTGAATATCCGTTCGATGTGTGGCCAGCTGGGTCCGGTGGTGGTGTTTGGTCCGAACAATTTTCCGTATGCGTACAACGGTATTGCGGGCGGAGATTTTGCGGCAGCGATTGCAGCGGGGAATCCGGTGATTGCCAAGGGGCATCCCAGTCATCCGGAAACGACTCGGATTTTCGGTGAGGCGGCTGTGGCGGCTGTGCGCAGCACGGGTATGCCGGCGGGGCTGGTGCAGCTGATTTACCGGACATCTCATGAGGACGGTTTGCGGCTGGTGTCGGATCCGCGGATTGGCGGAATTGGTTACACGGGTGCTCGTCAGACAGGTCTGCGGCTGAAGGCGGCGGCGGACGCTGCGGGCAAGCCGATTTATCTGGAGCTGTCCAGCATCAATCCGGTGTTTATGCTGCCGGGGGCCTTGTCGGAGCGTCTGGAGAAGATTGCGGACGAGTTTACAGCCAGTTGTCTGATGGGGGCGGGTCAGTTTTGCACCAATCCCGGTCTGGTGATCGTGCCCGCAGGAGCTCAGGGAGCGGCGCTGACAGCGGCGGTTGCGGCCAGGTTTTCGGCGGCCGCTGCGGGAACGATGCTGTCTGAGGGTGTTCGCAGCAGTTTCCTGAAGGCTGTGCAGACGATTCTGGCGGCTGGTGCCGAGTTGGTGACTGGTGGTCAGGCGGGAGGCGGTGTCGGGGTTTGCTGTCAGAATACGCTGCTGCAGGTTTCCGCGGCAAAATTCCTGCAGCATCCGGAGGTGTTTCAGACGGAAGCGTTTGGCAATGGTTCGCTGTTTGTGCACGCGGATTCGACTGAGCAGATGGCTGAACTGGCCGAACATCTGGAGGGTAACCTGACGGGTTCCATCTACTCGGATACTCAGGGAGCAGACGATGCGGCCTGTGATCGTCTGGAGAAGGTGCTGCGTACGAAGGTGGGGCGTCTGCTGAACGACAAGATGCCGACGGGCGTGGCGGTGGTGTCGGCGATGAATCATGGCGGACCATTTCCGGCGACCGGTCACCCGGGCTTCACGGCAGTGGGGGTACCGGGTTCAGTGACGCGATTTGGCATGCTGCAGTGCTACGACGCAGTGCGTCAGCATCGTCTGCCTGCTGTGCTGCAGGATCGAAATCCTGGTGGTGTCTGGCGACGCATCAATGGTCAGTGGACTACGGCGGACGTGTGAGTTGGGGTGCGGCTGTCAGCCTGCGTTGTCCAAAAGAAAAACCTCCTGCAGTTTGCACTGCAGGAGGTTTTTTGTGGCTGAAGGCCGATTTTTTCTGAGCACTGCGGCGGTTGCCGATTACATGTGCGGCACGGCTGCGGCGGTTGCTGTGCTGAGAGTTTCAAGTGTTGAGCCGACGGTGCCATCCGGGTCCGGGTAGCGGAAGACTCGTCCTTCAAAATTCCTCAGCAGCAGATCGTTGCCGTCACGTCCGACGACGGTTTCGGGTTGCAGGACAATCTTGCCGCCACCGCCCGGTGCATCGATGACATAGGTGGGGGCTGCATAGCCGGTGGTGTGTCCCCGCAGGCCCTGAATGATTTCCAGACCTTTGGAGACCGGGGTGCGGAAGTGGGCGGACCCGCTGATCGGGTCGCACTGATACAGGTAGTACGGGCGAACCCGCATCAGCAGCAGCTTATGCACCAGTTCCTTCATGATCTCCACGCTGTCATTGACGCCCTGGAGCAGAACGGTCTGAGATCCCAGGGGGATTCCGGCATCTGCGAGTCGGGCGCAGGCACGAGCGGCTTCGGGAGTGCATTCGTCGGGATGCAGGAAGTGCACGCTCATCCAGAGCGGGTGATATTTCCTGAGCATACTGCACAGCTCAGGGGTAATTCGCTGGGGCAGCACAGCCGGCATTTTGGTGCCGATGCGAACGAATTCGATATGTGGAATGGCGCGGAGTCGTCCGAGGATCCAGTCGAGTTTTTCGTCGCTGAGTGCCAGCGGGTCGCCACCGGAAATCAGGACATCGCGAACCTGGACGGCATCTTCGAGGTAGTGGAAGATGGCTTCCAGTCGCTGCTGATTGGGCTGAATTTCTCCGTGCCCGACGACTCGCGACCGGGTGCAGTAGCGGCAGTAGGTTGAGCAGAAGTCGAGTGGGAGCAGCAGGACGCGATCGGGGTAGCGATGGACCAGTCCGGGGACCGGGCTGTGTCCGTCTTCGCCCAGCGGGTCATCTGCCTCACCCGGCATGCGTATGAATTCGCGAGTGGTGGGGACAACGGTTTTTCGCAATGCCTGCAGCGGGTCATGGGGATCCAGCAGGCTCATGTAATAGGGGGTCACAGCGGTGGGCAGGAGCGTTCCGCCCATGGACAGACAATCGCGTTCTTCGATCGACAGATCCAGCACGCGTTCGAATTGTTCGAGAGTGCGGATGCGATGTCGGGACTGCCAGCGCCAGTCATTCCAGTCGTTGTCTGTTGTGTCGGGGAAAAATCGGGCTCGAAACAGCGCCGTGCGTTCATTTTCCTGGGGTCGTTCGGGCACGCGGGCTGTGTGTGCGGAGTCAAATCTGAGTCTGGAATCGCCGGTGGCGGGTGTGGGTTTTGCGGGTTCGCCACCGCGAGCCGAGCGGACGAGACCGGCCGGTTTTCGCAGGGCCCCGCTGCTTCCCGGGGGTTCTTCAAGATCCGGACCTGCAGCGACGTTTGCTGCACCGTCCGCCGCATCAACCTGGATATCAGCCACCAGCGATTACTCCGGAAATCTGATTCGGCACCTGGGAAGCTGCTGCATCCACAGGGACCGGGCTGAAGTCGGCAAATGCTGGTCAGTTCCGGCCGACTCCATCCCGTACTGACGCTGCTGTCTGGTTTTCGATCCATCTGCGAGAGCGGGAGCGACTGACGAGTTGTCAGTCGGCAATTCCCGCCGACACCGACCGCGCGGTTGTATAATTGTCACGGATTCCATTGCAATAGGGATGGAATGATTTCTTTTCGCAAACGGAAAAAATTTCGCGGGCTGATTTTGGGGGGGGGCCGGGTGTACCGAGGGGTTTTGTGGCTCCGGTCTTTGCGGATTCTGCTCAATCAGCTGCATTGACTTTTCCGATTAAAACACCCAGACGGATTTTGCGACGACCGATTTCCAAGGGGGGAAGCAGGGGGCCGCAATCCGGAGTCTGGCGGATCAGGCAGTTCGAGCGGTGCTGTCGGCGATTGGCAGTACTGATTTGGCACAGCCTTCCGTTTGTCCGGTTCTCGGCAGACATGCACAGCATGTCCGGGGATTCGTTGCGTGCATGCTGCAGGGATTGGGGCGGGCATGGAAGTCATACGGGTGCGGAATACTCCGCGGCACTGCGGCGACGATGAGTCACGCTGTCGCTGCCGTGTGAACAGGCTTTCGCTGATCGGCCGTCTGGCCTGTTCCTGCCTGCTGGCTGTGTTTTGGGCGGATTCGCTGCACGCCGATCAACTGGAAGAACTGGCCCGCCGAGCGGGTATTCAGATTATCGAACCGGGCATCTCGACAGCGGCGGTGCAGAAATCAGCAGCATCGGATGTTCCGCTGGATCGCCTGAGCCCTGAAAAGCGGGCACGCGCATCTGAAGTGATTCAGAAATGCAATCAGTTCCGGCGTCTGCCGGTGCTGCGTTACGCTGTCGACCAGCCTGTTTATCACTATCTGATTAAGCACCCGGATGTTGCGGTGAGCACCTGGCGAGTGATGGAGATTTCGCATTTCCAGATGTGGCAGACGGGCCCGGCGGAGTACGAGGCGGAGGCCGTGGATGGTTCGGAGGGCATTGCCGACATTCTGTATCAGGATGAGAAGCAGACGCTGATGATCTGCGAGGGCAGCTACCATCATATTTTGCTGCCGCGTCCGCTGCAGGCATCGGCGCTGATCTGGTTTCGCAATTCGCTGACGCCCCACACCGGGGGCACGCACATTGTGACTCAGCATGTGGATGTGTTCGTGCACTTTCCCTCTGCGGCGGTGGCAGGTGCGGCAAAAGTTCTGACTCCGGTCACCAACAGTCTGATGGATCGCAATCTGTTTGAGGTGTCCTTGTATGCAGTGATGATGTCACGAGCGGTGCGTGATGACCCCGAGTGGCTGGCGGATATTGCGTCCGACATGGAAGGTGTGCTGCCACAGCGTCGGGCCGAGCTGCAGCAGGTGGTTCGCCAGAATCGCCCGGGGGCCGGGCGGGCAATCCCCGGCCGGGATGCGGCAAAAATGGACAGATCCCTGATTAGTTCACCCCAGCTGCTGTTTCTGGATCCTCCGGAACAGGGCACGGAGATTGTGGTGGATCCGCAGACGGGAGCCGCCGTTCTGCAGAATGTGTCTCAGTCGAATGATGCCCGTCCGTCCGGACCGACCGCAACCGGTCCGGGCGGGCGTGGCAACCGTCGAGCGGGGGCTGCGGCGGAGTGATGGATTGTGTGCAAGCTGCTAGTCGGCAGCTTTTGCCGATCTCGGCGGTGGCCGGTGTGAAAACTGTGCAGCCGACTGACTGGCGGGCCGGAACGGCGTTGAGTGTCAGGGGCGGAACCGGATAGTCTGGAGCCCGGCCGCTGCAAACAGGGCTGCAGATTGACGGATCGGGTCCGTGGCAGACTGCAGCCGACTGAATTGTGCGGCAGGGGACTGCCGACATGAACAAGCTGCGGTTACTGGGCTGGCTGTTACTGCTGCCGTTTCTGGCGGGAGAAGAGTGTGCCGCGCAGGGCCTGAAGATCTCGACGCAGATCCGCGCCGTGGATCCGGCGACTCCGGATGGAGAGGGGACCGTCGTCAGCAGCAGTCTGACACTGTGTCACAACGGTCGGATTTTTGACTATGTGGCACTCGCCGATGAATTGTGTGTGTTCGACCCGGTGCAGAAGCATTTTGTCGTCGCCAGCGCATCGCGCCGGATTCAGACTCGCGTCACCTTCGATGAAATCCGGCATCATACGGAAACCCGAAGACTGCGAACGGAAGAGTATCTGCAGGAAATGTCTGCAGGCGCGAAGACAGTGGGCGACGCAGAAATTCAGTTCATCCGGTTTCAGCTGAATCCTGAGTTTCGGCAGTCCTTCGAGCCTGCTGGAAATCTGCTGGTACTGGCCTCCCCTGCCCTGACCTATCGGATCGAGTTATGCCGCTGGGAGGATGCGGAACAGGTTGACCGCTGTCTGACGTGGCGGGACTGGACGGCGCGGCTGAATTCGGTGCTGCATCCGGATAACCTGTTCCCGGAACCGCGTCTTGAAGTGAATCGGGCGATACGCGAGCGTGGCGGCAGTCTGCCGGTGGTGGTTGAGCTGGACCGTCGTCCGGCGGTGAATACGGTGCTGCGAGCGGAGCATCAGATCACGACAGGTCTGTCGGATGACGACCACAGTCGGATTGCGAAATGGGAATCCATGCTGCGTTCAGAGGACCTGCAGACGGTTCCGCTGCGCAGATATCAGCAGACGGCCCTGGTTTCGCGAAATCGCTGAACGGAAAAGTCTGCCTGGATTCTCTGACCGGCAGCTCTTCACCGGGAAGATTCTTGGGAAGAATCAGAAAGTGCGCTGCAATCGTGTTCTGTGCCGATTGCTGTAGAGCCGGCATGCATCGACTTACGGAAGAGTCCGTGGGCGTGTCCGGATATCGCCCTGATTCGCGCAGGTATGGACATGGTTCGGGTGCCTCTGGAAGAGCAGAGTGAAACTGAGCAGGTGGCAGCAGTTACACCGCCGCGAAAACGCGGTTTCCTGCGGTTCCCCCTGAAAGTCCTGCTGTTACTGACGCTGCTGGTGCTGCTGGCACCCAGTCTGATCACATGGACCGGTACTGCTCCTGCTGTGCTGCAGAAATTCGCTCCGGCACTGGCCGGGGCCGTGCATTTCCAGGGCTGCACGCTGCACTGGTGGACTCCGGTGGAGATCCGGCAGTTGATCGTGGAAGATCTGAGTGGCAGCCCTGTCGATCGACAGGAACGACCATTGCTGGCTGTCAGTCGCATTTCGACAACTCAGCCACTGTGGCAACTGGCACGGGCTTTGGGAGCGGGTACCGAGATCCTGATCGAGGATCCGGAACTGTCGCTGCGATCGAACGCAGAGGGCAGCAATCTGCTGACGACACTTGAGCGGCTGGCGGGTTCGGACAGCGACGGTGGCAGCAGTCCCCGTCTGCCTGAGCTGCGGATCCGGATTCGTCGCGGAACTGTTGAGGCTGTTCATCAGTCCGGTTCAGGTCCCGTGGCGGACGAGAGCCAGGCGTTGTCTGCGGTGCTGCGGGATCTGGAATGCAGTCTGCGCCTGCAGTCGGCTGATCAGTTTCCGGCTCTCAGCCTGACCGCGCGACTTGAGGATTCCGCGGGATCTGCAGACCTCGAGCTGCATTTTGATCCACAGCTCGATGAGTCAGGGCGGCAGAAGCTGCAGGCCGGTGCCAAAAAGCTGAAGCTGGCAGCACTGCGACCATTTCTGGAGGCTGTTGGCGGTGGTCTGGAAGCTGAAGGAGAGATCAGTGGTGGCCTGGATGCCCGGCTGGCCGGAACATCGCTGAGCAGTGGCGCGGCAGGTCGCCTGATGCTGAACGGGACGGGCATTCGCCTGCGCAGCAACAGCTGGTCAGAGGGGGAATGGATCACCCTCGGTACAGTGACTGCCGAGGGGGCGATTGCGCTGGCGACCGATGGGCTGGCGATTGATGAGTTAAGCATTGCCTCGGACTGTGTGACAGTTTCGGGAAATGGGGAATTGCGTGCGGCCGGCAGTACGGCGGGCAATGCCGGGCAGCTGGAGCTGGTCTGCACGGCATCTGTGCCTGAACTGATCAACCCACTCCGCAGGACTCTTGGGCTGGCCAGTGGTGTCAGTCTGTCGTCCGGACAGCTGACGGTGTCGCTGAAAGCCCCGGGTGGGGCGGCCGGTCACTGGGACTTGTCAGCAGGAACGAGTGAGCTGCAGTTGCAGAATTCCGCGGGACGACAGCTGGTGCCTTCGTTAAAGCTGGTGGCGGCCGGGATGCTTGCCGATGGCGCACCTCGCCTGGAAACCGCCCGGCTGACTGCACCCTGTGGATCGCTGGATTGTCAGCCGCAGCAGGAGCTTTGGAAGGTTGCCGGGACCCTCGATCCGCAGCAGTTGTGGCAGCTGCTGAGCCAGTTCAGTGATCTGCCGGCCCCTGGCCTGAAGTCTGCACTGAAATTTGAAACGCTGGCGGCTGTTGAGGGATCGGATCTGCAGTTGACTGGGTTGACTGTGACATCCGCAGACCTGCGTTGCACAAGCAGTGCTCTGAAGATTCCGTTCGGCAGTGACAGTATACCATCGGGTGCTCTGGAGCTGCAGGGGACCGCTGCGGCCGTGAAAACGCTGGCTGCCCCGTGGCACGATGCCTGGTGGCTGTCCGAGCGGGCGAATGTGGAATGCCGCTTTGAGTCGGCTGCCGGCCAGCCGTTTGGCCTGCAGCTGAAGGCTGTTCCGCTGCAGGTGGCGAATGCACCGGGCGGAGTTCTGCGGGCCGTTTCCAGTCGGCGTCTGCCTGCACCGACTCAGCCTCAGACAGGCATAATCTCGGAGCATGCCTTCATTGTGGACCAGGCGGAGCTGCGCCTTTCCCTGCTGCCACTTTCCACGGGAACGGACTATGAGATTACCGCGGGTCATTTGAGCCTTCCGGGACTGGAAGCGGATCTGAGCGGCAGTGTCGCGACAAAGGACGGATTTTTTGTCAGGGCCACCGCGGACACGCAGTACGATCTCGCTGTGCTGCAGAGTCGCGTGTTTAATCCGAATTCGGGAGTGGAACTGGTGGGGGCCGGCACAACGCAGCTGACATTTTCCGGGGACCCTCTGGTCTACTCGGAGACGACTCCGCCGGACGGATCAAAGGTGCATTTTACGGGCGGCGGCACTGTGGCCTGGCAGCGGGCGACGTTTCGGGGTGTGACGCTGGGGCCGGCGGAGGCCAGACTGACACTGGCCGACTATCTGCTGGAGTCGGCTCCGATTCAGTGCAGCCTGAACAACGGGCAGGCCGTGCTGACACCGCAGTTTGATTTGTGGGGCTGCAGGCTGGCGCTGGGGGCCGGAAGTCGTGTGGAGCAGCTGCAGCTGACGCGGGAATTCTGTGAAGCGTGGCTGAGCTATGTCAATCCGCTGCTGGCCGATGCCGTGGAAGTCCAGGGGGCATTGTCCGTGCGAGTGGAACAGTTGCTGTGGGATTTTAATTCTCTGAAGGACTGCCACGCGGTCGGCGAGTTGACAATTCACCAGGCGGCCGCAGCGCCGGGTGGCGGTCTGACTCCGCTGCTGGCAGTTCTTGAGGCGGCCAGACGCCGCGATCTGGCGGCCGCAGCGGCCGTTGACACCAGCCGATTCCAGGTGGGCATGCCACTGCAGCGGATACCGTTCCGGGTGGAGCAGGGGATGGTCACCCATCAGGGGCTGCAGCTGGAGGCAGCCGGGTACCGGCTGGCAACATCAGGGTCCGTGGGTCTGGCGGGGCAGTTGCAGTTGACTCTGGACGTTCCGCTGGAGAAAGTGGCGAACGGTGGACGGACGGCCAGATTGCCGATTCGTGGCACCATCACCCGACCGCAACCGGACACGGCGGCCCTTGTGCAGACTCTGGCGGCTGACCAGTTGCAGAAGCGGCTGGGCGACAAAGTTGACCGGACCGTGAATCAGCAGTTGAACCGTCTGCTGGAACGGTTCTGACGCCTCCGAACGCCCCGCCAGATCTGCGGATTTTTCCCAGCTTTCCACGGCGCATCGAAAAAACGGGTATTTCCATGAGGTGAAACCGCTGGAAAGTTGCAGAGATTTCGGAAAACGCCAGGATCTGACGGCATATTCTCTGGCCGACACCACACTCGTGCCCTCAGGGCATTCTGCCACGGGCAGAAATCGCCGAGTGATTTTGGAACAGGCCATGGAACGTTGGATTTTAGGTTTCTGCAGGATCACTGCCGTCATCTTTCGCGGCAGCAGCTGAAACCGAACACTCGTGTTGTTTGGGTGCTGCTGATGTCGCCGAAAGATTTCTCACCTCAGGAACCAGCATTCAGTCGTACAGTCGCAAACTGTCAGGAACTCATTCCGTCCGGACATTCGTTTCAATTGCTCCTGCAGGCAGGCGTGGGTGTTCAGATCGCGGAGAGACTATGAATAATTTGATTTATGCGGTCCCGGTGGCCGGGTTGATTGGTCTGGCCTTCAGTGTGTTGCGGTATCGTTCGATCGCCAGCGAGGACCCTGGTACAGAGGTCATGAAGATGCTGGCGGCTCGTATTCGAGCCGGTGCCATGGCATTTTTGCGGGCCGAATACTCGGTGATGCTGGGTTTTATTCTGGTGGTCGCGGGACTGATGTATCTGTCCGGGCTGTCGGAGGGTTCACATCCGCTGATTGCCGTGGCATTTGTCATTGGGGCCCTGTTTTCCGGTCTGGCCGGCTTTTTTGGCATGCGTGTGGCAACGCTGGCCAACGTGCGGACGGCTGCGGCGGCACGCCGCGGGCTGGCTCCGGCGCTGCTGATTGCCTTCGGCGGCGGTTCCGTTATGGGGCTGACAGTGGTGGGCCTGGGGATTCTGGGACTGGGTGGATTGTTTCTGATTTTCGGTCGAATACTGGGGACCGACGCCACTTCGATCACACAGCTGACCACCGTGCTGACGGGTTTTTCCTTTGGTGCATCCTCAGTGGCCCTGTTTGCCCGCCTGGGGGGAGGAATCTACACCAAGGCTGCTGACGTGGGTGCGGACCTGGTGGGCAAGGTTGAAGCGGGCATACCGGAAGACCATCCGCTGAACCCGGCAACGATTGCTGACAACGTGGGCGATAACGTCGGCGACGTCGCCGGCATGGGTGCTGACCTGTTTGAAAGCTTTGTTGGTGCCATTGTTGGTGCCATGGTGCTGGGCGCCACACTGGCGCTGAAGTCCGAGTTTACGGGGTCGATGGGCGGTCTCAGTGCTGTCATACTTCCGCTGCTGCTGGGTGCCGCCGGAGTTCTCTGCAGCGTGTTCGGAACATTCTTCGTGACCGGTGACGACAATGTTGATCCGGCCCGGGCATTGAACCGCGGTGAGTTGCTGGCAGCCGTGGCGATGCTGATTGCCAGCTACCTGATCATCACGGGTGTGTTACCCGAAAAATGGATCGCGCCGGAAGGCTTCGAGGTCACTCGGATGGGAGTGTTCTGGTCGTCGATTATCGGGCTTGGCGCCGGTATGGCCATCGGATTTGTGACTGAGTATTACACGGGTACGGGACGCCGTCCGGTGGTGGAGATTGTTGAGCAGTCAGTGACCGGTGCAGCGACCAACGTAATCGCCGGTCTTGGAGTGGGGATGCTGTCGACAGCCATCCCGATGCTGCTGATTGCCTTTGCGATTCTGGGTGCTTACGAACTGGCTGGGCTGTACGGGATCGCGATTGCTGCGGTGGGCATGCTTTCCAATACCGGGATTCAGCTGGCGGTTGATGCGTACGGTCCGATTGCGGACAACGCGGGTGGTATTGCCGAGATGAGTGGCCTGCCCAAAGATGTTCGCGGACGCACTGACCAGCTGGATGCCGTGGGGAATACGACTGCGGCCATCGGCAAGGGATTTGCCATCGGTTCCGCCGCTCTGACGGCTTTGGCGCTGTTCAGCGCCTACATGACAACTGCCGGCCTGAAGACGATCGATGTGGCCAACCCACGTGTTATGTGTGGACTGTTCATCGGGGCCATGATGCCATTCTTGTTCTCGGCAATGGCGATGCGAGCCGTGGGCCGTGCGGCGACCAGCATGATTGCTGAAGTGCGACGACAGTTCCGGGAAGTGCCGATTCTGCGGCAGGCTCTGGAAGTCTGCCAGCGGAACGGACATTCGTCCATGGATACGTGGAGTGATGCTGACAGGTCTGTGATGTCACAGGCTCTGGAAAAAGTGGACAGTGATTCGTGCATTGCCATTTCCACAAAGGCCTCGCTGCGCGAGATGATTCTGCCCGGCATTCTGGCCGTAGTGGGGCCCGTGGGGGCGGGTTTCCTTGGTGGTGGTGAAATGCTGGGTGGACTGCTGGCGGGGGTCACTGTCAGCGGTGTGATGCTGGCGATTTTCCAGTCGAATGCCGGTGGTGCGTGGGACAACGCCAAGAAGATGATTGAGGGCGGAGTCACCATCAACGGAGTGGAATACCGCAAGGGCAGCACAGCTCACGCTGCCGCAGTGGTGGGAGATACCGTGGGCGACCCGTTCAAGGACACTTCCGGGCCGTCGCTGAATATCCTGCTGAAACTGGTTTCCGTAGCCGCACTGGTGATAGCACCGTGGCTGGCGGTGCCGGCCACTGCTGTTCAGCCACCTCAGGCAGCTCCGGCGGAAGCCGCGGCTCCGGCTGCAGCAGTTCCTGAAGAGGCCGCTGCGGCGCGTGCTGCGGCGGTGAGTACTTTTCAGTACCCCTGCTGAGATCTTTTACTGGCAAGCCGCTGGTCAGCCTGTCCGCAGGCAGGCCAGCACGGCTTCCGTCATTTGGTCAGTGGTGCAGTTTCCCCCCAGATCCGGTGTCCGCACCGCAGGATCACGCAGGGCCGTAACAACGGCTGTCCGCAGCAGGGCAGCGGCAGAGCGAGTGGTTTCGGTTCCCAGCCATTCCAGCATCATCTCAAGCGATAAAATCATGGCCATGGGGTTGGCAATACCCTGCCCGGCAATATCCGGTGCCGTGCCGTGGCAGGGCTGGAAGACAGCGACGTCCTCGCCGATATCCGCTGAAGGCGCCATGCCCATACCCCCGATCAGGGCAGCCGCGAGATCACTGAGTATGTCACCGAACATGTTTTCGGTGACGATGACATCGAACGCGTGCGGACGACGCACCATGTGCAGAGCTGCTGCATCAACATACATGCGTTCGGTCTGCACATCCGGGTACTGCTCAGCAATCTCGTCGAAGTACCGGCGAAACAGCACCATGGATGGCAGCACGTTGGCTTTGTCCACGAGTGTCAGCTTCCGGCGGCGTTTGCGGGCCAGCTGGAAGGCTGCGTGAAACAGTCGCTGGCTGCCGGTGCGGGTTACGCGCAGCAGATCATCAACGGTCTCAGCATCGGGTGCGATCTGCTGCCCGCGTGAATGAAACAACCCTTCGGTACTTTCCCGCACAACAATCAGATCGATCCTGCCAGCCTGCACAGATCGGAGCGGGGTATCCATTTCGTGATACAGATATGCGGGCCGGATCCCCTGATACAGCTGAAAGTGTTCGCGCAGATCAATCTGCGGCGTCACTTCGCGACCATCCGGCTGTCGAACATGGGGCAGGCCCATCGCCCCCAGCAGAACGGCATCCGCATCGCGACAGATCTGCAGCGTTTCATCCGGCAGAGCTGTTCCGCTGCGCTGATACTCAGACGCCCCCGCTGCACAGTGCCGCAGATGGATTTGCAGTCGAGGTATCCGGTGCTGCAGCTGGCGCAGTACGACGAGGGCAGCATCCATGACCTCAATGCCGATGCCGTCACCGGGCAGCACGGCAATTGTCTGGACCTCATCGGCGTCCAATTCGGCAGCAGGCACAATCATCCGCTCCTGTTACGTCCGCAGGCTGGTCTACAGGTACTGCTGCAGTTGACGCTCCGTCAGCAGATCCAGCAACTGCTTGATTCGCTCTGACTGGGAGGCATCTGCCACCAGAGTGGCGTCCGGAGTATGCACAATGATCAGATTCCGCAGTCCCAGTGTGGCGACCAGGTGATCATCGGATGTGCGCACGATGCAGCCCTGGGTATCCACGCCGGCAAACAGCCCGTCCGTCGTATTTCCCTGAGCATCGCTGCCGTTCAGCCGCGGCAGCGACAACCAGCTGCCCACATCATCCCACTGGAACGGAGCTTCCAGAACACACACATTCTCTGCTCGCTCAAGCACCGCATAATCGATGGAAATGCTTTTGAGCAGGAAATTTCTGTTCCAGAACCTGCTGATAGTCGTCTGATCCTGAGGCACCGTCAATTTCCTGCAGCCCTGCGTGCAACTCCGGCTCATACTGCTTCAGCAACTGCACAATGGTGGCCGCCTTCCAGCAGAAGATCCCGCAGTTCCAGAAGTAACGCCCGTCTCGGATGTACTGTTCAGCGACCGACTGCTGCGGCTTTTCACGAAAGTTTTTGACGCGAAACAGGGGTGGACTGGCTTCATCCAGCCGCGATTCTCGCTCGATGTAGCCATACCCTGTCGCCGGAAATGTGGGCACAACGCCAAACAACACCAGGCTGTCAGGGCTGGCCTGCACAATACTGACAGCACGCTGTGCGGCTCGACCAAACGCCTCGTCCGTCCGGATGACATGATCCGCCGGCATCACAAACATCACTCCGTCGGGATCCCTCCGCAGAATCTCAAACGCTGCCAGTCCGATGCAGGCTGCCGTATTCCTTGCAGCCGGCTCCACCAGCACATTGCTGACCGGCAATGACGGCAGTTGCTCACGCACGGCTGCTGCCTGCACTGCATTGGTCACAACCCAGGCATTCTCCGGAGCAACCCAGGCTGCGCAGCGATCCAGAGTCTGCTGGATCATCGTTCGACGACCGGCAAGGCTGAGCAGTTGTTTGGGAGTTTTCCTGCGGCTCTGCGGCCAAAAACGAGTTCCGCTTCCGCCCGCCATAATCACTGCATGCAGCATCAGTCACTCTCCACGTCCTGCTGGTTTCAGGACTTCTGACAGTCAGTTGTGAGCTGTTCCGGCCAGTGCCCGGGCAACCGAATCCAGCATCACTTCCATCGCAAACGGCTTCCGCAGATAATCCACAACGCCCAGCATCTCCGCATAGGCCTTGTGACGGCTGCCCTCGTTTGCCGTCATCATGATCACCGGTGGAGCATCGGGGAGTTCTGCCAGGAACTCCAGTACCGGAAACCCGCCCATCCGCGGCATCATCATGTCGGTCAGCACAAGATCCGGACGCTGCTGCTGAATCAGACGCCGCCCGTCCTGACCGTTGGATGCTGCCACAACCCGATAACCGGCTGCCGTCAGCACACTCTGAATCGTTGTGGAAATGTCCCGATCGTCCTCGATCAGTACAATCGTTTTCCGATCTGTTGCCTGTTCGCCGCTCATGCCTGCTGATCCTTCCCTGAATTACTGTGACACAGGCGTCTGCTGTCCGGCTGCGGCCACGGTGCGAGCACCGGGGATGGCAGTGAAGGACAGGGCCGGAGCAGCATCATCGGCATTCCACGTTCGCACTTCGCCGTCATAACTGCCGGCTGCCACCAGTTTGCGGCCCGCATGCTCGGCAACAGAATACACCCAGTCACGATGGCCCGCATACTTTCGTACCACCGCTCCGTCTGCCGCCTTGTGCAGATGCACATTGCCGTCACCGGATGCCGAATACAGCAGATCACCGGAAGCCACCCGAATCCGGAATACATCGCCACCAAACCCGCCAATGCCACGAACTTCCTTCGCATCCGCCACCTGCCAGATGCGGACTCGCCTGTCACCACCCCCACTGGCCACTGACCCGCCGTCCGCCAGAAATACTGCTGTGTAGGCAGGCTCGCCGTGTCCTGGGAATGTCACCACCGGATTGCCCGTTGCCGCGTCAAAGACCTTGCACGTCTTGTCCTTGCTGGCACTGACCAGCCGCTGACCATTCGGGGACCAGCTGATGTCCATGACCCAGTCGGCATGATCTTCAACTTTGAGGAGTTGTTCACCAGTGTTCAGGTCCGTTACCACGATCGCCCGGTCCGCCCCTGCCGAGGCAACCCGCGTCTGATCGGGGCTGAATGCCGCCGCAAAGATGGAATCCCGGGATCGCACCAGTGTTCGCAGCAGAGACCCGTCGGCGGCTGAAAACAGCTTCAGTTCGCCCAGCTGCCCCGGTGTGCCGGCAGCCACCAGCAAACGAGTGCCGTCAGCACTGTACTCAATGTCATGAATTCGCTCCGCCAGATTTGCCACCCGGCGAATCAGCGTTCCGTCCGCCGTATTCCAGACCAGTACCTCGTGGTAGCCGGAGGACGCCAGCTGGCTGCCGTCGGGACTGAAGGCAATTGCAGTCACAGGAATTGGTGCTCTGTACTCTTCCGGCGGCTGAGGCTGGGAAAATTCAGGCACCACATCGAACAGGTCCGCAGCAGCAGGAATGCCGGCGTCCAGTGGAGCCCCCACGGCAATCCAGTGCTTCAGGACCGCAATCTCCTCGGCTTTCAAAGGATCTGCCTCCTTGGGCATCGACCCGGACTCCACTTCCGAAATCAGCAGCGATTCTGCAGTTTTGTGAGCTTCAACGACGACGCCGGATTCACCACCCTTCTGCAGGGCCGCAAACGAATCCAGATTCAGGCGGCCTCCGGGACTGCGAGTATTATGGCAGGCCACACAGCGGCGAGCAAAAATCGGAGCGACATGCCGCGAGAAGGAAACAAATCGGCCCAGCGGTTCCAGGGCCTGCTCAGCGGTCCGCTGCAGCACCAAAGTCTCGGCCGTGGCAATCTGCAGCTCGGCGTCCAGCTTGGGCAGAGACGGCTCAAGGGATTCCAGCTGGGCAGTCAAAGTCCGCTGCCATTCACCACTGTCCGCCTGCAGTTGTTTCAACTGCGCCTCTTTGGAAACGGATGCTGCGACCGCATCCGCGGCGGCACTGTGAGCGGTCCGCAGAGGCGCCGCAGACTGCTCTGCCGCTGCCAGCTCTGCCAGCTTCTTCTCGTGCTCTGCCTTCGCAGCAACCATCAGCTTCCGGCGTTCAGCCAGCACTGTCGCCAGTTCAGCCTGCAGAGCCGCATTTGAGGTTTTCAGGGCAGCAAAGTCAGCAATCGTTTTTTCCAGAGCCTGAATTGCCCCGGCAGCATCCACACCCGTCAGTTTTGCCGCTTCACGCAGCGTCGCCAGGGATTTCTCAAGTGATGCAGCCGACTGCAGCATGCGCTGTGCCGCAGATGCAGCGTCGGCAGTCCGAGCCTCTGTTTCCGCAACCGATGCGGCGGTTGCCGTCAGGGCGGCACTGGCCGTGTCCGTCGCCGTTTTTGCCGCAGTCAACGCCATCTCAGCCTTTTCCGCCGCGGCCTTTGCTTCACCAGCCTTCTTCTCCAGCTCCGGACGCTGGGCTACCAGAGCCGCAGCCTGCTGCTCTGATTCCGCTCCCCGGCTGCGCCACTCCACGGCAGATTTTCGCAGCCCGGCCAGCTGCGTCTGCAGCTCGCCGCGAGCAGTTTGCAAAGCGTCGAGACGAGCCTTTGCGCGGTCCGCAGCGGCCACCGCAGAGTCGGCTGCTTCGTGCGCCGGAAGGTCGGCCGTGACCCGCACCAGATGCTGTTCAAGCAGGGCAGATTTTTCACGCAGCTTCAGCGCTTCAGCCGCCTCCGCGCTGGCGCGAGCTTCGACAGCGAGCAACTGCTTTTTCAGCTCCTCCACACGCTGCGCGGAAACCGTGGCTGCAGCCTGCTTGAGCGATAACTCACGCTCCGTAAGCTGCCGGTCCTCTTTCAACTGCTGAATCTGCTGACGCAGCTGTGCCGCAGACTGCACAGGATTCGCAGGCTGAGCAGATGCTTCCTGACCCCTGACCCGAGTCGGAACACCGACGCAGATCAGCAGGACGCACAGAACGGTCAGACGAACGAGCGGGATGCGGGACAACGTCATCGCGAAACCTCGTTGCTTCATGCAGAGATGGTGAAAAATCGCAACACCGTAAGATTCAACCAGTTTCTCTGGATGTCAAGCTTTACGCAGTCGGCAAAGTTTCGCATTCGCCAAATCGCGGTAATGGTAGGGGCCGGAGAGCCTCGCGAGTGGGGATACAGGTGGACGGGCGCGCAACAAAAAGGCTGCCTCGAATGCTCGTGGCAGCCTGCGTGATGTTACGATCGTTCCTGCTGCTGCAGGCCTGTCGACTGTCGCGGTACGTAAGGCCCATGCCAGCCGGGAGTGTGTACAGCAGGCGCGCACAATCGCAGCTGAAAACACCGGACCAAAACGGCGCGCAGCCATCAGGCAAGTATCTGCAGAGTCAGAGAACCATCCGGAAAGACAGCCGGACTGAATCAGCCCTTACGGTGGCGAATTCGCGAACGCATTCTGCGCTTCTTGCGTCCAATCTTGCGTCGCCCCTTGCCTGTCTTCTTCGTGCCCATGAGCCGGTGGTCTCCAGAAAGCTACTGTCCGAATTCGGAAAAACGCCAAGGATAGCAATCCGGCATTTCCGGATCAAATCTCGGCTACCGCAGTTTTTCATTCTCGGGGGAAGTTCGTGTGACTGACCGGAACAACTCGACACTTCGTCGACTCTGACGGTTGTATCGATCACTTCCGGGAAACGGACCCGCACACACACGCGGTCACTCAAGATCCACGTCCGCCTCGTCCACCAGCATCGACGCCCCCTGCTGCATGAAATTGACAATCACTGTCAGCCGATGCGCATTGTCCACCTTCGTCACCACGCCACGCAACCCCGTCATCGCTCCACGACGAATCACCGCCGTACGACCAACCACCGGTTTCGGCTCAGGACGCACGTCCTGGCCCTGCTGCAGCATCATCTTCACCCGCTGCAGGTCCAGCACCAGCTCCTCAGGCTGCGATACCCGCAGACAACGGCTCACACAACCAGTCGAAATCGAATCGTGCCGCTGAACCTCGTCACCACGCACAAATACATAGCCGGTGAACAGGGGTACATAGCTAACGCGAATCCGACCCTGAGGTGAACGCGTTCGCTGGGCTGCAATCGGGCCATAGTGCGCGATCTTCAGAGACCGCAAATGGCGCATCAACTCCTTCTCCCGCCGCGCCATCGTGTACATGGCAAACCATGACTCGTCCTGGGGCAGAATCAAAGGTGAACTGAAAAGATCTTCCGGATAGAGATCCGGCTCACGGCCAAGTATGGGCATGGTTATTTCTGCAGGAAATGAGGGCAGCACCACGGAGCCTGCATTCGGAATATCGCACGCACTCGCCAAAACTGCAACGTCTTCTCGGAATTCAGGACGTCCTTACCGCCTTTTTTCCGCAAAATGCCCGTGACCGACTTGTCGCTGTCTGCCCGAGCCTCCCAGAGTCCCGAGTTGCACCGAATTTCACCCGGCTCACATCACACTGAAAATCTGTTCCGGATTTTCGAGGCCTTCCCCCTGCATTTCTGACTGCTCCCTTGACCATTCCTCGTTCCCAGGTCACTCTGCAGCATCTGCGGCGGTCAGGTCCAGCCTGGGAATCCGCCGTACCTGCTCAGATCCCTCCTTCAGCACATCCTGCGACAGGCAATTTTTATGACAACACCTGGATCAAATTCCCCGGCATCGCGCCGTGGCTTTCTGGCTGGCACTACGGCAGCAGCGGCGGTTGCTGCGGCAGCATCTTCTGTTTCCGCCGGGGCCTGGGCGGGTGGCAGTGACCGTCTGAAAGTGGGTCTGGTGGGTTCCGGTGGTCGTGGGACGGGTGCAGCTGAGCAAGCACTGAACGCTGACCCGGGCACGGAGCTGGTGGCAATTGCCGATGTCTTCGAAGACGCAGTGGCTCGTGCCCGTCGGCAGCTTAGCCGCATGTTTAATAAGGACGGCCAGCCGGCACGTGTCACAGCCGATGATGCTCACTGCGTGGCTGGATTTGATGCATACAAAACAGTGATTGACAGCTGCGACGTGGTGCTGCTCGCATCCACTCCGCATTTCCGGCCACAGCATCTGCGTGCCGCGGTCGATGCCGGTAAGCACGTATTCTGTGAAAAACCGGTGGCAGTGGACGGGCCGGGCGTGCGATCCGTCATGGAATCATCTGAGATTGCCCGGCAGAAAAATCTGAATCTGGTGTCCGGACTCTGCTGGCGATACCACCCTGGCAAGCGTGCGACGTTTGAACAGATTCGCAACGGAGCCATCGGTGACATTGTCGCCATGCAGTGCAGTTACATGACCGGCGGTGTCTGGGATCCCCGTCGCCAGCGTGATCAGTGCAAAAGTGAAATGGAGTATCAGCTCAGAAACTGGTATTACTACACGTGGCTGTCCGGGGACTTTAATGTCGAGCAGCACATTCACAGTCTCGACAAAATGATGTGGGCCATGAATGACGTGGCACCGGCGGTCATCAGTGGTTCCGGTGGACGTCAGGCCCGTACGGACGCTCGATACGGCAACATCTACGACCACTTTGACGTTGTCTACACGTGGGAAAACGGAGTGAAGGCGTTTGCCCGCTGCCGTCACTGGCCCAACTGCGAAAATGAGGTTGAGGATTACATCTTCGGCACCAAAGGCCGTGTGGACGTCATGTCGCATCGCATCACGGATCTGGCGGGCAAGGAGATCTGGAAGTACTCAGGTCCTGACGGGGACATGTACCAGATCGAGCACAACGAACTGTTTGCTGCGATTCGCGCGGGCAAAGTCATTAACAACGGCGACTACATGTGCAAGTCCACGCTGCTGGCAATTGCCGGGCGAATGGCGGCCTACACCGGACAGCGGCTCAGCTGGGAGGCCTGCCTGAATTCGAAGGAAGTTCTCAGCCCGAAGGCGTATGAATGGACCGATGTACCGACTCCCCCGGTTGCCATTCCGGGTCGGACGCCCTTTGTCTGAAGGCCGGCTGCAGGTCTCGCGGGGTGCCGCGTCAGCATCACGAATCCGGCCCGGCCTGCAGTGCCGGGCTTTTTTTCGCGCGACGACTTATTGATTGGTTTCAGGTTCTGCTGTTCCGGAGGCCTGCATGCTGTTCTGGAAGATCCTGTCAGGAGTCCTGTTTCTGTCGATGACAGCCACCACTGCTGTGGCTGTGATGCTGCCGGTCGAGCCACTGTGGCAGGAGCAGGCATCTTCTGCTCAGGACGAGCAACTGGCGGTCGCTGTTCGCGATCTGCTGCAGGCTCGCTGCTGGTCCTGCCACGGTCCGCAGCGACGTGAAGCCGGGCTGCGGCTGGACGAACGGAGCCTGATCCTCAGTGGTGCTGACAGCGGACTGACGGTCGTGCCAGGCAAGCCCGACGCCAGTCGGCTGCTGCAGCGGGTTCGCAGTGTTCTGCCGGACGAGCAGATGCCGCCCGAGGGTGAGCGTCTCAGTGCCGCTGAGCAGCAGTTGCTGACCGACTGGGTCCGGAGTGGATTGCCGTGGCCGCAGGCTGCCCCGAACTCGACAGCTTCGCAGCACTGGGCATGGCAGCCGATCAGCCGGACGCGTGTGCCACCAGCGGCCGCGCCCGATTCAGCCGACTGGGTGCGCAATGAGATTGACCTGTTTGTGCTGGACAGGCTGAAGGCTGCCGGGATTCAGCCGGCGACTCCGGCGTCCCGGCAGACTCTGATTCGCCGCGCATCACTGGATCTGCTGGGGCTGCTGCCCACGCCTGAGCAGGTGCAGCAGTTTGTCGATGACACCTCGGCGGATGCATGGCCCAGGGTCGTTGACCGTTTGCTGCAGTCTCCGTCCTTTGGAGAACGCTGGGGGCGACACTGGCTGGATCTGGCACGCTATGCCGACTCCGACGGCTACGAAAAGGATAACGCTCGCCCCGATGCCTGGCGTTATCGAGACTGGGTGATTGATGCGATCAACCAGGATCTGCCGTTCGATCAATTCACCATTCAGCAGCTGGCGGGTGATCTGTTGCCGCATGCTGATCCGCTGCAGAAACTGGCGACGGCCTTTCATCGCCAGACGCTGACCAACACGGAAGGCGGCACGG
>SXXK01000164.1 GCA_005791255.1 Planctomyces sp.
CACCGGCTGCTTCATGCTGATGAATACAGGGACTCGCCCCAAAGCGTCCACCCGGGAACTGCTCAGCACGGTGGCATGGAGGATCGGCAACCGCACGGAGTATGCTCTGGAGGGCAGTGTGTTTGTTGCCGGGGCAGTTGTGCAGTGGCTGCGCGATGGTCTGGGGATCATTCGACGATCCGCAGACGTGGAGGCTCTGGCTCAGACGGTTCCGGATAACGGTGGAGTTGTGCTGGTGCCGGCATTTTCCGGACTGGGTGCACCACACTGGGATTCATGGGCGCGAGGCCTGATTGCCGGGCTGACTCGCGGCAGTACTGCCGGACACATTGCCCGGGCTGCGCTCGAATCGATCGCATTGCAGGTAGCAGATGTGCTGGACGCAATGAAGGCCGACTCAGGAATTCGAGTCACGTCTCTGCGGGTCGATGGCGGAGCTTCGGTCAACGATACTTTGATGCAGCTTCAGGCGGATATTTCGGGAGTACCGGTGATACGCCCAAAGGTCTTCGAGACCACCGCAATTGGTGCGGCATTTCTGGCGGGACTGGCAGTGGGCGTGTGGAAGAACACGGCAGATTTCGAAAGCAGCTGGCAGGCAGATCGCACTTTCGAGCCGCAGATGAAAAAGGCAGAAGTTGAGCGTATTCGCGGGGGCTGGACGAAGGCGCTGGAACGTGCGAAGGGCTGGGCTGAGTGACGCTGAAGCAGCCAGCGATCTTCAAAGACGGGCAGGGTGATTCGTAACGACTGCGTCACCAACGTCATGGTCATCAACCGGAAAATTGGCGAACTGCAGAGTGGAGTTGCGTTCGAACCAGTTGCGGATCACGGGGACGGCATCGGGATTCTGCTCGGGCACAGTCATGAATGTGCTGCCGAACGGAACCGCACGAATTTCGCCGTCGTCGATAATCAACTGTCCGCGTCGGAATACGAAGCGGGGAAATCGAAACATGGCTTCCAGATCATCCTGCCGACTGTAGACGCACACATCGGCGTCAGCACCGGGGCCGAGATGTCCTTTGTCAGGCAGACCCAGCATTCGTGCCGGAGCGGCGCGCGTGATAATGGCAATCTCAGAGAGCGAATATTCACGGGTCAGATCCGGCAGGCAGCAGGCGTTACGCAGTGCTGCCGGCAGGCGCTGCAGGTACTCACGACGGCGGGCACTGTCCATCAGCAGGGCGATGATTTCAGGATAGGCGAGGAACGAGCCACCATTCGGATGATCAGTGCTCATGGCAATCTGCCACGGATCCTCCACCAGCAGATACCATTCCAGCCCGATAGCCCACTGCAGTGCATGGACAAAACTGCGGTCCCGATATGTGATCGGGACGATTCCGCACCCCCCTTCAAGCTCCACATCTCCGCTGAACCAGCGACGTCCCGTAACTCGGTGCAGGTAGTGGCCCAGCGGCCCGTCACCGGTCATTGAAGTGGTTTCTCCGAACATCACCTGGCCAACATCAACAGTCAGGCCCGGATTGGCGTTGACGTACTCAGCCAGTGCCGGCGTCTGAGAACAAAATGTACTCTGATCACTGAGTCGACCACCATAACTGTGGAACTGAATATGTGTCAGATGCGCACGAGCCCCTTCAAAGGACTTCATGGTTTCCAGAGTAGTGGTCCAGTTGCCCGGAATACCCAATTGATTGCAGTGCACGTGCACGGGATGCGGCAGCTGCAGTCGATCGGCGGACATCGCCAGCTCACGAATAATCTGTCGCGGGGTTGTGCGGTACAACGCGACCTCATCATCCAGCCCGCAGTAGCCGTCACCGCCGGACTTCCACATCTCCACTCCGCCAGGATTGACCAGTTTGACGGCATAACCACCCGTGGACTTCAGCAGCCACGAGACGGCACCGTCCAGAAGTTCCTTTTGACCTGCATGCAGACGTTCCATAATCAGATGGTTGTTTCCCATCATCACGTAGAAGCCACGATCCAGTACGGGAGTATCCTGGAGTTCGTCGTGCGCGTGTCGAGCAGCAATGGGCGGAACTGCGGCATCGAAGGCCGTCGTGTACCCCAGACCCGCGTAAAGATATCCTGTGGCAAATGTCGATGGCACAGTACCGAGCGTTCCCGAACGCGTCAGTCGGGTGCGGAGCATCGGCTGTGTTTTACGCCGCTGGTCCGGAAGCATCTTCCTCGCGGTGTTGACCTTGGGCCCGGCGATGTGGCAGTGCATGTCCACTCCGCCCGGCATGACGACCATCCCCGTCACGTCAATGATCACTTCAGCGCGGTCTGCAGGGTCTGTCGGAGCCGCGATGCAGCGACCATCCTGCATCCAGACGTCGCGCAGTTCACCGTTAATCCCGTTCCGGGGATCATAAACCACTCCGCCCTTCAGGCAGGTTCGGCTCATTCGGAGTTCTCCGCAGACTGTTGTTGGCTCGAGGTGCGCGCTGTGACCTGCAGAGTATCCTGAGCAGGTGCAGTCGGGCCAGACCGATCGCAGCTTTTTGCGGGTATCGTTAATTCCGGTTTTTTTCAGCGGATTGCCGGACGGACTGCGGGAAAGTAGCATCCGGTTCGGTGTACAGAACACGCTCCCTGATTTTTTGTTCAGTCTGCTGTCGGAGTGATTTATGGGTCTGGATGAACTGCTGCAGGAATATGAACGCGGTCCGGTTCTGCTGAAGGATGCGGTGATGCGAGTAGGACGGGATGGCTGGCGGGCACGCCCAATCCCGGGCAAATGGACAATTCAACAGGTTGTCTGTCATATTGCGGACTTCGAAACCATCTATGCGGATCGCATCAAACGCGTGCTGGTCGAAGATAATCCGACACTGTTTGGCGGGGATCCGGATCAGTTTGCCGCAGGTCTGCATTACGAGCAGCGTTCGGTGGAAGACGAACTGCAGCTGATTAGTCTGGTTCGATCTCAGGTCGCTCGAATTCTGCGGCAGACGGAACTGGAGGATTTTCAGCGAACCGGGGTGCACAGTGAAGCCGGTCCGTTGACCCTGGAAACGCTGCTGGAACGTGTGACATCGCACATTCCGCACCACGTAGCCTTTATCGACGAAAAAGTGCGGCTGCTGACAGCCCACTGAATATCAGGATTTCGGGAAGGAGAGGCGTTGCATGGTCAATTTGCCGTCGACGGAACTGCTGGAAAGCCACCACAGTTTTCCTTGTGCATGGACGTTCAAAGTGATCGGCTATGCGGATGCCAACTTCACAGCCCGAGTGGTGTGGAGTGTTCGAGAAGAATTGGGGATGGAAGTCGATCCGCCGTACTCACTGCGCAGCACAGCACAGGGTCGCCACGTCGCCGTGACACTGGATCCAGTCTGTCAGTCTTCGCAGCAGGTGCTGGCCGTCTATACGCGACTTTCCGGGCTGGATGGCCTCGTGATGCTGCTTTGATGAATCGTCGAGTCTTAGCCGGTATAGATCTTTGACATGACACTGCCGTCGCTGATGCGAATTGGACGATCGACCGGGTCACGGTAGTGTTGAGCGGGATCGATTCCAAGAGCAGCGAAGATCGTGGCCGTGACATCCCATGGCCCCCATGCCTGTTCGGCAGGCCACGCGCCGCGGTCATCCGAGGCACCAAGGACCGTTCCGCGACGAACTCCGGCACCCGCAAAGGCAATGGAATACACAGAGCTCCAGTGTTTGCGACCGGGCAGCGCACCGGCAAAACGTGGCTCCAGTGCCACCAGCGGAGCTCTGCCGAATTCTCCCATGCAGATTACCAATGTTGTCTCCAGCAGGCCCCGCTGATCGAGGTCCTCGATCAGCGCAGAAAAGCCCTGGTCGAATCGTGGCAGCAGATGCCGTCGCAGGCCGTCGAATATGTCGTTGTGAGTGTCCCAGCCCCACAGATCCGTGTTGTCAGGTTCACGATCCTGACCACGGTTGCTGGGTGACCAGAATACCGTGATCAGCGGTACCTCAGCTTCAGCCAGACGACGAGCCAGCAGGCAGGCCTGCCCCGACTGATTGCGACCATAGCGGTCCTTGACGGAATCGGGTTCATCGCTGAGATCAAAGGCTCCGCGAGCCCTCGAGTTGGCCAGCATATCAAATGCCTGGCGATACATCGCGTGTTTTTCCAGCAGCAGCTGATGCCGTTCCAGCAACGGCATCTGCGATTCAATCTGCTGCAGCAGACCACGACGAGCATCCAGTCTGAGTTGTGGCAGATCAGGCTGCGGCAGCAGTGAAGGAATCGCGTTGAAGTCTCTGGAGACATCACCAAGGGTCAGTGGATCAAATCCCCTCCCCAGAAAGCCGCCGTACTGGCCGGGAGCCGGCAATTCGGGAACCACAGCCGGGCCATTCAGATGCACTGCCGTCTGCGGCGCTGTCAGTGATGGTCGAACTCGCTGCAGTATCGAACTGCAGCAGGGCTGGTCGTCGGAAGCCGGAGGCGGATTGCCTGACTTACGACGATGATAACGCCCCGTCATCGCCAGATAAAATGCAGAGCCGTGGTCAAGGTCCTCGTGCGACATGCTGCGAACAACGGTCAGGCGATCTGCCACCCGGGCAATCCGCGGCATGTGTTCACAGAATCGCAACCCCGGAACCGCAGTCGCTATGGACTCAAACGCGCCACGAATCTCCCTCGGAGCATCAGGCTTTGGGTCCCACATGTCCAACTGACTTTGACCACCGCTGGCGAACACCACAATCACCGATTTCGCCCGACCAAAACCCGGAGTCTGCTCAGTCACTGTCTGACGGGCTGATGCTGTGTCGCCGGAGCCAAAGACTGACAGAGCAGAACAGCTCAGGCCCAGCAAGTGGCGCCGCGAACCGCTGATCGCTGATCCAGTTGTGCAGTGGAAACCCAGCATGGTGTTTTCTCTGACCGATTCGGCGTCGGATACCGTCGCCGCTGCTCCTTTAGCATACTTTCCCAAAGTCCGCCGGAACACCGGGAATCGGGGCGATGCAGGCGAATTTCAACAAAGAGTCGGCTGATTTGCCCCCCTACCGGCTGAACATACCGGCTGAAAGCAACCGCAGCCCTGCCGGTAATGATTCTCCCAAAACCTGCCCGGTCGCCTCCTCATCCAGCGGTCCGCCGTCTTCAATGACGGTCACCAGAGCAGGCCTCGCTGCAACCGCTCGAAGTGCACTGGCCGCTCGAGTTCGCAATGCTGCAGGAACATCCCGGAAACGGTCGCCCGTACGACGACACATCTGCATGATCGTCAGTTGAGTTCCGGAATCCTGTACGTCAGCCATTTTCAACAGCCGTTCCAGCCAACTGCAGACAACCGGAGTCGGCAGCACCAGATTGAGCGGGCCATAAACCGGCAGTCGCCCCCCAACCCGCCCCAGCGTCCACACCAGCGCACTGCGAACCGCAGAAAACTCCTCCCGAAAAATCAGGTCCAGAGACATTTCGCCAAGCTCCTGACGCGTCTGCAAGTCCAGCAGTTCAAGAGATCCCAGGAGCCTCCAGATCTCCGCCGCTTCATGGTTTCCCGACGCATAAGGCACAGCCTTCCCACGACCACTCTGAACCTGTCGAAATCGCTGTCGCAGAGCAGGCAGCAATTGTCCGGCAATCTGAGTCTGACGACCGGCTGAAAATCCGCCGGCAATCCGCCGGCACATCGTGCGATGCTCGGCCAGACACGCAGGAGCACCGTGGACAGGTCGCGGTCCCGCAACTCGCCACATCTCTTCAACCCGCCAGTCATCCGCCGCATATCCAAAACCCGGCCGCAGACAATACCCCGCCAGATTCAGCCAACGAGATTCATGAACAGGACTGCGACGACGCCCGGATTCCAGATCCAGCAACTCCTTCCAGATCGCTCGCAAAAGTGACGGAGGCCATTCGGCACGAGGCTGCCCCACGGCCTGCGTCAGCAAAGATATCACCTGATCAGGATGATTACCCGCCTGAGCATTGAAGACGGAGCGCAGCACATCGCGGGCTGACGATATGGTCGCATCATCCACAATGCCCGCCGATTCACCAGTTCCACCATGCGCAGTGCGGTCCGTCTCCACCGCCGAGCGAACGTCAAACTGCAACTGCCAGCGACGGTTTTCGTGCACCTGCTGACACCACAACTCCAGAGTCCCAATTTCCGTCAGGCGAACGGCCAGCCGAGCATCCACAACAGTGGAGTCCCCACGACGACGGCTGTTCAGCACTGTCCGAACCGGCGGCATAGCTGTGAGCTGCTCCGGGTCAACAGGGATCAACTGGCCAGGCTTATCGGACGTACGAGCTCCCGAAACATACACCGGAAACTCAACCGGTTCCGCTGTTCGCACCTGAAAAATCTGCTCCAGCACAATCGGTTCCACAGAACTTTCCGTTCCGGCAGCGACAAGGCAGAGTGCCGCCCGAACACCGTCGGATTGTTCAACGCCTACGTAATAGGTGCGGGCAAGTCCGGCAGCAATCCGAACCCCACGACCGCGTCGGGCCAAACCAAAGACAGCCGCCCCCTGAGCTACAGCCAGATCCAGCCGCGGGTTGGTCAGCAGCTGCGGACTCCATCCGGAATCCGCCGGACAAAACATGGACTCCAGCAGCCGGCGAAATCGCTGCCGCAAAATCGGTGATTCAAAGAAACCCCCGTTGAACAGCACAAAATCAGGCCGCACAGATTCGCCCTGAATCCTGAGAAACTCAGCCAGATACCGACTGATGGCCGCATCGGCAGCGTAGGGCAGGCCAAATTCCCGAAAGCCCGACTGCTTTCGTATCGGAGCATCCGACAACTGGACGGCAGGCAGAAATCCGTCAAGAATCAACTGCACAATTTCAGAGCGCTGCAATTGAACCTGCAGGCCGCCACCGATCAGCCGTGAACCACTTCCTCCCAGAGACAGAATAAATGTCTCCGGGCCCGACTCAGACAGCAGCACCTCCTTCGCCTGCCTGCACGCGGCCAGCAGCATACCCCACTGACGTTCATCAAGGACATCACGAGAACCCAAACGCTGCTCAACGAAGTGAGCGATTGCAAGATCAAGATTGTCTCCACCCAACAACAGATGTTCGCCCACAGCGATGCGATGAAACTGAACTTTGTCGCCACCACCCGCTCGCACATCAATCAGACTAAAATCCGTCGTGCCACCACCGATGTCACAGACAAGAATCTTTTGACCGGGCGCCACAAGCTGTTCCCACGAGTCACGATGCTCGTGCACCCACGCATAAAACGCCGCCTGCGGTTCCTCAAGCAGAACCACCCGCGGCAAACCCGCCATGCGAGCCGCAGCGACCGTCAGTTCGCGAGCAACCTCGTCAAATGATGCCGGAATCGTCAGCACCACATCCTGCTGCTCAAGCAGATGCTGCGGGTGCTGCGAGTTCCAGGCTTCACGCAGATGCTGCAAACAGCGAGCACTGGCTTCGACCGGCGACAACCTGGCAACATCTGCAGCGCCGTTCCATGGAAGAATCGCAGCCCGACGGTCCACTCCTGGATGACAAAGCCAGGACTTGGCTGACTCAATCACGCGTCCCGGAGCCAATCGGCCCTGATCACGAGCAAATACTCCGGTCGTCCATAACTCGCCGGATGATTGCCAGGGCAGTCGGCAGGAACC
>SXXK01000013.1 GCA_005791255.1 Planctomyces sp.
CCGAACAATTCGCTTTCGAGGAGCGAGGAGGAGAGTGCGGCGCAATTCACACAGATCAGGCTGCCCGTACTGCGTTCGCTGTTTCTGTGGATAACGCGGGCCAGCAGCTCCTTGCCGGTACCGCTTTCGCCACGAATCAGTACAGTGGCGTCGCTGCGAGCGACCTTGCGGACCTGCGACAGCACGGCCAGAAGTGCGGGGCTGCTGCCGCGTACACCTTCCCGATCCAGTTCGGCCACCGATTGCTGCACAGGGTTCTGTCCGGCTTCCTGCTGCAAAATCGTCAGCTCGGCTCGCAGTGCCGTCAACTGCCTCTGCTGCTCTGAAATACTCTCCATTTTGGTCTTAAGTTCTGCGTTGAGTCGAGCCATGGTCTGGTTGGCTCGAGAACTGTGGAGAGCCAGTACGCTCATCTGGGCCATGGCCTGCAGGAACGCGAAGTCTTCGGCCGAGTAGACCAGGCCATCGCGTCGGCGTCCCAGCAGAATGACACCGTGCAGTCCTTCGGCAACTTCGAGACGGCACAGCAACTCAGCCCGCAGGTCGTGCAGCATCCGCTGAATGGGCTCCATCGATTCCCGATTTGCGGAGGGCAGTCGGGGAATAATGGCGGAGGCGGCTGGATCCGTCTGCAGGGGCTCGGTGGCCAGTTTGTCAGGAACCTGGGTGACTCCGCGACTGCCGATCTTTCGCAGGATTCCCTGTCCGTCACGGACGTAGATGGCAGACCATGCGGCGCCGGTCACATCTTCGCAGGTCTTAAGCGTCATCTCGGCCATTGCGGAGGGGTCCGCCAGATAGGCCGCCGAACGATTCAACTGCTGCATGGCGCGGTCCAGCTGATACTTTTCGCTGAAGAAACGCCGATCGACGACGGACTGCAGCTGGTCACGCACCCACAGACTCAGACCGGCCGCCAGCAGCAGAATCAGAAACAGCGCGATCTGCTGCGTGGTGGAGGTGCTGAGTGGCAGATTCCAGGCCTGCGCCCGCATACCACCAGCTGCCATCAGCACCGCGAAGCCGACGGACACCAGCAGGGACATGCCCACATAGCGACGATTCCGATCGTCCACGTCCTCAGCCAGCATCAGACGGTCACGCAGCATACCGTAGGAGTAGGCCGCCATGAACAGCATACTGGCCACAAACATGGGGATCTGAGCCCGCCCCAGCGCAAACTCGACCGGTCGAAAGAAGGCCAGAAACAAAGTGTATCCCATGGGCAGCGTCGCCAGCAGAGCGGCTCCAAGAATCGCCACAACCTGCCGCCGTTCACGGGGAGTATCACTTTTAAACAGGCTGGCGGCGAGCCGGACAACAGTGGCTGAAAAGTACAGTGAGCCGACGGCCATCCCAATCTGAGCCAGAATACGAAGACTCTGCAGCAGCTGCAGCGCGGTTTCACCCGGAAGCTGCCGGGATCCCACGCCACGAAAAATGATCTGCGCCACCACGGCCAGTTTCTGAAACGCCGTCAGCGGACCGCTGGAGAGAGGACCATTGAGTACCCAGCAGGACCAGTAGGTCAGCACCGTGAGAATACTGACCACGGTGGCCGGGCCGTAAACGGCGATCATCTGAGCTCGACGCCAGTTGCGCAGACCCTCGAATTCCCGGGGAAACGCCAGGAAAAAGTTCAGCACCAGCGCCGGCAGCATGGCCGCAAAAATGATGAAAGGAATGTTCAGCAGGGGATTGCCAGGCAGGATCCACCAGTGAAAGCCCGGTACAAATGCCCCCATGGCCGCTGTGGACATCAGACAGAACGCTCGAGCCACACGGTCATAAGGACGATACCACCAGGACGTCACGGCAAACATCAAAATCGTGAGCTGGCAGCCGAACCAGATGATCGTCAGGCCAATTTCGGTGGTGGTGACAGGACGCACGGGCAGAAAGGCCGTTTGGGTCAGCGTTTTCCCGTCAGGGCCGGCGACAGCGTCGCGACGCTGGTACTCCACGGCCACAAGTCGGATGGCGGGAGTGCCCGGATCACGGGAGTAGACCTCGACGAGCGGCGGCACCTTCAGTTCAACAGGATCGGACCCCGGAGCCAGCTGTCCGCCCGGCGGAATCTGGGCATAACGCAGACCCTGCAGAACCTGTACAAAATCCAGAAACGTGGAGACCGGTTGCCCATTCAGACGCAACAGTCGGTCTCCGGGCCGCGGAGCGGGATCGGTCACTGCCCAGGAGACATCAAGATACTCCTGTATTTCAATACCCGGTCCCGAACGGCTGGATTCAGGCAGCAGGCAGCGCAGTCCGGCATCGGGGAAGGTGGCGACGTACCAGAGCGTGACAACGCAGTAAAAAACGGTGCAGCCGAGGAATGCGGCGACCAGCCACCTGCCGTCGGCGATGCTTCCGCCTGCTGTTCTGGATCTGGCATTCAAAACACTCATGACACCCCTTCGGCGCCGAAGATTTGGCTGCGCCGATCCGTTGCGGCGCCGAAAATTTCTGCCGAAAAGCGGTTTCGGCGCCGAGCTTCAGATCAGCAGATCCGGCGTTCGGCGCCGAAACACTAGCAGACGAACAGTAAAAATCCAGCGAATGATCGCAAAATCGTCCCAAACCGCAGGTTCCCCCAGGTCAGGTTGCCGCTCGAGTGATTTTTCTTGATTGGCACAAGATGTGCTGAAGTGAGACTTCATCGAGCGTCCTCCGACGATCGTCAGATGTGCTGAACTAATAAGCCAATAGTCGATTTGGTGACCCAGCCTGATCGGCCTCCCCAGCTTCCAACAGTTCACTCCCCGCACATCCGTCAGATCATCGGAGGACGTTTTTTTACGCCCTGGGGGCTGCTTTGGCACGTGATTGAGCGTTGACATTCCCTGACGGTCACTGGAAGATGGAACGTGAAGGGAGCGTCTTATGTCAAAGACTCGCACTGTCGCATCACGAATCACGGCTGCACTCTGCCCGGGTCCTGTTTCCAGACGCAGTTTTCTGGAGGCCGGGTCGCTGGGTCTGGGAATGCTGGGACTGGGCGACTATTTGAAGCTGCGAGCGGAACAGCCGGGTGCTGGCTCGTCAGCTCCGGACACGTCGGTAATTTTCATCTGGCTGCCTGGCGGTCCGCCGCATATGGAAATGTACGATATGAAGCCGGAGGCGCCGGCCGAGTATCGTGGCTTGTTTTCGCCGATTGCGACCAGTGTGCCGGGGCTGCAGGTGTGTGAACTGCTGCCGCGGCATGCGCAGTGTGCGGACCGTTACACAATTATCCGCTCGATCGCTCATGAGTTCGCGGATCATGGCGGCGGTCACAAGCGTTTTCTGACCGGGCGGATGCCGGCAACGCCGACGGGCTTCGTCAACGATGCACCGGCGGTCGGTTCCATTGTCGCCAGGTGTCGCGAGCGGATGTCATCGCCGCTCCCGAACTATATCTCGGGTACTGAGCCTGGTCGTGCCGGCGTGGACGTCTACAGCTTTGGTGCCGCGTACCTCGGTCCTTCTTATACTCCGTTCAATGTCCCGGGGGATCCCGGTGAACCGGGGTTCAGCGTCAAAAATCTGTCGGTGGATCAGTCGGCTGCCGGGCGGCTGGAAGACCGCGTGCTGCTGCTGAATGGGTTTGACCGTCTGCGGCGTGGCATCGATGAAAGTGGTGTCATGCAGGCGATGGATCAGTTCAATCGCCAGGCGGTTTCCATGCTGACCAGCGATCAGGCTCGGCGCGCGTTTGATCTGTCGCAGGAACCGGCGGAGCTGAGGGATCGTTATGGGCGGCACTGCTGGGGGCAGCGTGCATTGCTGGCACGGCGACTGGTGGAAGCCGGCTGCAGCTTTGTGACTATGGTCATGGAAAATCCCTATCAGTCCGGGGTGCCGTGGCTGAAGAACGGCACTTACAACTGGGATTCGCATGCCGTGAATTGTCACCTGTTCGATGACGCGCTGGTGCGATTTCCCATTTACGATCAGGCGGTAACGGCGCTGGTCGAGGACCTTTACGCCCGGGGTCTGGACAAGCGTGTGCTGCTGGTGGTGACAGGGGAATTCGGGCGGACTCCGCGAATCAACTCCACAGTGGGCAGTCAGACGGGAGTGATGCAGCCGGGGCGGGATCACTGGCCGCAGGCGATGTCCATGCTGGTGGCTGGTGGCGGCATGCGGACGGGCCAGGTGATTGGCAGTACAAATTCGAAGGGTGAGGAGCCAAAAGAGCGTCCGCTGACTCCAAATGACCTCTGGGCAACAGTGTATCGCCATCTGGGAATCGACTGGACTCAGTCGTTTCCCGACCACAGCGGCCGTCCGATGCCGATTCTTCCGTTTGGCGAGCCGATTGCCGAACTGCTGCCGGTCTCCTGAACGACAGGCCGGCGGGCCGCTGGAATTCGGACTGCGGCAGTTTCTGCTGATTTGGTCTGGAGCAATCCCGGGAAATTGCCTAGATTGGCAGTTTCAACTGCAGAATGGCGTCTGCAGAGAGCAAAGGGATTGTAGTCCGTGGCAGGGAGGCCTGGGATGTCGTTGGTGCGATTTGTGCATGCCGGATCGCTGCGTCTGGGCAGTCCGATTGTCGGGCTGGCTGACAGCCCGGAATGGCTCAGACGAATCGCTGCATCTGCAGTTCGGCAGTCGGTGATCCAGTTATTTGACGCCGCAGTGGCTGCTGGCTGTCAGTTTGTGTACGTGGCGGGACGTTTAACTGAACATTCAGAGGATTTGGCTCTGGCAGCCCAGTGGCTGGCTGCTCAGCAGGAACGACTGCGAGTAGCGGGAGTGCAGCTGGTGCTGGCTGGAGCAGATGCGGCAGCGGCGGCCTCTGCCGGCGGTCTTTCCGCCGTCGTGGTGTTGGCCGGACAGTGCCTGCAGGTGCAGGCGGAGCTCACGGGTTGTCGCCTGAGTGTCGTGTCACCTGACAGAATCGCGTCCGGGGCGTTGTGTCTTGGTGCAGACCGTGGCAGGACATTGCCGGGGGTGATTTGTTTTCAGTCGCCTGCCGACGGCGGTCCGCTGCAGCCGTTATCCGCGGCCGAGTCGGGTGGCCCCGGGTGTCTGCTGTGCGATGCTGATTTGCAGCGGCAGTCGTTATCTGTGCGACCGTGTGCGGTGGAGGTTCTGCGATTTGTTCGAGAGCGGCTGACTTGTCCTGATGGTACGACTCCGCAGCAACTGCTGCAGATGCTGAACGCTGCCAGTCGCAGTCTGGCTGGTTCACGTGGCACAACGGTGGTGGATTGGGAGATTGACGGTCGGCTGACTGCCCCAGGCCCCGGTGGTGCTCTGTTGTGTGAACTGGAACTGCTGCGGGAACTGCGAGCGGGTGTGTGTGCAGGGCATGCGGGAGCCTGGCCCGCGCGGATCCGTTTTTCGGACCGCAGCGAGTTGTCTCTCGAGCCTGGCATGGAAGTGCTGTGTCGTGAACTGACGGATACGGTGCAGCGACGGTATCTGCGTCGGCAGGCTGTACAGTCTGCCTGTTGTCCGCTGCAGGGTCTGCCGCTGGGGGCGGGCAGCGAGGTTCCGGAAACACTGAGGGTGCTCTGGCCGGCGGCCTGAGTCTTCGATACGGGGTCAGCGAAGAAGGATCTTCAACGATGCATCTGCAGTCTGTGGCAATTCATGGTTTTCGTTCCCTGCGTGATCGTGTGATCGGGCAGTTGTCTGCCGGTGTCACGATTCTGCATTCCGCCGATTCGGAGACTCGCGGGGACTTTGTGGAGTTTGTGCGAACAGTCTTCAGCCAGCGAGGTGCCGACGTGCATGCCGGTTTGTGGCATGCCGGTCATGCAGCGGGGTCGGCTGGTGAGATCGAGCTGCATTCGGGTGAGAAGCTGTCGCTGAATGCTCCGGCCGGAGCTCGGCTGCTGCCGGACTGGGTGGATGACGGAGTCTTTCGTGAGATCTGCACTCCGGGTACATCCGAGTCAGCTCGCTTTGACAGGCTGGTGGCGCTGTGTCGGGCCAGCGATCAGCGGCTGACGCTGGAGGCGGAGCGTCGGCAGGCGGAGCAGGGTCTGGAACGAATTCGGGCGGAGCGGGACGGCAACGGACTGTCGGGTGGTCTGGTCCATCGAATTTCTGAGCTGCGTCGCCAGCAGGGCGAGCTGCAGGGGCGAATTGCGGCGCTGCGGAAGCCGGCCGAGACTCAGGCCGCCCGAATTCGCGAGCTGGAGCAGCAGCGTGCGGAGACGGAGCGGCAGTTGCAGTCAGTCGCCAGCGAGGAAACCCGGCTGCAGGAACGAGTCTGTCAGCTTGAATCAGTGCAGCGATTTCGCGCGGGGCAGAACAGCGGAGCGACGGCAGCTGAGACAGCCGAATCGCTGGGGCAGTGGAAAGCCATCACCGCCCTGATGGCTCGCGAACTGTCCGTCTGTCGTCGTCAGGAATCCGGACAACTGGCGGGCGAAGCTCTGCACCTGCTGCAGCCCAAAGCTGAGCCTTCCGGCGACAGAATCTTCAGTCAGCGGGCAGCAGCCATGCAGCTGTGTCTGCAGCAGGCTGCGGCGGTGGCGGAGTTGCTGCAGGCGGAGCTGCGAAGTCTGACGGAGGCGGCCACACCAAGACCGGCCGATGACGGGCTGCGTTCGCTGGCGGATACTGAACTGCAGTCAGCCCTGGCTGCTGCACAGGCGGCTTGTGACAGCGCGAAAATGGAGGCGGGGCGGCTGCGGGCAGTGGCGACGACGACAGCAGAAAGTCTGGAACGTCTCCGCGCAGATCTGCAGCCGACACTCACTTTGGAGACGCTGGATCAGCTGCGAGCTGCGATCGCCGAACTGGAAGCTGAGACAGCACAACTGGAGGAGCAGCGACGGCGACTGAATCAGTCAGAGGAGACGCTGCGGGATCTGCTGGTGGCATTTGCGGAACGCCCGGTGTTCAGTCTGCTGGAGGTGGCTGGTGCGGCTGTACGTCGAGCGACCGGCGGTGAAGTGCGTGAGCTGCGCTGGGGGGCGGACGGCAGTCTGCTGGCGGCCATTGGCGGACATGCACAGGCCGTACCTCTGGCCGAAGTGGATGCGGCTGTGCAGGATCTGATCGGACTGGTTCTGCGACTTTCGCTGCTGCAGCTGCGGGCACAGTCGGGGACCTCGGTGCCGCTGATTCTGAATGGCGTGCACCTGCATGCGGGCGATTCATGGTCGGCGGGCACAGCAGCCATGCTGCAGTCGTTCGCAGCGGCAGGCCAGCAGATTGTGGTACTGACCGAAAGCTGCGACGTACCGGAGCAGCAGGGGCGATGGCTGGATGTGCGGGCGTTTCCACAGCCGCTGGCGGTACAGCAGCAGTTGCCGTCAGCGACCGGACTGCAGGCACCAGCAACAGCGGCCCCGGCAGTGCCTGAACCTGTGGTGGTCGCGGCAGAGTTGCGGGTCACCGCTGAGCCGCAGACGGAGGTGGCGGAGTCACCGGCGCCGCAGATTGCGGAACCAGTCGCCGCAGTGCGAGTGGTGGAGAGTGCCGCGGAGCCGCAGACGGCAGCTGTTGCAGCCACCGTGGCTGCACCGCTGCTGCAGCTGCACATCGCGGACGACGCGGAAACAGCAGGTGAAGATCGGCAGGCCGGAAACTGGCTGTTTTATCTTGAAGCGGATCACGGTGTGGATGATCTGGCGGGCATCAGCCTCGGCGAGCTTGAGGCACTGCGAACGGCTGGGGTGCAGACAATTCGCGAGCTGCTGGGACATACGATACCGGAGCTTGAGCAGTTGATTCGGCTGAAGGGTTTTGTGGTACCGGTTGAGCGTCTGCAGGCATTATGGGGTCAGGCGGAGCTGGCAGCGCGAGTCCCTCTGCTGCGACGAGGAGACGCGGCGCTGCTGTTTGCAGCGGGAATTCATTCAGCGGAAGAATTGTCGCGGCTGCGTCCTGAAACGGTGTATGAGCGCGTGACCGGTTTTCAGCGTTCCGATGCGGGGGCCAGGTATCGCCGGGCCGGTCGCCTGATTGACCGGCAGCAGGCGCTGAACTGGGCGCGATTCGGACAGTTTCTGCGTTCGCTGGAAGATGTCTACAGCACACGTTCGCGATTCGGAGCCAAAACGATTTCGAAACCCGCAGTTCGAGCGGCATCGCGTCGTACCGCACGTGGCGGGGTGCCATCATCGGCGGCTGAAGTTTCTGCAGCGACCGTACAGAACACCCCTGCGACTGAGGAAAATCCGGCAGTGCCTGTGACGAAGAAGCGTCGTCGCAGGGTCGCGGCAGACTCCACTGTGGCTTCCCGCCGGGCGAAGCGGACAGCTCGCCGTGAGCAGCTGACGGGAGAACATCGTGTGGAGCGGGCCGAGTCCGACGGCGGTCAGCAGGTAGCAGAGCGAGTGGGTGGCATGCGGTTCTTTCTGAGCCGCACGAGCAGTGTTGCAACAGCCCCATCCATCGGGCCGCGAACGGCTGAGCTGCTGCAGGCCGCGGGATTGCGAACGGTTGAGGAATTTCTGAGCATGACTCCGGAACGAGTCAGCGAGAAGCTGAAATCGCGGCGGATCACGGCGACGGTCGTGCGTCAGTGGCAGGCTCAGGCACGACTGATGTGTCAGATTCCTGAGCTGCGTTCCGTCGACGCTCAGATTCTGGTGGCCTGCGGCATTGTGACTCCGGAGGCTCTGTCGGAACGTCGTCCGGAGCAGGTGCTGTCGAGTGTGCAGCCGCTGGCAGATTCTGCTGAGGGTCAGAAGCTGCTGAAGACAGCCGGACAGCCGGATCTGGCGACTGTGACGGCATGGATCCAGTGGGCAGCCAATGCTCGCCCGTTTCGTGCAGCCTGAGCCGGCGACGGGCCGCCTGCGGCTGAAAGTCTGAAGGTGACCCGGTGAGTTTCCGGGTCACCGATTCCGTACAGTCCGAGTGTCAGGCAGCTCGTCGCTGTGGTGTCATCACAGCGGCTGGTGGCAGTTCCACAAGCGAATGGATGCTGCCGGCCACCGGTACGGTTTGTGGCAGCTGATCGGGCGGCAGCAGTTTTGCCGGTATGGGTGTGGTGGGACCAAGCATCGTCGAAATGACTCGACCATCCACCGTGCTGCAGGGCTGGATCTGGAAGTGGAACCGTTTCAGCATGATCACCAGCGCGGTGCGAATTTCGACGATCGCCAGTGGTGCACCGATGCACATTCTGGGACCGGCACCGAAGGGCAGGTACGCGTAGGGCGAAGGTGTGATGCGTTCCCAGCGTTCGGGCAGGAATCGATCGGGCTGCTCGTACAGGTCCGATCGGTGATGAGTGATGAACTGACTGAAGATCACGGGAGTGCCGGGTGTCAGCTGCATTGGTCCCAGTGACACTGCCGCAGCGGTAACTCGCTGGGAATACGACGAGGCGGGCAGGATCCGCATGCTCTCGCGAATGACGGCATCCAGATATTTCAGCTGTTCCAGTTCTTCGAGCGTGGGGACGTCTCCGGCAACCTGCGTCTGCAGTTCATGAGTGAGTCTGGCCAGTACATCGGGATGCTGAGCGAGGAGAAACAGGGTCCAGCTGAAGGTGTGAGCGGTGGTCAGGTGAGCGGCTGCAAAGAGCAGCGTGGAGTGTCCGGTGAGTTGATCGTCAGTCATGCTGCCACCGGATTCAGTGGCCTGCATCAGCAGGTGCAGGATATTCAGTCCGTCAGAGCTGCCGCTGCGGTGCCTTGCGAACATTTCGCGGATGGAAGCTTCCAGTTCTTCAGCCTGCTGGAGCAGCAGTTCATAGCCGCGGGCGAACTGCGGAGCCGACACGAGGGCTCCCATCCCGACTTCGTGATTACGGTGCGTCCACCGATCGATCAGAATTCCGAGTCGTTCGGCGAATGCGGGGTCATCAAGTCCAAACAGCAGAGCGCTGGTCATGCGAAGCATGAACTGCACCATTTCACTGTTGAGGTCGACCTGTGATTCACGGCTCCAGCGACTGGTGAGTTCGTTGGTGAGTCGGCAGATGATGCCGTGGTAGCCAGGGAGTGCTTTTTTGGCGAAGACATCCTTGAGGAGTCGGCGGGTATCGCGGTGTTCTGCTCCATTCTGACTGAGCAGTCCCGAGGTGACGCGCCGCTGCGATGAGTTGCGGCTGCCGCGCACTGCGAAGAACTGGGACTGGAAGGAATCGCTGTCGGCCAGAACCTGGCGATTAAGATCCGGGGAGAAGACGAAGGCCAGTTTCTGGCCGCCGTCCTGGAGTACTGCGAGATCGCCGTGCTTCTGGTGCAGACGCCGCATGCAGGCGATGGGATCATCAGAGAACTGCAGGAGCGAGCCGAATTCGACGGGCGCGGGACCATCGGCAGTGACCTGGTTCGCCTGAGCGGCAGGAAACACTGTGAGTGGTCGGTTGGCGAAGGGGCAGCCTGCAGGTGTTTGAGGGTTCGACATCCGTGTCTTTTCCCGGGAGTTCAGTGACGAGTGAAGCTCGTCGGACGGATCTTAGCAAAAGGCGAGGTCATGGCGACACTGGAAGGCCGGAAATCTCAGGCCTTCCGGTCGCTCTGTCAGGAAGGTCGGTTGCGCGGTGCGTGAGGATGTGCCTTTTCGTAGGTTTCTCGCAGCCGGCGAGTGCTGACGTGGGTGTAAATCTGGGTGGTTGTGAGGCTTTTGTGTCCGAGGAGTTCCTGGACGCTGCGAAGATCTGCACCTCCGTCAAGCAGGTGGGTGGCGAACGTGTGCCGGAGCGTGTGGGGAGTGGTTTGCTGCGACAGTCCGGCGGTGGCGATGTGGGTTTCCAGCAGTCTGCCGATGCTGCGGGTGGTCAGCCTGCGACCGAAGCGGTTCAGGAACATGGCGAACCGCTGTTTTTCCGGGGCTTTCGGATCCGGCTGTCGCACTTCCAGCCACTGGTCGAGTGCTTTGGAGGCGTAGCTGCCGATGGGAGCGAGCCGTTCCTTGCGACCTTTCCCGAGGACTCGCACGATGCCGGATCCGCGGTCCCAGTCAGTGACATTGAGTCCTACCAGCTCGGAGACTCGCAGGCCGGCGGAGTACATGGTTTCCAGAATGGCCCTGTCGCGAATTCCGGGTGGAGTATTTGCCGGAGGAGCTGTGAGCAGAGAGCCGACCTGTTCGGTGGTGAGGAAGTGGGGCAATTTGCGTCCGCTGCGGGGAGTGCGCAGTGGCCTGGCGGGATTGGTTTCGCAGATTCCATCACGATTGCAGTAGCGAAAGAAGCTGCGGAGGCAGGCCAGTCTTCTGGCGACGGTGGTGCGAGCGTAGCCGCATTCGTGGAGCCATGCGACGTAGCTGCGGAGGATCGCAGTATCGATCTGTGCCGGGTGCGGAATTTTCCCGGTGTGTTCCTGCAGGAATTCGCAGACGTGGTTGAGGTCATCGGCGTAGGACTTGATCGTCAATTCGGACGAATTGCGTTCAATTTTGAGGAAGCCGAGGAATCTCTGGATGGCCGTATCCATGATTTTCGTTTCGCGGGGAGGGTGCGGACCTGGGTTGGTGCAGAAGTATTATCGGTCGTTGCCGGTGCGACACCCCGGTCAATCGGCTGGATTGCGGTGCTGCAGAATCTGCCGAAGTTTGCCTGCGGCGGCAGGGAAAACGCTGTCTGCGACTGTGCGGAAGGCGGGTTGAGGGCGTAGAATGCACGAGGTGCGGCTGGGGATTGCGGTTGTGTTCGCTGCGGAATCCGTGCGGTGGCTGCGGTGGGTTTTAAAGTTGAGTACCGGGCGGCGATATGAGTTCCGTGGAAAATCCAGGTCAGGGCAGTCGATTTCCGGCGGATTCGCCGTCGGGAATTTTTCGGATCCCCGCCAGTTTCCGGGCTGCGGCATCAGGTCGACTGTTTGATCCGGTCGAGCGTGAGACAGAGGCAGAATCAATTACGGTCCGGATTCGCTGGTTCGGGCTGGGAATTGGATACCTGTATGTGAACTTCGGGACTCAGGTCGGCAGTCCTCGCGAGTTGAACGCGATGCTGACGCTGGGCGCTGCGTATGCACTGATTGACACGCTGGCAAGCTGGAAGGGGCGGTTGCTGCTCACCAACTATCGCATGGCAATCTCGCTGATGGAGGCGTTGTTCATTGGCCTGCTGTGTCATTTTGACGAAGGTGTGACCAGTCCGTTTCGATTTTATTATTTTCTGTCTCTGATGGTGTGTGCGATCCGGCATTCCTCATCCGTGACATACACGACTTTCGGTCTGCATTCGATCAGTTATCTGCTGCTGGGGTTATTCAGTAACGCAGAGCCGCGGATGCTGGCAGAGGAGGACGCCGGCAGTCACCAGCTGGTCTCGGGGCTGCTGACGCTCGTGTTTATGGGCTGGGGGACGTGGGCGATTGTTTCGCTGACGGGACTGCTGAAAAAGGCAGGGCAGCGACTGGCTCTGCTGAACGAGCAGTTGAAATCGAACCAGCAGCATCTGGAGCGTCGGATTTCTGCCAGAACCAGAGAGCTGCAGGAGTCTCAGGCGATGCTGGTCCAGCAGGAGAAGCAGGCGGCATTCGGCCTGCTGGCGGCCGGCATTGCTCACGAGGTGGGCAATCCTCTGGCGTCGATCAGCTCCATCGTGCAACTGATGAGTCGCAAGAACACGGACAGCGCGGTGGGTGAGCGTCTGCAACTGGTGGACGGCCAGCTGCAGCGAATTCAGCGAATTCTGAAGGAACTGACGCGATTCAGTCGTCCGGCGAACGAACAGCTGGCCTCGGCGGACGTGCATTCAGCAATCAACGATGCGCTGAACATTGCCAAGTATTATGGTCGCTGGAAGGGCAAAACGGTGGTGACATCGTTTGCGGAGGGTTTGCCGCAGATCCGGACGGTGCATGATCAGCTGGTGCAGGTGATGCTGAATCTGATCCTGAATGCCCTGGATGCAATGGCGGAGGGCGCATCGATCGAAATCTCGACGCGGCTGCTGGCAGCGGAGTCCGGGCGACCGGAGCGACTGGCAATTCGCATCCGGGATGAGGGTCATGGAATTTCGAAGGATGCTCAGAAGCAGATTTTTCAGCCGTACTTCACCACGAAGGATCACGGGACGGGGCTGGGGCTGTTTGTCTGTCGTCACATCACCAGGAATTCTCTGGGCGGTGACATTGAACTGGTGCGTTCGGATGCATCGGGAACGGAATTTGAAGTGACGCTGCCAGTGCAGCGGAACACTGGAGAGTGAGCGGGATGGGAACAGAGACTTGTTTTCCGGGACAGTGTCTGCAGGCGCGGCAGCACGCAGCAACGGTATCCGGTGTGCGTCAGTTGGCGCGGGACACGTGGGCAGTGAAGCTGGAATGTCCGCAGCTGGGTCGAGACATCGTGCCTGGCCAGTTTTTCATGATTCGACCACAGCAGGGCAGTGATCCGCTGCTCGGGCGTCCGTTCGCACTCTTTGACGTGTGTCGGGACGCGGAGGGGCAGATCAGCGGGGTGGAATTCGGATTTGTGAAGATTGGCAAGCTGACGTCGCTGATGTCGGGCTGGCGTGCAGGTGATGTGGTCAGTGTCTGGGGGCCACTGGGAAATGGTTTTCCTGTGCCGGAGTGTCGGCATCTGATCTGCGTGGCCGGGGGCATTGGCCAGACTCCATTTCTGGCTGTGGCTCGTGAGGCACTTGGGCACAATACGTACGGCAGTCCGGCGCGGGCAGTCAGTGTGCGTCCGCAGACCACGACACTGCTGTACGGTGTCCGCAACAGCGCCTATCTGGCGGGTCTTGATGATTTTCGGATGCCGGGCCTCGAGGTCAGTCTGGCGACGGATGATGGTTCGGCAGGTCACCGCGGTTATGTAACCTCGCTTTTGGAGCAGCGTCTGCAGCAGGGTGCGTCAGAAACGCATGTGTACTGCTGCGGGCCTGAGCCGATGATGCGTGCGACGGCTGCGGTGTGCGAGCGTTATGGGGTGCCCTGCTGGCTGTCCCTGGAAACTCCGATGGCCTGTGGTTTCGGCGCCTGCTTCAGTTGCGTAACAAAGGTGCGGCAACCGGACGGAAGCTGGGATTATCGTCGGACGTGCATCGAGGGTCCGGTATTTCGAGCTGAGCAGCTGGTGCTGTCTGAGGACTGATGTCCGGGGAAGAGTATGGGCAGCACATTGCTGGCGATCACGATCGGTGATGTGGCGGGGATCGGGCCGGAGGTCATTGTCAGGGCGCTGGATTCCGCCGAGTTCCCTCGCGGGGCAGTTCCGCTGGTGATCGGCTCGCTGCCGGTCCTGCAGCGGGCGGCCGCGCTGGTCGGAAGCCCGCTGCTGTTTCGGCGGATTGAGATGGCTGCAGACGGTACGGGCCTGAGGGGGCGTGTGTCGGATGTGTGGTCGGCAGGTGAGATTCCGGTTTGTGATCCGTGCGGTCCGGACGTGGCCGAGGCACCGGCAGGAGTGATCAGTGCGGCGGCCGGAGATGCGGCGTATCGCTGCCTGATTCACGCTGTTGAGCTGGCGCAGGCACGCGCGGTGGATGCGATAGTTACCGCTCCACTGAACAAGGAATCACTGCATTTGGCCGGGCATCACTACCCCGGTCATACCGAGATTCTGGCAGAACGGTGTGGTGTCGCAGAGTTCGCGATGATGCTGCATCTCCCGGAACCAGCTCTGACACCGGTGCGTCGGTTGCTCGGACGCGATTCGGCGGAAGCAGGTTTGGCCGGAACGGATGGCGTCAGTATTGTGCATGTGACATTGCACACATCGGTGGCCAGCGTCCCCGGATTACTGACGACGGAGGCGGTGACTGAAAAGATTCGACTGATGGATCAATTCCTGTCCAGTGCCGGCAACGTACGTCGGGCGATTGGCGTCTGCGCTCTGAATCCGCATGGTGGTGAGCATGGGCTGTTTGGCAACGAGGAGCAGCTGGTGATTGAACCAGCGGTCGCACACTGCCACAGTGAGATGAATGTGTCGGGCCCGTTTCCTGTGGACACACTGATACGGCGGGCGGTGCTTGGTGAGTTTGATGGTGTCGTGGCCATGTACCACGATCAGGGGCATATCCCGATCAAGCTGATTGGCTTTGACGCAGCCGTGAACATTACTCTGGGCCTGCCTCTGATTCGTACCAGTCCGACGCACGGCACGGCGTTTGATCGTGCATGGCGAGCGGACCGTCCGGCGACGGCTGCGGGTATGCTTGAGGCGATCCGAATGGCCGAAAAAATGGCCCGTCGTCAAACCTGAGTTCGACGCGGGCCGCATCAGCAGTTGATTTTGCAAAG
>SXXK01000165.1 GCA_005791255.1 Planctomyces sp.
AGCTGCAGCAGTACCTGCGAATGACTGAGAATCAATGCGGCACCGTATCCCGACCACGTCCTGCTGACAGCATTTCGAATGTCCGGTGACATTGTGATCAAAAAGTACATCGCCGTCATGCAGATCACAACACCCCGGACCAGACCCAGCAGCGCTCCCAGATGCCGATCAAATCCTCCCAGTCGAGCGTCCTCAAGCCACTTGCCGATCAAACCGGCCCCGAAAAATGTCGCTCCGCACAGCGCCACATAAACCGCCAGCATCGACAGCCAGTGCTTCAGCGGAGGCTCAACCGCAATCAATGGTTCGATCAGTGGAGAAAGCGTCCCCGAGAATTTGAAACAGAGCAGCAGCGCAGCCGCCCACGCAAGCTGCGAAAGCAAACCCCGGGACGCGCCGCGTATCGTGCAGTAAAGCAGCACGCACAATACCACCAGATCAATAATCTGCGACGAATTCATAGGCGGACATCCATGAGCCCAACGGCAAAATCCCCACCATTATAGGCGGGTTGGGAGACACCGAGAAAGGGCGAATACTGCAGGTATTCTGACGAAAAGTCCGGATCAGGCACCACCAGAACTGAAAATCCGGCAGAGAAGGGCAGTCCCGCACTGCAAACCGCAAATCACAGCATCAGAACTGCCGGCGACTGTCCAGCAGCAGCGTCACCGGACCATCATTCAACAGACGCACGTCCATGTGGGCCTGAAACCTGCCCGTCTCCACCGCCAGTCCATGCCCTCGCAGCTCAGCCACGGCACTCTGATACAGCGGCAGGGCCACCTCAGGTCGAGCCGCCTCCACAAAACTGGGACGTCGACCCTTCCTGCAGTCTCCGTAAAGTGTGAACTGACTCACCAGCAGTACCGCACCCGAGACATCTCCGAGGCTCAGATTCATCCGCCCTTCCGCATCCTCAAAAACACGCAAACCGGCAATCTTCTCCGCAATCCAGACCACATCCTTTTCAGAATCATCCGCCGCAATACCCAGCAAAACCAGAAAACCCCGGCCAATCTGCCCCGTCACTTCTCCGGCAACCGTGACCGACGCCTCGGAAACCCGCTGAACTACCGCTCGCATGATGCACCCTTCCACACACCCGCAGAAAATCGCTCCACCTGCAGACCCTCAAGACTGATCGGGGACCGACCATCCAGCATCAGATCACAGAGAATTCTCGCCGTCCCCGGAGACATCTGCAGCCCGGAACGAAAGTGCCCTGCCCCCACATAAAGATTCTCGCAGCCAGCCACTCGCCCCAGCAGCGGCAAACCATCCGGAGTCCCCGGACGCAGCCCGGCCCACGTCTTCACAATCGGGGCCACCGCCAGCTCCGGAACAAGCTCACAGGCAAACTCCAGCAGACCGCGAACTCCGGCAACCGTGTTCTCTCGACAGAACCCGACATCCTCCTCAGTCGATCCAGCCAGCAGTAACCCGTCGTGCCGCGGTACAAGGTATCGCCGGCCACACTCCACCACACCCGGCAACCACCCTGCACCCACACGCATCAGAACCATCTGCCCGCGAATCGGCTTGATTCGCGACTGCACACCAAACTGCTCAAGCAGACCACCGGTCCACGCGCCCGAAGTCAGACAGACTGCTGTCGGGTACAGCACCCGGTCCGCAGTTCTGACCGCCGTGATGCGTCCGGAGCCACACTCCAGCGATGCATCACCAGCGTTCTCCACGATCGAAACACCCGCAGATTCACAGGCAGACCTCAGGATCTGCAGATGCCACGGATTCCTGACCTGAGCAAATTCAGGCAGCCAGACTGCCGCAGAACAAGCCGCACTGAGCATCGGAAATCGTTGCCGCAAAGAGCCGCCGTCCAGCACTTCCGCCAGCACACCCTCACTCGCCCACCGTGCGGCCTCACGCTCCGCCTCCTCCGCAGCATCCGCCAGCACGCAGGAACCACAGATACGATATCCGTTATCCGCGCCCGTCAGACGCTGCAGCAGATCATTCAGCTCTGACCAGCACAGGCAACTGAATGATCTCAGCCTGACTTCAGCCGATTCCGCTGTCATTGCCCTGCCCGGCGGCAGCATTCCCGCGCCGGCCCACGATGCCTCACGTCCGATCAGCGAACGCTCGACAACCGTGACCTCAACACCACGCTGCCTGACCAACAGAGCCGTAGTCAGACCCACAACTCCGCCGCCCAGCAGCACTATCCCCGAACCAGTATGCGACATTTCAGGGCTGCTTCTTTTGACCCAGGCAATACAACGATTCCGTACGCCCTGCTCCATCACCCGTCGACGTGCGAACAAACAACTGCCCGTCCACGGCGACCATCGATGCAAATCCCGAATCCCCCAGTTGATTCTGAGCCACCAGTTCATACTTCTCAGGATTCGCCCGGATTACCCACGTCGTTCCAGCCTCATTCGTCGCCAGTATCAGATCACCCACCATCAGCGGCGAACTCGATACCGGGCCCCGCAGACGCTGCTTCCAGCGTTCTTCACCCGTCTTCGCATTCCAGCAGTAAAACACTCCCTGATCACTGAACGCATACACATGCCCGCCCGCAACCAGCATCGACTGCTCGTAACACTTCACCTTGTTCTTCCACACGACGCCCGATCCGTCCGCTCGAACTGCCACCGTTTCTGCGTCCGGATAACCACCGCTGGCAAATACCATTCCGTCCGCCCAGATGCAGGTTCCGCAGGTTGCCATCGTCAGACACGGCGTGCTCCACAGCGGAGCCCCCGAGGTCGGATCGTAAGCGGCAATCATGTTTGTTCCACTCAGCAACAACTGGTCACGCCCGCCCAGAGTCGCCACAATCGGAGACCCCCAGTTCAGCATCAGCGGTCGCTCTCGTACCCAAAGCTGCTCGCCATCAGTCAGACGGAAGGCCCTGATCCACGCAGATGTGTCACAGTCCGCTGTCACGATCAGAGTATCGCGGTACACCGTCGGAGAAGCAGCATAGCCATACTCGTACGCCTGCGGCCGAAAATTCCCCGCATCCACACGCCAGACAACCTTACCCGTCATGTCCAGTGCCACCACTTCTATCTTCTCATGATGACAGAATGACAGATACACCATCCGCCCATCCGACGCAGCACTGGACGACGCATGCGTGTTCTTGGCGTGCACCGGCGGAAACCCGCCCTGACTGATCAGAGTCTGCCAGCGCTGCCGTCCGTCCGCCCGACTGTAGGCCACCACACTCTGAGTCTCCGCGGACTCATCCGCTGTCCCCAGCACCACAAGATCACCGACGATGAGCGGTGATGAATGGCCACGACCAGGTACGCTCGCACGCCAGACAACATTCTTTTCAGCACCCCACTCCGTCGGAATCTGCTGACCCGTCGACGCAATGTTGTTGCGATTCGGCCCACGCCACTGCAGCCAGTCCTCAGACCGCGATAACCCCGGGAAAGCCACCACGACTGATAACAGCCACACTGCTTTCCCCACTGATCCCGCAAACTGCCCCGTTCGCAACATGGCACTCCCCATCCACCATCAGAATTCAATGGCCGACTGAACCTGCAGACCACTGCCTGCTGCCTCCGGCCGCCAGGGTGCAGTGTCCCCGGATGCCGGAACAGGTCAAGCCCGACGGACGCAGGACGCAGAACCGCCCGGATTCGCGAATTCCCAGGCAGCACCACGAAATCCCCATGATGCCGCTTTGCAACAGCTCCTCAAGTTCACCACTGATTTCTCAAAACGACAGAATTCTTACAGCCAGCCGACGATGCCGGGCGCAGCAAAGGTCAGACTTGAGCAACCAGCACTGACACCGCGTCTCCTGAACAGATCACACTGTCGCCTGCTCAATCCGCATGACTCCGCTGCCAACCCGCACTCACACTCTCAAAACACTGGCGATCGTCGCCACTGTCGCATTGTGCTTCTGCCTGCCCTGCCCCGCCACCGCCGCAGACGGACCCCGACTGATTGAACTCAGAATCGGGGAACAATCCTACACCGGTCGTCTGCTCAGCCGCAGCGGTAATCACGTCTGGCTGATGGACCCCTTCGGAGCCGTTCACCAGCTTTCAGTCAATCACATTTCTTCAATGCAGGTCATCGCCGAAAACTTTCGCCTGGCAGATACGACCGATCACATTAACGGACTGCAGAAGGAACTGCCTCCCTCCTACGCAGTCATCACCACGCAGCATTGCATCGTCGCTGCTCCCGCAGCATCAGCACGTCTCTACGGACAGGAACTGGAACAGCTGTTTCTGGAAATGCACGCACGCTTTCAGAAACTTGGATTCGAACCAGAGCCACCCCAACTGCCCCTGACGGCCATTATCTTCCCTGACAAAGAACTCTTCCGACACTACTGCGATCGTGATCAGATGAAATGGTCAGAAGATCTCAGCGGTTACTACTCCATCAAATCCAATCGCATCGCGGTTCTGGAACGTGACGCGCCCCACCCCAACTCATCGCCTGCCGAACAAACAATCCTGACCTCTGCACCGGATGCCAGCCGGAATACAACACAGGCAAATGACTTCGTTCGGGTCTCCGCACTCACACGCACCACGCTGACACACGAAGCCTGCCATCAAATTGGATTCAACTGCGGAGTGCACAGTCGTACCGCGCACGGACCGCAATGGCTCGTGGAAGGCCTCGCCCTGTACCTCGAATCCGATGCGGCCCGCACACGCAGTGAACAACAGAACTCCGTCACAGACTGCATCAACCATGAACGACTGCTCTGGTTTCACGAACAGTATCTGCCCCGATATCAACCCGGTGATCTCGCTGGAATCATCGCATCCGACGATCATTTTTCACGACAATCGCTCGACGCCTACAGTCTTGCCTGGGCCTTTACCTGCTTCCTCTGCTCAAATGATCAGAAGGAATTGAGACAAAATTTCGCAAAGTATGTTCGCCTCACAGCCCGCCAGCCCGGCCCCGGAGCAGGAACTGCTGAGCAGAGACTGGAACTGTTTCGCAGCCTGGTGGGGGATCCCGTCCTGCTCGAAACACAGTTTCTCCGTTTCATGCAGGCTCCTGAACTGTCCACACCCGCAGCAGAGTGAAATACAGTCCTGCGATCGACAGCCACATGCACCACACTGGCCCCGCAGCGTTCGTCAGCCTACACTGGCGCGGTGTCCACCTCGCTGGTTTTCCCCGCAACAGAGCTCGCTCAACATCATGGCTCGCTCAGACCAACCACCTGCTTCAGTATGGCTGCTGCTGCTGGATTGCTGCCCTTTTCCAGCGATGGAAAATCAGGGAACAGCAACTGCCGACAGGACAGACTGGCACCCCTTCGATGATCTCGATGCTGAAGCTCTGTTCTTTGAACAGTACTACAGCCAGCACCCAACTCCCGAATGCTCGGTCACAGAATACCTCGGTGGTCCCGAAGCCTGCCGCAGATTCCTGGCACGCATGCAGGCAGCCGGAAAATACTGCCGGCACGCGAAACTCGCCCCCACCCTCACCGGGCCATCAGAATTCACAGTGTCACGCTGCGGACTCAGCGATGATCTGTCGTCCGATACCAATGAGAACGGCGCCTCGATAGCGGACCTGCTGGTAATCACTGCCACCGGTGGCGAATCCTTTGAAACACTCACGACAGTACTGCAGAGAGTCCGATCCCTGCATGCCAGTTGCGGCGAATCAGCTCAACAACCCATATTGATCATCACCGGCTTCAAAGGGCTCAGCCGCAACCTGCCGCAGCATTTTGCGGCAGCCTGTTGCGAAACGGAAATTCGAGTCCCGCTCTGGATACTGCCACTCAACAGGCGGAACGCTCGCATACAAATGCTCTGCGGCAGCAATGACCTGCTGCCCACAATTTCCGAACTGCTGGCTTTGCCAGCGGAACCGGAGCCCCCTGCCCCGCCACAGGATCCGACTGCTCCTCTGCTGCTGACTCCGCTCAGCCTTCTGCTCATTTCACAGCAGCACCCGGAATCTCTGCAACGTATGCTGACCATTTCAGGTGATGGCTGGACCGGCCTGCGGACACAGCAGTACTTCCTTGTGCGGCCGGATTCCTGCCAGTCCGGCGAACAGGACCTCGAAAACTGCAGCCTCTATCAGAAACCTGATGATTTCTGGAATGTCAACAATTCCATCTCCGCCTGCGAGGAAATTGCACGAGCCATGCTGGAGACCGCCATCGCACCCCCGACCTGATGTCAGATCATGTCCAGTTTGCGATGCCGACGCACTGGCGGACGCGCACAGGCGTCACAGATGCCGTGCACTTCCAGCCGATGCCCCTTCATGCGAAAACCATGCTCCGCTGAGACTCGCTCCAGCACTGAAGAGATTTCCTCATTACGAAACTCGACCAGTTGACTGCACTTCTCGCAGATGAAGTGGTCGTGCTGGGGATACCCGTAGTCGTGCTCGTAAACTTCACGGTCGTTCGAACGAGCCACCTTGCGAATCAGGCCGGCCTTCTCCAGTTCCCGCAG
>SXXK01000166.1 GCA_005791255.1 Planctomyces sp.
GTCTTGAGAACGTCGAGGTCGGTCACCTCGGTTCTGCTCGGCGTGTTGAAGTTGGTAAGGATGACTGCACCATCATCGAAGGTGCGGGCCGTTCTGAAGACATCAAGGTGCGCGTACAGCAGATTCGCGACCACATTGAGAAGACTGACAGTGACTACGATCGGGAAAAGTTCCAGGAACGCCTGGCCAAACTGACCGGTGGTGTGGCTGTAATTTCGGTGGGTGCCAGCACTGAAGCGGAGATGAAGCAGACCAAGGCACGCATGGAAGATGCCCTGCATGCAACTCGTGCTGCGGTCGAAGAAGGTATCCTGCCAGGTGGCGGCGTGGCTCTGCTGCGGGCTATTTCTGCAGTCGAAAAACTCGAACTGCCCGGCGACGAGGCAATCGGGGCACGCATTATCGCTAAGGCACTCGAAGCACCGGCACGCACGATTGCTGAGAACTGCGGCAAGGATGGTGCGGTGATTGCTGACGAGATTCGGCAGTTGTCCGGCAGCATGGGCTACGATGCCGCCAGCGATGAGTATGTCGACATGCTGAAGGCTGGTATTCTGGACCCGGCCAAGGTTGTTCGAAATGCTCTGTCCAACGCAGCCTCGATTGCCGGCCTGATGCTGACGACCTCGGTGCTTGTCACCAAGACCGAAGATGCGGATGGCGGTAAGAAGCCGGCTTCTGAAGGTGTGATTCGCTGATGGTGATGCTGCCCGGCAAGCCGTCCGTTTGCCGGGCCAGCGTGACCTCCAGGGATTGATGGGGCTTTACAGCCGATGACTGAAGTCAGCGGGACACCTGTGGGGTGTCCCGTTTTTCATAGGCGGTTCTGAGATGTCTGCAGAGCGTGACTACTACGAAGTGCTCGGGGTGTCCCGCACCGCGACCCCCGAAGAACTTAAAAGGGCGTACAAAAAACTGGCAGCAAAGTACCATCCGGACAGAAATCCGGGGGACGAAGTTGCCGTGCAGAAGTTTAAGGAGGCATCTGAGGCCTTCGACGTGCTGAACGATGACGACAAGCGGGCGCGTTATGACCGGTTTGGTCATGCGGGAGTCAAAGGGGCGTCCGGGGGCGGTGCCGGATTCCAGGACGTTGGTGACATCTTTAACGCGTTCGGGGATCTGTTCGAGGGTTTTGGCTTTCAGTTTGGAAACCGATCCGGTGGTGGTCGATCCGGCGGTGCTTCGCGGGGGGATTCCCTGCAGGCAACTGTTCGGATTGATCTTCCGGAAGCTTATGCCGGCTGTCGCCGCGAACTCCGAATTTCCCGTCATGAGGCCTGCGAATCCTGTCAGGGTTCAGGCTGCCGTCCCGGCAGTGCTCCGGCAAAGTGCAGTACCTGTATGGGCCGTGGTCAGGTCATGACGACTCAGGGATTCTTCCGGATGCAGACGGCCTGCCCAACCTGCCGTGGTCGTGGTTCTGTTGTGCGTGACCCCTGCACGGCGTGCAGTGGCCAGGGTCGACAGATAAAGGAAGTTGTGCGGGAACTGTCCGTTCCTGCAGGGGTGGACACGGGGATGCAGCTGTGTCTGCGGGGCGAAGGTGAAGCCGGACAGAATGGCGGTCCGCGCGGAGACCTGTATGTGGAAATTGAAGTGCGTGAGCATCCGTTGTTCAAACGCGAAGGGCAGGACCTGAACTATCGTCTGCCGGTCACATTTGCCCAGGCCGCACTGGGGGCGGAGATTGAGATTCCGACCCTCAAAGGCCGTGAAATGCTGAAGATTCGACCAGGCACTCAACCGGGAGAAACCAGCCGCCTGAAGGGCTATGGCATGCCTGATCCGCGGGGCGGAGCCGGCCGTCCGGGTGACCTGCTGGTGGAAATTCAGGTTGAGGTGCCAAAGAAGCTGACAGGAGAGCAGGAGGAACTGCTGCGGAAACTGGCAGAGCTTGATCACAAGAATGTCATGCCGCAGCGGAAATCATTCTTCGAGCAGGTGCGTGAGTTTTTCTCAGGTTCCGGCGAGGAAAGCAGTGAAACATAGTGTCTGAAGGTACACAGAAGTTTGCGGTCCGGTTTTTTCGGTGCTGTGTCCTCACAGCACAGAGCAGATGTGGCTGGACTGCTCAGGAGCATGAACGATGAGTGACGGCGGGACGAATGACATGAATCCGGCACCGGATGAACTGGACCAGGCGGCCGCAGCTTTTGCGGATGCGGCTGGAGCCGGAGGTTTTACTCAGATGGCGGAATTACAGGCAAAGATCGATGACCTGCAGGGGCGGCTGATGCGCAGCTATGCTGACCTCGAAAACTACCGCAGGCGAGTTCAGCGAGATCAGGATGACGCGAGGAAGTACGAATCGCTGCGTCTGGTAAGAGATCTGCTGCCGGGCCTGGACGGTTTGAATCGGGCTGTCAGCAGTGGCGAGCAGACTGGTGACAAACAGGTGCTGCTGGACGGCATTCGCATGGTGGTGCAGCAGTTTCGAGACATTCTGAAGCTGCACTCTGCCGAGCCGATCGAAGCTGTTGGGCGTCCGTTTGACCCGAACCTGCATGAAGCCCTGACGCAGATTCCGTCGGCGGACCACGAGCCCATGACGGTGCTGCAGGAAGTCGAAGTTGGCTACCGCATGCACGACAGGGTGGTTCGGCCGGCGCGGGTGATTGTTTCGTGTGCTCCGCCACAGGCCTGAAAATTTATGGCGGGCGAGTGTTGCCAGAGACGTGTTGGACAGTGGAGAATTACCGATGCCTACTTATGAGTATCAGTGCGGCAACTGCGAACACAAATGGGAAGAGTTCCAGTCCATCAGTGCCAGGCCCACGAAAAAATGCCCGGAGTGCGGGCGTGCCAAAGCGGAGCGACTGATCAGTGCTGGTGGCGGAATCATTTTTCGCGGGTCTGGCTTTTACCAAACCGACTACCGCAGTGACTCGTACCGCAAGGGCGCTGAGGCGGCGAAAAAGGCTTCCGATGGTGGCGGTGCTGCGGGCAGCACAAAGTCCGCAGATTCAGCCCCGAAAAGCAGTAAGTCGGACGGAGGTGGCTGATGCCGGATTCCGATGAACTGTTTTCAATCTCCGGCCAGGCAGTACTGATCACTGGCGGCAGCCGGGGCATCGGTCGGGCAATCGCTGAGGAATTCAGTCGACGCGGTGCCAGCGTGGTGATCTGCAGCAAGAGCCAGACCTCTGTGGACCTCGCTGTTGCGGAGATGCGGGCTGCCGGCATGGCTGTTGATGGTTTGGTCTGTGATGTGGCCGATGAACAGCAGATTGACAGCACTGTCGCAGCCACACTCGAACTGCGAGGCCGCATCGACACACTGGTGAATGTGGCCGGCGTGAATCGAAGAAAGCGTGCGGAAACAGTCACCGCCGAAGACTACGATCATATTCTGGACACCAACCTGCGGGGTGCCTTCCTGATGTCGCAGCGAGTCGGTCGGCACATGATTGAACGTGGTGGTGGTGGCATCCAGATCAACATCGAATCGCTCAATACGTGGATGCCGCTGAAAGCCGTGCTGCCCTACGCTATGAGCAAATTCGGCATGCAGGGAATGACCCGCGGTCTGGCGCTCGAGTGGGGTCGGCACGGCATTCGTGTCAATAGTCTTGCTCCTGGCTTTGTCCTGACAGACCTGACTCGCGGACTGTGGTCAGACGAAGGCATGCAGGCCTGGAACCTCGCGAATGCACCTCTGGGGCGTTTGGGCGTGCCGGCCGATATGGCTGGAACGGCAGTATTTCTGGCGTCGCGGGCATCTGCCTTCATGACCGGCCAGACGCTGTACGTGGACGGAGGTTTTTCGGCTGGCTGGAACTGGCCCATTCCGCTGTCCTGATCCCGAGTCTCCGCACGCTCGACTCTGCCATGAATTCCAGCCAGAATGCTTCCGGCAGCGGGCGTCTCTGCTGATGTTTTCGGCATCCTGACTGGCAGGTCACCGACACGCAGATAACGGGTCCCTGCCAGGGAGTCGAATGATGCAAGCGTTACTGCGAGCCGGCTGGTACAGTTCTCTGCTGCTGGCAGCCGTCATCTGCGGCGCCGGTCAGGGACTGTCTCAGGACATACCAGTGATCACCGGAGTTGAGCGTCAGCCGTTGATGGCGTCGATACGCCGACTGACGGAAGCGCTGGCATTTGCGGGGGCACCGCTGCAGCCGGACGCGGTGGCTGCACTCGATGCGGCAATGGCGATGCCGGACGATCGTTCCGCAGTCACTGCTGTGCAAAAAGTCCTTGATCCGCTGTGCCTCGCCATGATCAATATCAACCCGGAAAGCCGAGTGAAAGTCTCGGAGGGACCGGTCCGCAGGGAGCTCATGCAGCAGGGGTGGCGAGCCTTTCTGGTGAAGGTGCACAATGAAGCCGGCATCAATCCACCGCTGCAGCTGGAAAGCCCGAATGCCCTGCCGATGTACCAGCAGGGACGCGGGGCTCGCGAGGAGCCCAGAGCCAGGGAAAGACTGGTTAATCCGGACGAGATTCTCGACCGATTCCTCGATCTGACTGTACTTCAGCGAGAGCCTCTGAAGCCCAACCTGTCAGGACTGCTGGTTGAGTATCGTGTCGTGCTGCTTTACAGTCGTGACTCCGGTCAGCGCGA
>SXXK01000167.1 GCA_005791255.1 Planctomyces sp.
CGAGGCGGCACTGTTGGCTGATTGAGCACCTGTTGCAGAGCACGAATGCGACCGGCGAGGCGTGCCTGCTGGAATCCCTGCTGGAATCCCTGCTGGAATCCCTGTTGGAATCCCTGTTGGAATCCCTGTTCAAAGCCGCGTGCAAAGAGTGCTTCAAGGCAATTGGGCATGTGTTTCTCCGACCCTGGCGTTTATCCAGTGAGGACGCGAGGCGACTGTGATCGAGCACAGGCCGGCAGTGGGGGGAGGAAGGACCCGTCACTGCGGGTCAAGATTCAGCAGCGATGCCAGTTCTGCAGCCTGCGCCTGCAGTTCAGTGAGGGATTTTGAGGCCAGTTCGCGGGGCGTCATTGTCGGCTGATTGAGCACCTGCTGCAGAGTACGAATGCGACCGGCGAGGAGTCCGCGTTCGAGTCCCTGCTCGCGTCCGCGTTCGAGGCCCTGCTCGCGTCCACGTTCGAGGCCCTTTTCAAGACCCTCTTCTAGGCCCTGTTCAACGCCGCGTGCAAAGAGTGCTTCAAGGCAATTGGGCATTTGTTTCTCCGACCCTGGCAGTTGTCCAGTGTGAAATGCGAGTTCCAGTTGTTCGAGGTTCGGCGCGTCAAACACTGAGCACAGATAAATCATAATATCGTTGAGCGTGTCCTGTTGGGAATGGATTTTTCCCCAGTTCTGCAGAAGTTTGAAGAGGTCCGCCAGCGATTCGAAGGGCAGTTCCGGGGAGCGAGAAATCTGCAGGGCACGAACACGGGCTTCCAGTTCCGGAAAGTCCGGCAAAAATGCGGATTTCAGCAGGTTCAAATCGACGTGTATGACTCGCATATCGGGTACGAAGTCCAGCAGGTCGTCCTCGGCCTGCACCTTGTCACGGAGCGACGTCGGTTCGTCCCAGACGTGTTCTCCGTGGTAGACCACAATTGGAATAATGACACCCGGCGGCTGGCCATTACGGTCGAGCCATTCGTGGATTCTGAGCACATATCTGAGCAGTTGCAGAGCAATTCTGCGATCGACCCAGCTTTTGTGTTCGAGCAGCAGCCAGATCCAAACCTGTGTCCCGTTCCGCATGCGAGCTGTGTAGAGGGCATCGAGCCGATTTTCATGTTCGTCGGCGGCCAGAAAGGATTCTTTGGCGGGCTGGATGGAATCCGGATCGAGCCTTTCATAGAGCGTCGCCGGCAGTTGGAGTTTCAGCAGTGCGCGGGCATTTTCGAGCACATCAAAAGTGCGGCGGAAGAAGTGGTCGTGGGGGTTTTGTGGGTGGAATTCATTCATATCCCCAATGATGTATTGAAAAACGCGATAAATCAAGCGAATTTCGCGGCTTTTTGCTGAGCAGTTGCCGGGCACGGCAGCGGTGCGGCCCCGGATGTGTCACCGCATCCGGGGCCGTCAGGCACACTCGCAGTGTTCAACTGAAAATCCCGTGGTGCACCTTGCCGGCAACGTCGGTGAGCCGAAAGTCGCGACCGGCATAGCGATACGTCAATCGCTCATGATCCATCCCCAGCAGGTGCAGCAGGGTCGCGTGGACATCATGGATGTGCATAGGGTTCTCGGCCGCGTAATAACCATACTCATCCGATGCACCGTAACGCATCCCACCCCGCACACCTCCACCGGCCATCCACATCGTGAAACCCTCGGGATTGTGGTCACGTCCATCTGTGGTGCCCTGAGCGGTCGGAGTTCTGCCAAACTCACCGCCCCAGAGAACCAGAGTGTCGTCCAGCAGTCCGCGCTGTTTCAGGTCGGTCAGCAGTCCGGCGATGGGGCGGTCAACCTCCAGTGCGTTTTTGGTATGTCCTTTGCGCAGGTCTCCGTGCTGATCCCACTGTACGAATGCGTCGCTGTGAGTGACCTGGATGAACCGCACGCCGGCTTCGGCAAAGCGACGAGCCATCAGGCACTGGCGAGCAAAATTCTCGGTCACTTTGTCGTGCAGGCCATAGAGTTCCTGCGTTTCGTGGGTTTCCTGGGTCAGATCCTGCAGTCGCGGCATTTCGGTCTGCATCCGGAACGCCAGTTCGTAGGACTGGATGCGGGCTTCGAGGGCCATTTCGGCGGGATTTTGCTGCAGTTGTTGTTCATTGAGCGCTCGCAGCAGGTCGAGTTGTGTTCGCTGGGCCGGTGAGGACCAGCGAGGATTGGCGATGTACCGCACCGCAGCGGCCGTAGCCGGCTGGCTGGCCACCCCAAGCGGAATGCCCTGACTTTGCGCCGGCAGAAATGCCGAACCCCAGTTATTGCGACCACCGTGGGCCAGCGTGGGGCAGATCGTTATGAAGGCCGGCAGATTTTGGTTTTCTGTGCCCAGACCGTAACTGACCCATGCGCCCATGCTGGGGCGAACAAAATTGTCACTGCCGGTGTGCAGCTTCAGAGCGGCTCCGCCGTGGGCCGCGTTGGTGCCGTGGCACGAGTTGAGAAAGCAGATGTCGTCCACACAGCGAGCCACATGGGGAAACAGTTCGCTGACAGGGATTCCACTTTGTCCGTGCTGCCGAAAGCGCCATGGAGATCCCAGCAGGTTGCCGGTTGGAGCAAACTGGACACGTGGCTTGGCAAAGGGCAGCGATTTGCCGTCATCCTGCTGCAGCTTTGGCTTGTAGTCGAAGGTGTCGACCTGCGAGGGCCCACCCTTCATGAACATGAAGATCACGCGTTTCGCGCGAGGCTGAAAGTGGAATGGGCTGGTGCCGGAGTCCGCTGCAGACACGGCATGCAGCAATGCTGAGCAGGCTGTGCTGCCGAATCCAACAGCAGTGGCTCGAAGAGCCTGACGTCGATGGCTACGGAACTCTGACATAACAGCACCTGTTCAGCGAATGTACAGAAATTCGTTCGACATCAGCAGTGTCTGGCTGAGGCTGGTCCAGACGGCCAGATCACGCTCGGCTTCCGGAACACCATCGGCCTGTAACTGAATGTTCAACTGGCGGGCAGCCTGCTGCAGTCCGTCAAGTTCTGCGGCGGACAACTGTCGTCCCAGCACAGCGCGGGGCAGTCGATCGGCTCGAACTGAAAAATCTGAACTGCTGCTGCAGAGATCCCGCGCCAGATGCTCGGCCGCCGAAATGACCAGCGGACTGTTCATCAGAAACAGTGCCTGTGAAGCCACCGTCGATGCGCCACGATCACCATTGGGCACAGTGCCGTCCGTGCAGTCGAACAGCGACATGGCATCATACAGATTGTTGCGGATGACCGGCAGATAGACGGACCGTCTGAGAGAATCGTAGGAGGTCAGATCCTTCGATGTGTGGTCGAACAGGAATTCCCGATTCTTCACGTGCAGCATGGATTCTCCGATGCTGCGATCCAGCCTGCCGCAAACAGCAAGTATCGAGTCACGAACAGATTCGGCCTCCAACCGCTGCACGGACCACCGCCATTGCAGGTGATTGTCAGGATCCGTCTGTTCGGCCGGATTGCTGCGGTCGGCGGACGCCTGCCAGGTCTGTGACAGCAGAATGCGACGGTGCAGGGCTTTCAGTGACCAGCCACTGCTGACGAAGTCCGCTGCCAGCCATTCCAGCAGTGGCGGATTTACGGGTGGTTCGGACTGGTGTCCGAAGTTGTCAGCGGTGGCGACAATGCCTCGGCCAAAATGCCAGCGCCACACCCGATTCACAATGACTCGCGGCGTCAGTGGATTGCGTGTACTGGTCAGCCACTCGGCGAACTCGAGACGACCGCTGTGTCCGTCAGAGATTCGGAAGGAGCTGTCGGCATCGAGGACTACCGGGATTGTGCGAGGGACGAGGCGTCCAGGAGCGAGGTGATTGCCGCGTGACAGAATGCGTGCATTGGCAATTTCGGCTTCCGTCACTCCCATAGCCGTGGGCAGTTCCGGGACGGCCGCTTCAAGTTCCCTGAGGGATGCCCTGAGCGCGGCGAGTTGCTGCTGGATTTCTGCAGGCAGTTGATTCTCGGGGACAGGCTGACCAGCGGCAGTGGTGCTGCCGGCCGCTGATGATTGCTGCAGCAGGCCATCAATTTCTGCCTTTTTTGCCGCGATCTGCGCCTGATGCTGTTCCAGTCGCTGGCGATCGGCTGTGGTGGCAACGGAGTTTTCATGCCATTTGGCGATCCGTTTCAGAGATTCCATGGTTCTGGTGCTCTGAAAGATGCCGGCCAGCGAGTAGTAGTCGGCCTGCGTCAGCGGATCGAATTTGTGATCGTGGCAGCGGGCACATCCGATGGTAAGTCCCAGCATGGAGCGTCCGATGGTGTCCAGTTGTTCGTCGATGATGTCCAGCATCAGTTTCTTTTCGTCGCCCTCGGCCAGGACTTTGGGGCCGAGCGACAGAAAGCCGGTGGCTATCAGTCGGTCATTCCGCGTCTGTTCGTCGGAAGCTGAGTCGGTGAGCAGGTCGCCGGCCAGTTGTTCGCGGAGAAACTGGTCAAATGGTTTATCGTGCTGGATTGAACGAATGACGTAGTTGCGATAACGCCAGGCATTGCCGTGGGCGATGTTTTCGTCAAGTCCATTGGAATCAGCGTAGCGCACGACATCCAGCCAGTGTCGTCCCCAGTGTTCCCCGTACTGCTGACTGTCCAGCAGCCGGTCGATGACTGTGGCGAAGGCGGTGGGGGAAGCGTCGGCAAGGAACGCGTCAATTTCGGCGGGTGCGGGCGGCAGTCCGGTGAGCATCAGCGATGCGCGGCGGATCAGTGTCAGTTTGTCAGCGGGCGGGTTTCGGACAAAACCACGCTGCTGCAGCAGGCGTTCTGTCAGCACATCGACCGGGTTGGCGTCGGCGGCTGGCAGTGCGGGTGGCTGCAGGGGCCGAAACGCCCAAAATTGGCGGGCCTGCGCGGGCTGGAACGGGAGTGCCGGCTGAACAGGAACGACAGCGCCTTCCGGGTGTTGAGCTCCTTCCGCGATCCACTGCTGCAGCACTGCAATGTCTTCGTCCGGCAGTTTCCCGTCAGGTGGCATCTGCAGGGTGGCATCAGCGCGGCGAACCGCCATCATCAGCAGGCTTTCGTCGGGCTTGCCGGGAATGATCGGAGGCCCTGCCTTGCCCCCGGTGTTCAGAGCCTGCAGGGAATCCAGCCGCAAACCGGATTCCTGAGCATCCGGACCGTGGCAGGACAGGCAGTGCTGCTGCAGGAGCGGTGCAATTTTTGTGGTGAACGTGTCATCGCCGGCAGCACAGGTCGCGTTTGAGCCCAGTGAGATCTGAATCACGAGCAGTGCGAGGAGCAGCCGTATCGGGCAGCGACGAACGAATTCGGAAGTGCTGGCGGGGACGGACATGGGACAGTCCTTGGTTTGGCAAACAGGCGGGACCGTCAGCGTACGCATTTCGCGGGGGAATCTCAAGTTCAGTCGAACATACCGCTGACGTTCGGGACGTAATCGTCCACGAAAACCTGCTGAAAGCTGTAAACCCCGAAGAAATCCTCGAGACAGTCATCCTGCGTGCGGCGCATGTCGCCGGATTCAATCATCTGGAACACGATTTGGCCGAAGTCATCGGTGGTGTGAACACCCCAGCGAGCAAACACGAGGGGGCACAGCATGCCGAAGCTCTGCAGGCCCAGCAGTCGGATCCCTTCCAGCAGTTCCGGGCCGGAGATGTGACCGGTTTTTTCTGAGCCGGAGTTACGGCCGAGCTGCTGCTGTGTGTAGCGGAGGGCGGCGTAGACGAAGCGAAAGGCCGCTGGGTGGTAGGTACTGGACGAAGTGCTGCTGAGCGATTCCATCGAGACTTAACCCATGTTTTTTAACGAGCAATGAATTGATCCGGCAACGAATGATAATCCGATGCAACAGTGGAATGAAGCGCGGGTTTGGAATTTTCAGTCATCCTCGCCATTCTCATTCCGCCGGGATCCTCGCGAGATCACCGTGACGATGTCTGATTCATCGGCAATCTGCCGGCGTCCATCATCGAACACGACCACCAGTTTTCTGGCCAGCAGTTCCTGGGAGAGCACCCTGCCCTGCCCTGACCTGGTCAGCACGGTGGCACCGATCGGCGGCAATTCCCGCCGATGTTCTTCGTAGGTGTCATATTCGTATCGCAGGCAGCATTTGAGTCTGCCGCAGCGACCGGAGATTTTGCTGGGGTCGAGCGAGGCTTTTTGCAGTTTGGCCATTTTCATGGAAACGGCCGGCATTTCGCGCAGGTGCGTGTTGCAGCAGACGGGTTTGCCGCAGTCGCCGTAGTCTGCCAGCAGCCGGGCTTCGTCGCGGATGCCGATCTGTCGCATCTCAATCCGCAGGTTGAAGTCACGCGCCAGCAGCCGGACTAGTTCACGGAAATCGATTCGCGATTCTGACAGGTAGTACAGGACCAGTTTCTCGCCACCGAATATCAGTTCCACGTCAATCAGCTGCATCTGCAGGGTTCGTTCCCTCATCAGCTCAGCGGATCGCCGGAAGAGTTCCCGTTCGCGAATGGCATGCTCTTCGCGAGCTCGTCGATCGTCGTCCGTCACCGGCCGCAGAATGCGACCTCCGCCGGACCGTCCGCCGCCCATGAAGGTTGCAGTGCGAGCATCTGCAGGGCACAGCACCACTCCCCACTCGACGCCACGCTCTGATCTGACGATCACTTCGTCACCACGCTGAAATCGCTGGTCCCGACGTGCCTCAAAGTCCCCCAGCAGCCGTGTGTTGCCGTAGCGGACGACGCAGCGCGGGGAATCGGTGCGGGAAGATTCGGGACGGGACACTTCTGAGTCCCGTGTGGATGATTCGGACATTCAGGCCACTTTCTGACGGGGCAATCAGGCAGATGGGCAGCCCCGGCCGCCAACCTCCTGCCGCGGCGAAGCATAGCGGAAGGACGCGGGAAAAGCACGTCAGGAAGGCGGAACGATTTGCTGAGTCAGCGGATGGGGCTGGCCGGTCCGCCGATGCGAAACTGACAAAGCCAGATTCCCAGAACATACAGCAGCAGCAGGGGGAACATCATCAGCAGCATGCTCCAGGGATCCGGCGAGGCCGTCAGCAGCATGGAAGCGATGGAAATCGCCAGCACCGCGATGCGCCAGTTTTCCCGGTAGGTCTGTACGGTACAGACGCCGATGCGTTCGAGGAAGACCATGACGAGCGGCAGCTGGAAGCTGATGCCAAAGAGAAGTGGCATCAGCATGGCCATGCTGATGTATTCGCTGAGTCGTGGCTGGACTGTGACCCCGAGCCATTGATTGAAGCCAATGAGAAAGTCCAGCATCAGCGGGAAGGCGTAGAAGTAGCCGGCCATTGCTCCGAGTGCAAACAGGATGACGCTGAGGGGCAAATAGACATAAACGTAGCGACGTTCGTGCGGATAAAGACCGGCGGCAACAAACAGCCACAACTGGTAGAAGACCCAGGGTGCAGCGAGGATCAGTCCGCTGAAAAAGCAGACCTTCATGTAAGCCATGAAGCCTTCCTCCACCTTGAAGGTGGTAATGCGGGACGTGTCCTCGATGACGCGCTGCAGCTGTGCGAATTCGGGAGCGGTGATGACCACGTTGACAAATTCGGCGGATGGAGCGGGGCTGGCGGGGGGGGGCGCGGGGTTCTGCCCGAGTGCTTTGAGCAGTTCAGCGCGGTCGATTCGCACGAGCAACTGATCGGATTTCAGGGCCGGGGGCTGAGGCTGAGCCGGCGTCGGCTGGTTGGTGTTCCCGGCTTTGGTGGTGCCGGAGAACATCCCTGTGAGGTATTGATAGAACGACTGTTTGGGGACATCCATGGCGACATTTTCGATGCCGCGTTCGCGGAGTGCTTTTTCGACGGGCTGTCGGAGCCAGTAGAAGATGCGATCTCCGAAGAACAGGCTGACGGCGACGGCAAGCAGCAGGCCCACAACGGCGCGAAACACATGAATCCGCAGCACTTCGAGGTGCTCGCCGAAGGTCATGGTGGTATCGTCGAACAGGTCGTGGTTTCGGGGCATTTCCGGTTTTCGCGAGGGCGTTCTGTTCAGGGAAGGACCATTGTTCAGGGAGGCCGGTTATTCTCCGCGAGTCAGTCTGCGGAAGAGCTCCAGCAGGTGGCTGGTGATGGGACCCGGCTGACCGGTACCGATCTGGCGTCCGTCCAGGCTGGTGACGGCAATGACTTCTGCGGCTGTGCCTGTCAGGAAACATTCATCGGCGATGAAGATGTCGTGCCTTGTGAGCACACATTCGACGACGGGGATACCGGCCTCGCGGGCCAGTTTCATGACGGCGTTGCGAGTGATGCCTTCGAGAATTCCGGCATCGGGCTGTGGAGTTTTGAGGACACCTTGTCTGACGATGAAGATGTTATCGCCGGTGCATTCCGCAACTTCCCCATTGTGATTGAGCATCAGTGCTTCGACGGTACCGGCGTCGGTGCCCTCGATTTTGGCCATGATGTTGTTGAGGTAGTTGAGTGATTTGATGCGGGGGCTGAGAGCGCCCGGATGATTGCGAATGGTGGAGGCTGTGATCAGCCGCATACCTGTGCGATACATTTCTTCCGGGTACATCGTGATGGTGTCGGCAATGATGATGACTCGCGGGTTTGCCGTGCGGCGAATATCGAGTCCGAGGGAGCCGGCACCGCGAGTGACAACGAGCCGAACGTAGCCGTCCACGATGCCGTTGGCTTTGACTGTCTGCTCGACCGCGGTCGTCATTTCTGCTTTTGTGAGCGGGATCTGCAGGCGGATGGCGAGGGCGCTTTCGTAGAGGCGGTCGACGTGCTCAGTCAGCAGGAACACCTTCCCCGAGTAAACTCGAATGCCTTCAAAGATGCCGTCGCCGTACAGCAGACCGTGATCAAAAACACTGACCATTGCCTGTTCGGCGGGAACGAGAGCACCGGCGAGGTAAACCAGTCTGGACATGGGTGAGCTCAGAGTGTGAGTTTCAGGAAGCAGTTTGTGGGAAGGATACAGCACGAAGCGGGATTTGGCCAGTTTCGGGTGGAAATCCTGGGACAATAGAGGCAAACGGGAGATTCGCGAAATTCCCGGGTTTTTCCGACTGGCGAAGATCTGTGGGCAGCAGCCTGTCTGAGCCCTGGAATTGCCTGAAAATCCACGAATCACCGCTTGCTTCCCAATTTTCAGCGGATAAGCTTTCCGCCTGTCCGCAAGAACGGGCCAGCGGGCCGGAGTGGCGAAATGGCAGACGCGCCGGATTCAAAATCCGGTATGGGTAAAACCATGTGTGGGTTCGAGTCCCACCTCCGGTAATTTTCCTTCTCAGTTCCCGTGATGCACCGCAGGTGAAGCTCCCGCAGCAGCTGCTCCTCAAACTGGTGCTTTCTCAGCGACGGCCCTGCAATGCCATCTGTTCCGCATCAGATTGACGGCCCGGTTGCAGTGATCGGGGATGTCCACGGTCAGACGGAAAAATTGCGTCAGATTATTGGCCAGCTGGCGCGGCTGCCGGACGTGCAGCGGCGGTGGATTGTGTTTATCGGTGATCTGGTGGACCGTGGTCCTGATCCTGCCGGGACTGTGCAGGTCTTCTTTGACCTGGTGAAGCAGCATGGTCGCGTCACATGGGTCTGCGGCAACCATGAGCTGGCGATGATGGGCTCGCTGAAACTGCTGCCTTCCCCGGAATACATCGACTACGCGTCGCGCTGGGTGCACAATTATGATACTCGCAGCACCTTTGAGTCCTGGGGGGCGCCGTTCGGCGATCTGGATGCGCTGAAGCAGGCGATCCCGGAGCAGCAGCGTGCCGTAATGGCCGATCTGCCGTGGGCGGTGGAGCATCCTGAATTTTTGTTTGTGCATGCGGGCATGGACCGCAATCTGCCGTTTGAGACTCAGATCCGGATTCTGCGGCAGCGCGATTATTCGCTGACTCATCCGCCGTGGCTGTATTCCAAGGACTTCATCCTGCTGGGTGCTCCCATGGATGCTCCGGTGCCGCTCGTGATTGGGCATGTTCCGGTACCTCGCGTGCAGTCGGCACTGGGGATGATCATGACGGACACGGGAGCCGGTGCTGACGGCGAGCTGAGTTGTGTGCTGTTGCCTGAGGGGACCGTACTGCAGTCTCAGCCTGAAATTCGTCAGCGTGGTTTTTCGATGGACGGCCCTGCGCCGCCACCGCCACCGCGACGCCCGCAGGTGAACAAGCCGTGGTGGAAGGTGTGGTGATGACTGAGGCGGACGAGGTGTTCAGTTCAGAGCGTCCGACCCCCGGGACTCCTCCGGATTTCCCCAGGTTGCTCCCGGAATTCCAGCGGCTGTGTGAAGTGGTGGCGCGTCTGCGGGCTCCTGACGGTTGCCCGTGGGATCGGCAGCAGACTCTGCAGACGATCAAGCCCTATACTCTGGAAGAGACCTATGAATTGCTGGAGGCGATTGATGCGGACGACAGTGCCGCGATTCAGGAGGAGCTTGGAGATCTGCTGCTGCAGGTGATTCTGGATGCGCAGATTGCGGCGGATGACGGGCGTTTTGAGCTGACGGCGGTGGTGCGTCAGATTGCGGACAAGATGGTGCGTCGTCACCCGCACGTGTTTGGCGACGGGACTGCCGCCACGGTTTCGCAGGTGCGGGCAGCGTGGCAGACGATCAAGCAGCAGGAGAAGCCTGCGCGAGCTTCGCAGCTGGAGGGAATTCCGAAGGCGTTGCCGGAGCTGGCGCGGGCAGCGCGACTGTCGTCGCGAGCGGCATTGGTGGGATATGACTTTCCGGATCGCCTGATGCTGTTTGAGAAGCTGCGTGAGGAGTTGGGTGAACTGGCTGTGGAATTGTTCGGGACTCCGGAATTGCCGGTGGTGATTCCGTCTGCCGACACGGCGGCAGTGCCGGATGAACCGTGGACCGACGCAGCGCGGCGCGAGCGTGCGGAGTCCGAGCTGGGAGATGTGCTGTTTGCGGTGGCGAACATCGCTCGGCGCTGGGGGATCAACCCTGAGGAAGCTCTGCGGAAGACGAACGCTCGGTTCACTCGTCGGTTTCAGGCGATTGAGACGGCAGTGCGTGAGTCCGGGCGAACTTTGCAGCAGGTGTCGTTACCCGAGATGGAGTCGATTTATCAGGCATACAAGCGGCGTGAGCAGGGCCGGGCTGATGCTTCAGCCGACACGCAGTGACAAGGCCAAATGCAACAGGCCACGTGCACGGCAGCACGTGGCCCTGAGGCATTTCTGAGCAGAGAGTGGCACGGTGTACCGGCTCAGCCTGCGTAGAACGGGTGAGCGGCGGTGTCGCGCTGTGACAGCACTGTGTCGACACAGGGCTGATTCTTCATGGCACGCTCGATGGACAGCTTGGTTGCTTCGTAGTTGTACTGATAGATCTTCTTGTCGTCGGCAGCGTCCCAGTGAATGAACACACCGCAGACGATGACGAGGCTTTCTGCCTGGTCCTTCGGGATGGCGCCGCTTTTGACACAGTCGGTGACGGCGTCAGCGACGGCCTTCTGGGCTGGGCCGAACATCTGGACGGCCTGGCGGGCGCCCTTGATGGTGACCTTGGTGATCATGACGGTGCTGGGCTTCACTGCAACATTCGGAGTGAGTACTGCCAGCAGGTTGCTGTGGCCGGCCTTCTGATCCGCCAGTGCGTTTGCAAATGCTGTGCCGACCGGGCCGGCCTTGTCGCCGATCAACAGGTCGATATGAGCGACTTCATTACCTTCGCCGACAAGAGCTTCTCCGACGTACATCGACATCTTTCACGATCCTTTTTTAGAGCCTTGCGTGAGTGGACAAGGTCACCGAAACAATGGAAGAATACAGGAACACAGGCTGACTCACGAAGCGGCAGAAGCGTTCTGCTGAATAACCGGTCCCCAACCCAGTGTGCAGGATTGCGTTTTTTGTCCGGATGTTCAACTGACCGGCCCTGTGGATCCGCAGTTTCGTCGGAACCGGAGTGGAAGCGGGGGATTACGGTGACTGAACAGGTCGTGCTGGCGGGAGCCAGTGTGAGATCGCTGGCGGAATCTGCAGTCGCTGCTGGATTGCAGCCCTTGTGCTGCGATTTTTTCGGTGATCGGGATCTGTTGCAGCTGCTGGAGTTCAGCGGTGGCCGGTTTCTGGGGAGACTGCAGAGTTTTGCGGATCTGCCGGGGCTGCTGCGGGCGGTTCCGGCGGATGTGCCGCTGGTCTGGTCCGGTGGTCTCGAGAATGCTCCGGATCTGCTGGAGGAACTGTGCCGCAGCGGCCGACCGATCACCGGTTGTGCTCCGGCTGCAGTCCGCGCCGTTCGCAACTGGCGGAATCTGAGTCGCTGGGTGGCTGGCACTGGTGTGCGGTTTCCGGAGACGATGGCCTGTCCCGCTGAGAGGCCTCGCGGCGACTGGCTGCTGAAGCCTGAGCGGAGTGCTGGTGGGGCGGGGGTGCTGCGGCTGGCTGATGCGGACGACAGGTGCGCGCGTGCGTCTGAACCATGGGGGGCAGACGGGCTGCTGTGGCAGCGGCGGGTTCCGGGGACGCCCATGTCCATGGTGTTTTTTTTCGCCGGAGGCCGGGCTGTCCTGCTGGGGGCCAGTCTGCAGTTCTGCGGCTGGCGTTCCCTGGGTGCGGGGGCGCGGGAATTTCTCTGGTGCGGCAATGGAGGGCCGATCTGTCTGCCTCAGTCTTTGCGGCAGCAGGCGATGGCAGTGGCCGAGTCCATTGCGGCGGGAGCGGATCTGTGTGGAGTCTGCGGTCTGGATTTTGTCCTGAGCGGGCGGGATCTGTGGCTGCTGGAGGTGAATCCCCGGATCCCGGCTTCGCATTGGATTTATGATTCCGGCCGCCGGGGGCTGTCCCTGCGATTGCAGCTGGGCCGGCTGGAGGGTCAAAGCTGGGGGGGGCTGGCGGAAGGTTTTCGGGTGCAGCTGGTTGTGTGGTCCCCGCAGGAGGGCGATCCGGAAATGCCGTTGCCTGTGTCGGGGGCGTTTCCGGCGGGGATACGACAGGCGGATGTGCCGGCTGACGAGGCTGTTCCGCCGGGTGCCCCGGTGTTCTCGCTGCTTTTGGAGACAGACACCGCCGCCGGTGCACTGCAGTCAATGCAGCGTTTCGGCGAATCAGCCGACGACGGCGGGTTGTTCTGGCGCAACGCCGCAGCCGAACTGGCTGCGGAGCTGCAAAGTTTTACGGTGCAGGTTCGGTCGGGGGCAGAGGCCGACGAAATCGCCTGATGACCCCCGTAAGGACTCCCAGGACCTGTCGCGTGGTGGGGGTATACCCGCCAACGACAAGCGGTACCAGCTGGCTGGTACCTTCCTGCACGGTGCAGAGCACCACGGAGTGCCGATCGTCGAGGGCCACGACGTGGCAGCCGGGTGTTACCTGAGCATCCCGGCAAATAATCAGATAATCTCCGCTGACGATGTTGAGCGGTGCGAAGTTGCTGCCTTCGACTTTCAGGCAGCCGATATCCATGCCGTCAAACACTTCCCGGAAGCTGACGGTTTCGTCCAGCGACACGGAGGGCTGGATGGGGCCCGCAGCGGCGGCAGTACCGATCAGTCGCACGTTCAGTCGATTTTGCGGAGATTCGGCCAGCTGGATGGCACGCGACATGTTCTGTTCGCGGCTGATCAGGCCTTTCCGTTCGAGTGCCTTGAGGTGGCACATGACGCCATTGGGCGAACGAATCTCGAAGTGCTGCCCGATTTCGCGGACAGTGGGCCCGTAGCCTCTGTTCACGATTTTATCGCGGAGAAATTCGTAGATTTCGCGCTGGCGTTTTGTGAGTGAGGTTTTCTTGCCTGCAGCCATGAGTGAATTCCTGTCAACTCGTTCTCGGCGGCGTTGATCCAGATTTCGAATGGTAGTGCCAATTCGAATCGTTCACACTGCCAATGTTCGGAATCTAACACACTTTTTCAACATGTTGATCGGTGAATTTTGTTCGGCGAAAAATCAAAAAACCAATCCGCCAAATTGGGAATTGAATGGTTTGCGGTGGATTTGGAATGTTGGGTGGGGAGGGATCAGTGAAACGCCGCTGCGCGGGACGAACATCGGGCTGACTTGCAGCGTCACGCTGTCCGTGGTCCGTGCGAAGGGAAACCTTAGGAGTCCATAAGTTGGGTACAGAGTTTGGGGCCAGTCTTCGGGACACCAGTACAAATGACATCCGGAAAACGATGATGGCCGAACCAGACCAGGCCTGAGGAGCCAGCACAGGTGTGCAGGAGTTCCGAAAGCTGTTCTGGTCAAATCTGTTGTGAGGGTGGGAGAGTTCAGGCGGGGTAACGAGGAGGGAGAACACTTCAGAGGCCTGTGCATGACGCCCGAGGCGCCCTGAACCGAGGCCAGCAGATGCAGACTTGTTTCAGATGACCTGATGGTCAACCGGCAGAAAGCCACGGAGGAAAGTGCAATCGGGGAAAGTGCAATCGAGGAAAGTGCAATCGAGGAAAGTGCAATCGAGGAAAGTGCACTGGGTGACCGGTCCGAACACGTTTCAAGCCTGCCTGGAGGCCCGGCACTGGTAACCCATGATCCGCAACTTCTGCGGAGACCATGTTAGCAGCCGTGGGCCCAAAAATCCAACCAAAAACGAAAGCAGGACCTGAACCGCGGGAAATTGGAATTGGTGAGATTTCATGTGTGACTGTGTTCAGTCTTATTCCGGGGTTTGCTGAAGATCAACGATACGGGCGAGCACTGTTCCGCCACTGGTCACCGTGACTGCTGCGGGGCTGTCGGGCGGATCGTGGCTGAGTTCCGGTCGCAGGTCGGCAAGGCGATGAATGAGCAGCAGTCGGCACGGCAGCGGTTCTTTGGATTCTTCATACAGCCAGGGTTTGAGCCTGATGTTTCTTTGCTGAATGACGGGGACCATGGTCTGGAGTACTGAGAGCTGAAATTGATGGCTGACGGGTGCCACGAGCAGTGAGCTGTTTTCGGGGATTTGTGTCCAGAATTTTCCGTTGAGAGCGTCGGCCCAGTAGCCGGCTTCAAGCCCGATTGCCGCAGCTCCGGCGTTGCCCCCGCAAAGAATTCCGTACTGGTTGATGGCAAACGGCTGCATGGTCCACGGAAGTGGCAGGAGGATCAGTGCGGTTTTGGCGACAGGGTGCCGGGCAAGGTTTCTCCAGCCGCCGGCGGCGAGCAGAATGAGTCCGGGGAAGCAGATGAGGAAGAGTCGATTCCCATCGTACACCGGAACTCCGGGCAACGCGAATACGAGGACCGGAAACAGGCTGATCATGAGCAGCAGCAGTTCGTCGGCTGTCGGCATTCCTGCGCGTGCCCGGAGGCCCAGTCCGATGACGACTGCGGCGGGCAGCGTGCATGTCAGCAGTACGAACGGGTAGTGCCAGGGAACTTCGCGATCGAGCCAGCGTTCACCGAGGTACCAGCAGTAAAGCGGGATCCGGTCTGTGGTGCGTCCGAGGTACTGCAGGATGCGGGCGGTGGTATCCTGCCAGAGCCAGGGCCAGGCCGCGAAGAACACCAGTGCTGCCGTTGCGCTCCAGAGCAGCAGTGGCAGGAGGCTGTCCCGGCGGAAGCGGAGCAGAGCCCAGACGAGCAGTACGGGTGGCAGCAGGATGGCCTGAACTTTTGCCAGCAGCAGCAGTCCGAAGGCAGCGCCGGAAAGCAGTGTCCGGCAGGTTGAGGGGGGCCTGGTGCCGGACCACCAGGCGAGCAGTGGCAGGATGGCGGCTGTCCAGGCGAGATTGACGGTGGTTTCGAGGGCAGCCAGGCGAGCGTGCCCGATCAGCTGCGGCGAACCGATGAAAATCGCTGCAGCGGCGAAGGCGGCCGCTGGTCCGTACCGGCGGAGTGAGTATCCGCAGAGCAGTGCGGCGTTGAGTGCAAAGGCGAAGCAGGAGCCCAGTCTGGCGGCAGCAACATTGCAGACGGCTGTTTCAGCGCCGGGGATGAGCCAGGCCGTGGTTTCGTGAGCGAGGCCGATCAGCAGACGTCCGAGTGGCGGATGATCGGGAAGGTCCTCAGGAGTTTTAAAAACTGTATTGGCGATGGTGGGAGTACACAGCAGCGGGCCGTGTTGTTCCAGGGCGTGTGCGAGCTGTATTCCCTGGAGGATATTGAAGGATTCGTCGATGGTCATTCCCGGACCATCGGGCAGTGGGGAGTTGACGAGTCCGGGATTGATGAGGAGTGCTGCGGCGAGGAAGGCGAGGCCGAAAGCGGCGGAAGCAGCCGGCAGAACTGGGGCGGGCAGAACTGGGGCGGGGCGTGGAGGCATTTCACGGCTGCTGTGTGTGGCCAGTGGGAAGGGTACGGCACGGGGCCGTGTCACATGTTGGTTTTCGTATCGCCGCCGCTGCCTCCGGCCACTTTCTGCAGTGCCAGATTCAGTTCGCGATCGTGCTGGTGATCGCGGCTGTAGATCCGGAAGATGAGGAAGCTGGTGGGCAGATTGCGGAACAGTTCGTCATCGTCGAGGACGTGGGATTTTCCGGTGGCGGGATCGTACCAGTAGTTCAGTTTTCCGGTGGGGCGGCGGGCACTGGGGCGGTGATAGTGTCGGGCGACATCGATGCGGAGGGGGATGGTGCGGATGGGAGCGGGCAGTGCTTCGCGGACGCGGCGTTCCACGAGGTCAGGTTCAGAGAAGATGGTGGTGTGTTCGGCCTGTCCGCTGTGGAAGTGCATGGTGCGTTCGCAGGCCATGCGCCACATTTCTTCGCGATTGATGATGGCTCTCCAGTGTTTTCCCAGTTCCTGCAGCTGGGGGTCAGTGCTGTCGGCCCAGCGCGAGACGTCGACGAGGAAGCTGGTTTCGGTGAGCTGCTGGTACTGCTGCAGATGCTGGAGCGGATTTCCGGGGAACAATCGTCGCATGGTCTCGGTGAAGTAGTCTTCGAGTGCGATGTCGATGCCGCGAACGGTGCGATGAAAGTAGATGCTGCGGAACAGGTTGGCCCTGGTTTCGATGAAATTGATCAGAGTGGACATGCCGCGGGCATGGATGGCCAGTCCGCTTTCGGTGAAGAAACTGTAGTGAATGAGCCGGGAGATATCGAAAGCGCGAGTGTTGTAGCCGGACATGTAGGCGTCGCGCAGGACGAAGTCCATGTTGTCAACGGTGTAGATGCCGCTGAACAGTGCGCGAAGGCGACGCAGCCAGTCCGGATGCCCCTCCTGTTCGTCTGCGTTCCCGGAGGGCCGACGGATCAGCCATGCGACCTGTCTGGGGTCCAGTTCCTCGAGTGGCTGCAGTCGTCCACCGGGGTTGCGGCGGATCCGGCGGATGATGTCACCCAGTTCGTGTTCGATGATGTGGCTGCCGATGTCTTCGTGGGTCAGGCCGAACTGTTCCAGGTAGTGATCGTCGAAGAAGTGTCCGAAGGGGCCGTGTCCGACGTCGTGCAGGAGCCCGGCAATGCGCACGAGACTTTCCACGCAGGCGCGGGACGGCACATTTCGGCAGGATTCGCAGAGCGAATCATACCAGGCATGGACGGCGACGGAGCCGAGATGCATGACACCCAGAACGTGCTGGAACCGCATGTGTTCGGCGGAGGGGAAAACCCACCAGGCGGTTTGCAGCTGGTGGATTTGTCTGAGTCTTTGCACCCAGGGGTGATCGATCAGTTCCTGTTCGGAGGCTTCAGATGCGGGGAGCCCGCTGCGTGAGATAAACGGGATATAGCCGTGAATGGGGTCGTGGGAGAGGCTTTCGCTGTTGAAGTCCCTGGGCATCGATGAAGGCTCGGTTTGTGGAATTGGTGCGATTCAGTGTCTGCCGGGCTGCGGGCTGACGCTGGTGTGTGTGTTGGGTGATGATCCGGGGGGACATCATAGCGGCGCCGCGTATTTTGTCTCTCGTGGCCGGCTGTTCGCGGTGTAAGGCACAGGAAATCTCGCTCAATCTTTGCCGGATTGCTAGACTGTGCCGGGGCAGCCCGGATGATTTCAGGCGGAAATCGAGCGTGGCAGTCTGTTTCCCTATCTGCGGGTGCAGCTTTGGACCGGTTATCCGATCGAATCGCAGCCTGTCGAAACTGGCTGTTTCTGGCTGCCCTGCTGCTGCTGGCTGCGGCTCTGCCGACGGCCGGGCGTTTGACGTTTGACCAGACGATCGAGTCGTTTTTTGCTCCTCAGCACCCCGATATTCAGTTGCTGAAGCGAACACGGGAAGTGTTTGGCGGGGATGAGTTTGTGATTGTGGCGTGGCGTCAGGAGGGCCTGCTGACGAGCGAGGATGGTGAGGAGCCTGTGGAAGTTGCGGCGGGTGCGGGCGAGGTGATTCGCAGTCTGGCGGACCATTTGAGTGCATTGCCGGGGGTCGACGGCGGGCGGACGCGGGACCTGCAGCGACTTCTGGCCCAGTCACCTCGGAACCGCAACACCCGGCGGGCGATGCTGAAACTGTTTGAGGGTCTGCTGGTGAGTGCGGATCGGCAGACAGCTGCGATTGTGCTGCAGCTGGAGCCGGCAGTTCGTTCTGCTGTGCCTCGACATCTGGCGATTGAGGGGATCCGCCGGGCAGCGGAAAGAATTCGGCCGGGTTGTGCGGTGGCCGGTGAGCCTGTGCAGATCCAGGAGATGTTTGATCTGGTGGAGCGGGACGGAAATGTTCTGTACGGAGCTTCGCTGCTGGTGCTTTCGGGGATGCTGCTGTGGATCTTCCGGGGCCTGCGCTGGGTCGCGGCCAGTCTGCTGGTGGTGCTGGGAGCGGTCGCGACAACTCGTGCTGTGCTGGTGCTGGCCGGGACGCAGCTGAGTATGGTGAGTTCCATGCTGAATTCGCTGGTGACGGTCATTGCCATCAGCACGACGACTCACATTACGGTGCATTACCGGGAGTTGCGTGTGCAGGACGGGCTGACAGCGGAACAGTCACTGCGGCGAACGTTTGCGGAACTGGCGACGCCGGTATTCTGGACGGTGGTGACGGTGGCGGCGGGGTTTGCTGCATTGCTGGTTTCAGAGATTGTCCCGGTGCGCAGTTTCGCCATCATGATGACGCTGGGGACTCTGATGGTGCCGCTGCTCATCCTGCTGGTGCTGCCGGCGGCGTTTGCATCCGGCAAGGTGGTTCCCGTGCCGGGTCGAGTTGGTCTGGAGGATCGTCTGGATCGCTGGCTGGAGCGGATGGCGCGAGCCATTGATCTGCATCCGCTGGCGACATCGGCTGTCTGCGTGCTGCTGACGGTGATCACGTTACCCGGTCTGCTGGTCCTGCAGGTTGAGACGGACTTCAGTCGGAATTTCCGGGACAGTTCGCCGATGATTCAGGCGCTGCGTTTTGTGGAATCGGAGCTGGGTCCGGCGGGTACCTGGGATGTTTCGTTCAATGTTCCTGAGCCTTTGACAGCGGGGTTTCTGGACCGCGTGGATGAGCTTTCAGGGCGATTGCGCGATTTGCAGGAGCGTGGATTGCAGGTGGAAGTGGTGTCACTGAGTGACGCATTGAACATTCCGCCGCGGCTGGGGACATCACTGCGGCGTCTGGAGCTGATTCAGCGGCGGCAGCCTGACCTGGTCAATGGTTTTTACAATCGTGAACAGCAGCGGATGCGGATTGTGCTGCGTTCACCGGAACAGCAGGCCACGGCGGAAAAGCTGGAGCAGATTGCTGAGGTGCGGAGTGTGGCAGCACAGTTTTTTGAGGATCTGGAGACTGAGAGTCGGGAGCAGCAGTCAGCGGGAGGTTCTGAGGCGACCGGCTGGCGTGCGGAGGCAGCGGCGGGAGGTTTGTTCGTGGTCATGGCGCGAATCATCGACAGTCTGCTGGCGGATCAGCTGAAGAGTTTCCTGTGGGCGTCTGTCGGTACGGTGCTGTGCACGGCAGTGGCTTTTCGCAGTCTGCGAATCGGTCTGATTTCGCTGGTGCCGAATGTGTTTCCGATCGGAATTGTCACCGGGACGCTGGGGCTGCTGCATGTGCCGGTGAACATCGGGACGGCGATGATTGCCAGTGTTGCGATGGGCTTTACGTGTTCGGTGTACTACATCGACATGTTCCAGAGATCTTTGCCGAGTCTGGGAGTCACGGGTGCCTTGCAGCGGGCGCAGGCGGGAGTCGGCAAGGCGGTGGTTCTGGCACACGGGGCGCTGGTGGCGGGATTTCTGGTGCTGACACTCTCAGAGTTTATCCCGCTGGTGTATTTCGGGGGCCTGCTGAGCCTGTCGATGCTGGGTGGGCTGGTGAGTGATCTGGTGATGCTGCCTTTGCTGCTGAGATGGACAACGCCTGCGCCGCCTGACGTTACGGCCGGGGCCGATGGCGTTCGCGGCAAGTGAATTTTTGCTGCTGCGGATTCTCAGAATGGCTGCAACAAAAAAGGAGACCGCCTTTGAGGGCGATCCCCTGTCGAACTGCCGGAGATGTCTGCGAATGACTTTCGTCGATTACTTCTTCAGTGCGGCTTCGATGGCAGCGATCACTTCTTCGGCGTCCGGCTTCGTGCGCGGGGCGAAACGGGCAGCCACTTTGCCATCTTTGCCGACGACAAATTTCTCGAAGTTCCAGCTGATGTCATCCTTCTTATCAGAATGACTCTTCAGGAAGCTGTACAGTTCGTGCTGTCCGTCGCCGTTGACCTTCACCTTGCTCATCATCGGGAACGAGACACTGTATTTGGTGCTGCAGAAGGTCTTGATTTCAGTTTCCGTACCCGGCTCCTGCCCGCCGAACTGGTTGCAGGGAACGCCGATGACGACGACGCCCTTGTCAGCATATTTCTCGTGCAGTGCCTGCAGCTGGGTGTACTGGTTTGTCAGTCCGCACTGGCTGGCCACGTTAACGATCAGCAGGACCTTGCCCTTGTACTCGGACAGTTTGACGTCCTTGCCGTCAATTGACTTCATCGCAATTTCGTGCACGGAATCTGCTGCCATCGAGACTGCTCCGAAGAAAACTGATGCTGCCAGCGCCAGTGTGTGGATGAATCGCATACGTGAATGCTCCTGTGAAAGATTTTCCTGATCCGGACAGGCAGCAACAGCAATCCGGAAACAACGCTGCTTGCCGTCCCCATGATTCCGGGTATCAACATTCTTGTCTCGGATGCAGGAAAGGCAAGTGAATCGCAGCAGTGGTTGTTGAATCCGACCGTGATTGTCGAAGGGGGGATTGGTCCGTGGAAAACTGCGAAACTGGCGGTAACGGCTTTCTGCGGTGCTGAATGCCCTGAAAAACCCTGTATTTCCTGAAAAAATCCGGAACCGGGCTCAGGTATTCTCGCACCTTGTTGACTTTTCGAAAAATCGTCGTGTTAATTCCCAATGGTGACATCCCGTGTTTTTTTGCCTGCGGCAGTGAGTGGACCATGTTCGAGAAGTTTTTCGCCAAAAAACCGGCTCATGAACAAACTGATATCTCGCGGCGATTCAACCTGATTGGTCGGGTTGGTCAGGGCAGCATGTCAAAGGTCTGGAAGGCCGTGGACCTGCAGTCGGGACGCACGGTTGCTCTTAAAGTGCTCGACAAAGAAAAAACTCTGAAGCTTGAAGAACGCTTCAAGGGGCTGAAGAAACCGACGGAGGGTGAAGTGGCAATGTCACTCAGTCATCCGAACATCGTGAAGACATTCGAGTTTGGCTGGACCACGGAAGATGAAATGTTTCTGGTGATGGAGTTTGTGGAGGGGGTGGGACTGGCACTGCTGGTGGATCTGCAGAACGACGAGATGAAGCGGTATCGGCTGCGGTACATGATTCAGATTGGCGAGGCACTGCAGCACTTCCATCAGCAGAACTGGATTCATCGGGACATCTGTCCGCGGAATGTGATGATCGGTGACGACAAGACGGCGCGGCTGATCGACTTTGGGCTGGCCGTTCCGAATACGCCCGAGTTTCGCCGTCCGGGGAATCGAACCGGCACGGCCAGCTATATGGCCCCGGAACTGATCAAGCGTCAGCCGACTGATCAGCGGATCGATATTTTTTCTTACGCGGTGACCTGTTTTGAGATGTACACGAAGCGATTTCCGTGGGATGCGGCTCTGACGATTGACGCGGTCATGCAGCACATCAACAAGCCACCCGTCGACATCGCAACTCTGCTGCCGGGGATTGACCGTCAGGTGGCCTGTGCCATCATGAAGGGATTGCAGGCCAATCCTGACGAGCGGTGGCAAAAAATTGGCGAAATGGTGGCGGAGATTCGGGAGGCCGAAGCGCGACTGGTCAAACTGGCGAGGGAGGCCGCCGCGGCAAAGCAGCAGGCTGCTGCTCCCGCCGGGGCTGCTGCGTCCGCCACTGCTTCGTCGCCTGCTGCGGCACCGAAGAGTACTGCGACAGGCTCAGCCCAGCCCGCAAAGCCCGCTCCCGCAGATTCCCAGCCAGTGAATGCAAAGCCGGCCAAAAAGAAAAAGCGATCAGGCGATGATGACATCGACCTGACCGCTCTGTTTGCTGAGTAGGTACGGGGTTTGCGGCGTTCGACGAGTGGGCGTTACTCCACGTCAGACCCGAAACTGAGGTACACAATTCTGCCGGGAATCAGCCGCACGAAGCGGGTGGCAACTGCGTCCACGTCGAGCGGATTTTCCTTGGCTTCGACTCGTACGATGTGCGATACGCCGGGGTCCAGCGGCCGATTTGATTCAAACAGCCAGACTCCACTTTTCAATTTGATTCCACTCATACCGCGAATTGTCAGCACTTCTTCGGCGTCACCCATCCGTACCGCCAGCATACCGGAGCGGGGATGCTTATCTTCCGGAACCGGATGCGAGACTCGGAGGTAAGTGAATCCCAGCGTTCCTCGCAATTGCAGGGCTACGGGCTGATCGGGAGCGGTCACCGGTCCGGCTGAGATGGCCGGATCCGGCTGGGGGCGGAGCGGGGCTGGTTGCAGCGGGGGTTGGCTGACGGGGGGACTGGGTACGGCTGCGGCAGCCTCGAGATCCACTGGCGGAGCGAGATCGACCTGTTCGTCTGCCTGCACCGGGGCCAGCGACAGCAGTCCCAGCATGGCGGTGCAGAACAGTCCGTGTCGAAGGTCAGCCATCATCATGAATCTCTCCAGGTGGTTTTGCGGGAGTGCCAGCGGTTTGGAAGCTGCGCGCGAAAGCATGACCTGCGGCGAGCCGTGCGCCGGGGGAAATTTGGCCTTCGTGTTTTTTTTGCGTCCGGACCCTGCGGGATGATCCTGCGCTGACAGTTCCGAAGACTGTGCGGGTCTCATCCTGGACGGCGGAGGCGAGCGAAATCCAGAGTCCGGGCGGAAAAATGTCGGAAGGACGCCATTTTAAGGAGTCTGAGCCAGCAGATCCGGCAGGCCGTCGACGAGATAGACGGTTAACGAGCGCGCGCCGTGAGCGCCGATGACCAGAGACTGTTCGATGTCTGCGGTTTTGCTGGGGCCCGAGATGAATCCGGCGAAGCGGTGGCTGCCCACGGGAATGCGACTGTACGCCTGGTGCATGTTGTGCACGATGCAGTCGGCCGGGACCACCAGCGCCATATGCTGCGGAATAAAGTAGAGAACTCGGTGCACCAGGGTGTCGTCGGTTACCCAGACGGCTCCGTTTTCAGCCACTGCAAGGTGACCGCGGAGCACGGCGAAGTCCACGTTCTCAAGTTCATGCGGGTGCACAGCCGCGGCGGTGGCAGCCGAGGTGTCACCAAGTCCGTCGACGGCCGAATATCGCACCTGCGCGGTGCTCCAGAGCGGCATGGATTCGAGGTGCTGGTTTGCCTGATCCAGGCTGCTGCAGCGCACCACCTGACCGCCGACCGATCCCAGCACTTCGGCGAAGCGGGCCCATGGATCAGGGAACGTTTGCCAGTCCGGTGAATTGATGACTTCCGGCAGAGGTGCTGACTGCGGCAGAGCTTTGCGAATGCGACCAAGGATGAAGTCGCGGGAGTCTTTTGAGGCAGGGATTGGCATGGACTGTTTCTGTGTGCGATGCCGGACGAAAACCACTGTCGGGGAAACATGCTGCTGGCTTAATTGAACACCGGTCGCCGGAAAACTCAAGCGAAATCGCCACAATTCCGCGGCTCAGATGGGCATGGGGCTGACGGAACGGATTATGGGGCGGAAGTCCATCTGGCTCAGCAGGTCCCGTTCGAGTTCGATACCGGGTGCCAGTTCCAGCAATTCGAGTCCGTCCGGCTGCAGTCGAAAGACGGCGCGTTCCGTGATGTACAGTACGTCCTGTGCCTGCTGGCGAGCCTGCAGTCCGGAGAATGAGATTTGTTCGACGTGGTGCACGAATTTGCGGATGCTGCCCTCCTGCTGGATTTGCAGTTGGCCGTTGTGTCGCTGCAGTCTGAGTCCACCGGCAGTGAGTGTGCCGCAGAAGACAAGTCTGCGGGCTGACTGGGAGATATTCACAAAGCCGCCAACGCCGGCGAAGCGGTGTTTGAAGCGGGAGACATTGACATTTCCGCAGGCATCCACTTCGGCGGCTCCAAGCGCGGCAAAATCCAGTCCTCCGCCGTCATAGAAATCGAACTGGGCGGCCGAGTCGATGACGGCTTCAGGAAAGCGGGCGGCACCGAAGCTGAGCCCGCCAGCCGGCAGGCCTCCGATCGGGCCACTTTCCAGTGTCAGCGTGACCTGCTGCAGCAGTCCGCGTTCGGCGGCCACGGTGGCGATGCCTTCCGGAAGTCCGATGCCGAGGTTGCAGATGCTGCCGGGGCGGAGCTCCAGACAGGCTCGTTCGGCGATGATCCGCCGAGCGGGTTCGAGCGACTCATTCGGGTCCGGCAGGGGAGGCTGCAGGGGATCTGCGGGGGAGAAGTAGTCGGGATTGCAGGATTCGGCGAATGTCTGCCAGTGTGCTTCCGGCGGCGCGAGGACGATTCGATCGACCAGCTTTCCCGGAACTTTGACGTGCTGTGGCGGTGCGGGTTTGTCGAGCAGTGACTGCACCTGGGCAAGCACAATTCCGCCGGAATTCCGGGCTGCCTGAGCGAGTCCCAGGACATCTCCGATCACCGCTTCCTGATCCATCAGCAGATTGCCGCAGCAGTCTGCTGCCGTGGCCCGCAGCAGGGCCACGTGAATGGGGAATGCCCGATACAGCAGCCATGTCTGTCCGGCGAGCGTAACGCGTTCGACCAGTTGTTCTGTGGAGCGGCTGTTGAGTCTGCCGCCGTCGTGCAGGGGGTCAATGAAGGTGCCGATCCCGATGCGGCTGATGCAGCCGGGGCGTCCGGCAGCAATGTCGCGGAACAGCTGACAGATGACTCCCTGGGGCAGGTTCCAGGCTTCGATGTCACCGTTGAGTGCCAGTTCTCCGAGTCGTGGGGCCAGCCCCCAGTGACCTCCGATGACGCGTTTGAGCAGCCGTTTATGGGCGAGCCGGTTCAGCCCGCGGCTGTGACCATCTCCCTGACCAGCGGCGTAAACCAGTGTCAGTTCGGAAGGTGTTCCGGTCTGGAGAAAGCGGTGTTCCAGTTCGCAGGTCAGCAGTTCCGGGTGTCCGGCGCCGATAAACCCGCTGCAGGCCACCGTGGCGTTGTCGGGGATGAGTGCGACAGCGTCGGCAGCGGAACACACCTGTCGGGGAAATCCTGTGGTCATGCCCACCAGCCACCGTTGACATGCAGAGTCTGTCCGGTGATGTAGGAGGACAGGGGGCTGCAGAGGAACAGGATCGCAGAGGCGATTTCGGAAGGTTCACCGAAGCGTTTCAGGGGAATTTGAGTCAGCATCTGAGCGCGGGCGGATTCCGGGATGGACTGGCCCATCTCGGTCAGGACCACACCGGGTGCGACAGCATTGACATTGATGCCGCGACCGGCGAGTTCGCGGCTGAGGACTTTGGTGAGACCGATGATGCCGGATTTGGCGGCTGCGTAGTTTGCCTGACCAAAAAAGCCGATGACGGCGGAGATGGATGCGAGGTTGACGATGCGGCCTCCGTCCCGGAGCAGTGGCAGGGCCGTCTGACAGACTCGGAAAACCGCCGACAGATTGGTTTCCATCACGGCATCCCAGTCTTCGTCGGAGAGATTTTTGAGGCTGCGATCGCGCAGGATGGCGGCGTTGTTGATCAGCAGATCGAGGGCTCCGAAGCGGTCCTGGATCTGCTGCATGAGGGATTGCAGATCAGCACGTGAGCGGACATCGGCGGCGACTGCCAGCCCGCGTGAACCGAAGGGGGCCACGGTGTGCTCGGCTTTCGAGCGTCCGATGCCGTCCGGATCATCGAGGTAATTCACTACGACGGACGCGCCGGTCTGGTGCAGCAGAACCGCGGTGGCCTGGCCCAGTCCCTGACCGCCGCCTGTGACGAGGGCAATTCGCCCGCTCAGATCGAGATTCAGCATGTTTGTACTGCAGATTGAGAACTGTCAGAAGTTGAGGATCCGGCGAGTTTCCTGTTCTATGCTGAGCAGGTAGGCGCGGAGTTTTTCGTGAATTCCCGAGGCGAAGGCTTCGGATTCGGTGAAGGCACTCATGTGGTCATGCATTTCCTGGTCACTGACCTGTGCGGCGTCATGCACTTTGGCTGCATGTCGCAGAGCGGAGATCCGCGGCAGCAGTGACTGCTGCAGGTGTTCGCTGAGTTCGCGGGCCAGGTGTTCAGCCCGATGGAAGCGTTCCACGAGGGGAACATTTTGGGGTTGTTCGTCCATGGCGGTGGCTGCCTGTGAAGTTCGGGGGGTGGGAAGGAAGGGAGACGTTTGGTGATTCGTCAGGTGAGAGCCGCGGAGCAGCTTACCAGAATTATGACGGCGGGGCAGCGCTGGTTGCAGTGTGGTCGCCGGAAAGTGGGGGAAATATGCCGGATTTTGCTGTCAGAAGGCCTTGAGGTGCTGTTGATAAAATCGCTGGCGTGTGGATTTTGCCGGACCTGACTGCGATAATTCGCGCGGGGACTGGCGGGGTGTGTTGTTTGAGGAGTTCGTCAATGAGCTGGGCTGCGGGGTACTGGATTCTGCTGACGGTGGCGGTGCTGCAGTCGGCCGTACCGGAGCAGCCGGCAGCGGGCGAGGAGGGGGATTTGTGGTTGAGACTGGGGCTGCGCAGTGCGCGGCTGCAGTCGCTTGTGCTGAATGAAAATGTGGAACGGGATCAGGTTCGCAAACGACTGATGAATTCGGATGTTTCGGGTGAGCAGACAACGCAGACTCAGACTCGGGTGAGGATTATTCCGGGAACGAACCCGCTGAAATTTGAGCTGGAGACCGTGGGTGAGGTGAGCAGTGAGACGACCGGCCTGAATGCTCAGGCGGCCGTGAACAGCAGCGGTCAGCACCGTTTTGAGGTGCTGAAGCCGCTCTGGTTTGACGGCAGTCTGTTCAGAACTCAGAAGGGTTACGGCACCATCCAGGCCTCGCAGTGGCCGCAGCGGGTGACCAGTCGTGTGGGCCAGCGGTCTCCGGCACTGGCTCCGCTGGGTGATCGACTGGCGTGGAATCAGGTGCTGCTGCTGCAGCCGCGGATCAATCGGGCGGTAGCACAGGATTTGTCGCGTGATGTGCTGCCGAAGATTGATGCGCAGGTGGAGCGCAGATTTGCTCAGCTGCAGGAGCGCTGGCGTCAACTGCAGTCAGAGCAGTCCGGCTGGCTGCCGGAGCAGCGTGTGTTGTGGTCGGCGTTTGCGACGGAGAGCGAGGCTCAGTTGAGTGCGCGGGCAGTGGCAGTCCCCGATCCGGTTATCGGGCCTGCGGAAACAGCCGCGCTGCTGCGGGAGTCTGAGGATGTGGTGCTGCTGGTTTCGGAGTCTGTGCTGGGTCGGGTGGCCAGTGCGGCTCTGGAGCGGGCACTGGCGGCCTGGGGCGGGCGACTGGTGCCGGACACTCGGCTGGAGGAGCTGCGGCAACGGCTGCGACGGCTGCAGGGGGATGAAACGGCAGCCGGGGGGACAGACGCTGCAGGGGCCGCTGCAGCCGTGGCGACGGTGTATTCGCTGGAGTTTCCGGAGCGTGAGGCGTTACGGGTGCAGTGTGTGGATGGCCGGTTGAGGGTGCTGCTGCGTTTCCGTGTGGTGCCTCGTGCCGGTCTTCCGAGTGACTGGCTGCAGGTGCGAGTGGACCTGCGGGGTGAGGTGCGTGGGGCGGGGCAGTGGCGTGTGCTGGTTGCGGGTGTGGACGTGTCCGGGGGCAGTGAGGGCTGGCTGAGTCTTGTGGGCGGAGTTCTGCGGGGTCTGGAGGGGCAGCAGGTGGGGGCTGAGCTGCCGCGGGAGTATCCGCTGGACTGGTTGCCGGGGGGGAGTCTGTATTTGCGGCAGGTGGAGTCAGCGGGCGGGCGTTTGCGGCTGAGTGGTGTACTGAAGCAGCAGCAGTGACTGGGGGGGGGCTGCGGGTGACTGGGACCTGGGTGTCGGGACCTGGAAAACGGGATTCGTCAACCGGCATTCGGGGAAAAGGTTTGGAAGGCGGCAGTTGTGAGTGCGGCTGGTGCTGGTGAGCGGGCGGGGCAGGATCTGCCTTGAGTGTAGTGTGCAGGGGTCGGGCAGAGGTCCGGAGTGGCACCGGAAACTCGGCGGGGGCGGACCTGTCGTGCTGGGCGAAGTTGCGCTGCGGCCTCCCGTGTTTCGGTCGCGCCCGGACCCTGAACTTCTTGACCTGGGCGGAATGCCGAGTAGAATCTGGGGTCCGCCGGACTTCTGTCAGAAGCGGGGATTGGTGGGCGGTCGGGGCGGTGTGGGAGCACTTGGGGTGCAGGGCACGAACGACGATTTTCGCGAGCTTGTTCGTTCCAGCACCAATCTGGTGGATCTGGTGGCCGAGACGGTCACACTGAAACCGCTGCATGGCGGGCGTCAGTTTGTGGGTCTGTGTCCGTTTCATGACGACCACAACCCGTCGTTTTACGTTTACCCGGAGCGTCAGTCTTATCGATGCTGGGTTTGCCAGCAGGGTGGTGATTGTTTCCGCTGGGTGATGGAGATTGAAAAGCTGTCGTTTCCGGAGGCGATTGAAAGTCTGGCTCGCAGGGCTCGACTGGAGATTCCGCAGCGGCAGCGTGGTGCTGGCGGTGCTGATGTGCCGGGTAAGGCGGCAGCACTGGAGATTGTGGAGTGGGCGGCGAATCTGATGCATGAGGCGCTGCGGATGGGGCGTAACGCCGAGCATGCTCGCGAGTATGTGCAGAAGCGCAAGCTGACTCAGGAGACAGTTCGAAATTTTCGTTTGGGATATCATCCGGAGGATCGCTACTGGCTGATGGATCGTGCTCGCGGCAAGTACACTCCGGCGCAGCTCGTGTCTGCCGGGTTGCTGCGAGAGCGGGACGAGGGGCAGGGGTATTCGGCGATGGATCTTGCCGATCGCTTGATTTTTCCCATCTTTGACGAGCGGAGCAGGATTGTTGCATTTGGGGGACGTGTGCTGCCGGGGCGTAACGACCAAAACCGCGGCAAGTACTGGAACAGTCAGGAGAGCGGGATTTTTCAGAAGCGGCGTACGATGTACGCGTTTGACCGTTCGCGGGAGACGATTCGGCGTCAGGGATTTGTGATAATTGTCGAAGGCTACATGGACTGCATTGCCTGCCACCAGGCGGGCGTGCTGAATGCCGTGGCGACGCTGGGAACAGCACTGACTGAAGAGCATGTTCGATTTTTGCGACGGTTTGCACCGCGAGTGGTGCTGGTTTACGACAGTGATGACGCCGGGCAACGCGCGGCAGAACGGTCAATTTCGCAATTCATCGCACAGGATCTTGATCTCAGAATTCTGAATGTTCCGTCAGGAAAGGATCCTGCGGACTATCTTGAAGATCACAGCCGTGAAGAGTTTCTGGCGTTGACGGAGTCGGCGTCTGAGGCGTGGGAATACAAGTTGCAGTCGGTGCTGAAGCGGACTGGAACCGCGACGGTGGCTGGTCGGCAGCAGATTTTGGGGCAGATGCTGGAGTTTCTGGCGGGGTCTCAGGGGTTGTCAGGGACGGTTCGCGAGGATTTGATCCTGCGAAATGTTTGCTGGCGGGTTCAGGTGGACGAGCGGGTAGCGCGGCAGCAGCTGGCGGAACTTCGCGGGACGGCTCAGAAGAAGCTGGTTCTGCGTCGTCCGGACGAAGCTGCGGAAGCGGTTCCGGCGCGTCCTGAGAATGCTCTGGATCGAGCTGAGCGGGAGCTGCTGGAGATTCTGCTGACATGTCCTGACATGATTGAGATTGTCGGGCGGCATCTGGGATCGGGTGATTTCAGGAATGTGCAGCATCAGCGATTGCTGTCGTTGTGCATTGATCTGTGGAAGGAGGAGGGGGAGCTGCCGGAGCTGAGCCGTCTGATCAGTCGGGCGGATTCGGATTCGGAGCTGCTGAACCTGATCAATTCGGTTGTGGATTCGGCTGAGGTCAAGGGGATTTTTCGTTTGATGTCTGATGGTGCTGAGGGTCAGGTTGCCGGTTCGATTCCAGTGCATCTTGAGCGTGTGCTGGGGCCGTTGCTGGAGCAGCGTGACAGGCCTGAAGGGCAGTTGTCGCGACAGATGCAGGCTGAGGGTGGCCCGGCGGCCGGACAACTGGACGAGCGGGCCAGAGCAGCGCTGAAGAAGCTGACGGACTTCCGTCGGAATCAGGCGGGGAATTCAGGAACATTCAAGTGATTTGACGGATGTCTGGAACTGAGACGTGCCTGGCGGGGTTGCACCTGCTGTGGTTATTCGGAGCTGAAGCAATGCGTTGTCTTGATGAAGGTCTGCGAACGCTGGTCGAAGCCGGTTTGAAGCACGGCCGGCTGACGTTTTCTCAGGTGAATTCCTATCTGCCTGACGAGGCGCCCGATCCGGTGCATCTGGACAACCTGATCATCTGTCTGGAAGAGCTGAACATTCAGCTGGTACCGGACCCCGAGGTGGCTCAGGCGGCGGTTCCGCTTGTGGTGCGGAAGAAACGCAAACAGGAAATCCGAATAGACGACGAGGGTCGTGGTTCGGAGGATCCGATTCGGGTGTATCTGAGTCAGATGGGTGAGATTCCATTGCTCACCCGCGAGGAAGAGATCTTTCTGGCGAAGCAGATCGAGGTGACTCGGCGTCGTTTTCGCCGCACACTGCTGTCCACAGAGTTTGCTCTGAATTACTGCCATGAAACACTGCAGCGGGTGCATCGCGGCGAGCTGCCCTTTGACCGCACAATCAAGGTGTCGATGACGGAAAGCCTTGAGAAGGAGCAGATTCTGGGGCGGATGCCGATCAATCTGGCAACGATTGCGGACATGCGTCGGCGGGACCGTGAGGACTACGAGCTGCTGAAGTCCGGGACTCTGTCTGCTCAGGATCGCGCTGCGGTACAGCAGCGTCTGCAGGAACGTCGTCGCCGCTGCGTGACATTGCTGGAGGAACTCAGCCTGCGGACTCAGCGGCTGCAGCCGTGCATGAAGAGTCTGGAGCAGATTTCGGCGCGGATGACCGAACTGCACGAGCAGATTGAAAGTCTGCAGAATCTGCAATCGGCCGCTGATGAGAGTCGGCATCTGCAGCGGGAGCTTGACGAGTTGCAGGCACTGACTCAGGAAACACCGGCCTCCCTGGCGGCTCGAGTGCGGTCGATTCATCAGCGTCACAACGAGTACGACAAGGCGATGCGTGATCTGTCGGGGGGTAATCTGCGGCTGGTCGTATCGATCGCCAAGAAGTATCGCAACCGGGGGTTGACATTCCTCGATCTGATTCAGGAGGGCAACACGGGACTGATGCGTGCTGTGGACAAGTATGAGTACCGCCGTGGCTACAAGTTTTCGACATACGCTACCTGGTGGATTCGTCAGGCCATTACTCGGGCCATCGCAGATCAGGCTCGTACCATCCGCGTGCCTGTGCACATGATCGAGGCGATGACGAAACTGCGAACGGCGCAGCGACTGCTGCTGCAGGAAATTGGTCGTGAGCCAACGGTTGAGGAAACTGCTGAAAAGGCCGGGGTGGCGCTGGAGGAAGCCCGCAGGGTTCTGAGGATTTCCCGTCAGCCGGTCAGTCTGGACAAGCCGATTGGTGAGGGCGACGACAGTGCCTTTGGGGACTTCATTGAGGACCGTGGCAACGACAGTCCGGTCAGCAACGCAGCATCTGAGATGCTGAAGGACAAAATTGACCTCGTGCTGAAGACTCTGACATATCGCGAGCGTGAGATCATCAAGCTGCGATACGGACTGGGAGACGGTTACACGTATACGCTTGAGGAAGTTGGCCGCATCTTCAAGGTGACACGCGAACGCGTCCGTCAGATTGAGGCCAAGGCGGTCCGGAAGCTCCAGCACCCTGTCCGCAGTCGGCAGCTGCAGGGCTTTCTTGAGGGCATCGCTGCGGTGGCGGCCGGTCACTGATGCGATCGTCCGGCGGTTAACAGGACGGTGGAAATCCTGCAGACAGCCGGCGTGCAGAAACGTCGGCTGTCTGTGTTCAGGGTTCGGCCAGTGTCAGCGACTTTGCGTGCCGGCCGGTATCGACCCGGGTGGCAGTGCGAAGACCCACAGCAGTGAAGCGTTCTGCGATTCAAAGTCATTGTCGCTGCTCAGGATCAGGGTTTGCCTGCCATCGGGCAGTGGCGGGCCGAGGGTCAGTCCCTCGATTTTCTCGGGCATGTTTTTCCCGGCCAGTTTCCAGCGCGGATCCAGCAGGTCCAGCAGCACGGTGCGGGTGACGGGTTGAATGTTGTTGTCGCGGAGGTTTCGGGGCAGTGTGGTCATTCCGGTCACGCTGGTGGCTCCGGTCAGAGACACGACGATCAGTTTCCGGTGGGCAGCTTCTTCACCGGCGTTGCCGTCACGTTCAAGCACGAGCAGTCGGCCGTCGGAAAGTGCGAGTATTTCGCTGTTGCCGTTGTCGGGGCTGTCCATGACATAGACATATTCGGCCACTGTTTCGCCCTGCAGAGTCAGCTGCAGCAGTCGGCAGTGCGTGCCGACGACTTTGCCATCCTTGCGTGTGCCATCCTGGATGAGCGGGCCCTGCATGAGTCCGTACAGGTGTTTTCCGTCGGGGGAAACAGCGAGGCACTCCATGCCCCGATTGGAGGCTCGACCGCTGCTGTTGCCTTCAGTTTCGATTTTGCGATCGCCGTGGGGTGTGGCAACCTGCAGTGCGGGTGGGAGTGGCAGCGAGCGAACTTCGCGACCGGACGAGTTGAATTCCACAATTTCGGGACCGTATTCATCGGAGATGAAGATGCGGCCGTCGGGGCCGAAGCGGAAGCCTTCGGGATCGAATCGGCGTCCCCGTTCGGAGTCAGCGGCCAGGATTGTGGCGCGGCCGGTGAGTGGTTTGCCGCTGGCATCGGTGAGTGGAACGGTGTGTTTGAGTGTGAGTGTGACAGCAGGCTGCCGGCCTGGGCTGATCAGCAGTTCAAACAGCTGGAAGCGGCAGGGGTAGCTGACGGCGCCGTCGTCGGGACCGCGGTCCGAGAGGGCAGCGAGCAGGCCGGTGCGGGGGGCATAGTCCAAAGCGGAAAAGCCTCCCAGCCGATTGACTCGTTCGCCATTTTCGAGGGTCCGGGTGTCGTTGGAGAGGTCGAGCTGGTCGCCGGGGATGGTGGCGGTACCGATCAGCTGTATTCCGTCATCTGCAGTGGTGTGTCTGGGGTGCAGGAGCAGAAGAGCGAGCAGCAGAAATGTGCGGATGGATGGCACCTGAGGATGCTCCGTGGAGTGTTTTCGGTTGGAATTTGGGGTGGATAATGCCGGTTTCGGGGGGATTCGTCCTGTGCAGGGCGGTCGGCTTCACGGAAATTTCACAATCTGGCGATTTGGGCGGTCGGTTGACAATTGTGACGGGATCAGGCAGAAGGGGGGCGTGGCGGGTGGTTTCCGCGAGTGCGGGGCCGCGTCACGGTAAGTTTTCTGATCGAAGACCATGACAGCAACAACGACAATTGGCGGGATTACTCTGCATCTGGGGACTCCGGATACGAGTTTGGGTGAGTGGATTGGGCAGCAGGAGGTGTTGCGGCAATTGCTGGCCTGCTGGATCGTGGTGGACGATCGCGACCAGCCGCTGGCGCCGCGTCTGGTGGGGACTCCGGGCATCGGCAAGACGACTTTGGCGATTGCCGGTGCGCGGGTGCGGAAGCAGGAGCTGTACATCTACCAGTGCACCGCGGATACTCGACCCGAGGACCTGCTGGTAACTCCGGTGCTGGCTGAAAGCGGGAAGATTGCGTATCACGCTTCGCCGCTGGTGACGGCGATGATCCGTGGCGGGATCTGCATTCTGGACGAGGGCAACCGCATGAACGAGAAGTCGTGGGCCAGTCTGGCACCACTGCTGGATCATCGGCGGTATGTGGAGTCGATTGTGGCGGGCATCACGATCCGGGCACATCGGGATTTTCGCTGTGCGGTGACGATGAACGAGGACGAGTCAACATTTGAGATTCCTGACTATATACTCAGTCGCCTGCAGCCGACGCTGACTCTGGGCCATCCGGCTCGTGAGGACGAGCTGGCGATTTTGAAATACCACCTGCCGTTTGCGGACGATCAGTTATTGAATCTGACGGTTGAGTTTCTGCAGCAGGCGCATTCGCTGAATCTGGACTTCTCCACGCGAGATGGCATAAACGTGCTGCGTTTTGCTCTGAAGCGACTGGCTCAGGATGCGAAGCATCCGATGTCGCGTGATGCGGCCTGGCGTGAGGCGCTGGAGAAGTGTCTGGGAGAGGAAGCCGGTGATCTGAAGTCGCTGGCGGAGCGTCGCAGTCAGTCGCTGGGTGGCAACATGGTGCCGATGGGGCTCGGTGACTTCTTTTTTGCCCAGGACGATCCGCTGCATCCCGATATCGATCCTGATGACGACGATTTTTCGGACGACGATAACGACGATGATGACGATGAGGAATGAGATTTCGTTGATGGTGTGCATGTGAATGGTCTTTTGAACCGGGAGGCAGAGAGCGATGGTGAATCGTCGTGGGTTTCTGGGTGCGGCTGCTGGCGGTGGTTCATTGCTGCTGATGGGTACGAAATCCACGGCACGGATTCGCGGAGCGAATGATCGTCTGCGGGTGGCGATTGCGGGCCTGAATGGGCGTGGTCAGAGTCATCTGTCCGGGTATCTGGATCAGCAGAAAGTGGAAATTGCCTGGCTGATTGACCCTGATCGGAACGTGCTGAATCGTGCGATGAGTGGCCTGCAGAACAAGCTGGGTGACAAATTTGCGGCGAGGGGGACAGCAGATCTGCGCGAGGCACTGGAGGACAGGACGGTGGATGCGCTGTCGGTGGCGGCGCCCAATCACTGGCATTCCCTGATGACCATCTGGGGGGCTCAGGCCGGCAAGCACGTGTACGTGGAAAAGCCGATGAGCCATGATGTGGCGGAGGGCCGGATCTGCGTGGAGGCTCAGAAGAAATACGGCGTTGTGATTCAGCACGGGACTCAGAGTCGCAGCAGCGCTGAGATCGCCGGTCTGCATGAAGCAATTCAGGCCGGCAAATTTGGTCGCCTGAAGATTTCGTACGGTTACTGCTGCAAGGCTCGAGGCAGCATAGGTCGCAAGCCTGTGACTCCGCCGCCGGAGAATCTGGACTGGAACCTGTGGCGGGGGCCGGCGTCAATCGATGAGTTTCATGGCAACTACGTGCATTACAACTGGCACTGGTTCTGGAAGACCGGCAACGGAGATCTCAACAACCAGGGGACTCATCAACTGGACATTGCTCGCTGGGCACTCGATCGCGAGGCGACTCATCCGGTGCGGGTGATGGCACTGGGCGGGCGTTTCCAGTGGGACGATCAGGGTGAAACCCCGAATACGATGATGGGGATTGCTGAGTACGCGAACGGCCAGCAGGTCTTCTTTAATGTGCGGAACGTGCCGTACAAGGGCTATCAGACGCAGGTGATGAACGAGTATTACTTTGAAGATGGTGGCCGGATTTCCGGTGGGCTGTACTATCCGGCCGGAAGCCAGCAGGGCGAAAAGCTGGATTTGCCGCCCGGCAAGGTGACTCCGGGGGGTAACTGGGGTGCCTTTGTCACGGCCTGTCGTGAGCGACGGCCGGAGCTGGCGAACGGCAATGTGACGGATGCTCACTACGGCTGTGTGCTTGGTCACCTGATGAACAACTCGTGGCGTCTGGGAACAAAAGTCCCCTTCAATGAAAAGGCCGGCAGCTTCGGGGACAACAAGGATGCGGCCGAGCATTTTCTGAAGCTGCACTCGATCATGCGGGACGGCGTGGGGATTCCGGAGAATGGTGCGGAGTATGTGGTGGGGCCCTGGCTGAGGTTTGACGCAGAGACGGAGCGTCATGTGGGGGATCATGCCGAGGCAGCGAATGTGCTGCTGAAGGACACCAACCGCGAGGGCTTTCGAATTCCGGAGCCCGGGCAGGTGTAACCTGAGCCTGGCTGTCTGCAGCCCTCAGGGCATGAAAAAGTCGATGATTCGAGCGAGGATGGCCGGTGTGCGGTGCGTGGAGAACCGCACACCGCACCTTTTGCATTTGAGCGGCATGCGAAAGAAAGCGGCATAGATCCAGCGTCGGAATCTGCCCGGTTCCGGGCGAACCGAGTTGATGCCGTCGCAGTGGGGGCAGTCACCTTCGATCATTGTGAGCATGGTGCTGAGCCTGGAGAGACGGCAGGTATCCGAACTGCTTTGTGAGAACTTTGTGATGACGGGTGAAATGACAACCGGTGCAAATGCCCGTTGGTTTATTACCACTGGTTTGCGGCAACTGCAACGATGTATCAGAATCTTCTGCCAGATTTCATGATTCTGACGGCGGTCTCTGGCTGAGGTTTGCCGGGCTGGTTTTACAGTGCGATTTTGGCGGAGGTTGGGGGCGATGGCTGAGTTTCGTGTGGCGATTCTGGGGAGTACGGGTCGCGGGGATTATGGCCACGGTCTGGATTCGATCTGGCGGAATTTTTCGAACTGTGAAGTGGTGGCGGTGGCTGATCCGGACGAGCCGGGGCGGCAGCAGGCTCGGGAACGCACGGGTGCTGCGCGGGCGTATGCGGATTATCGGGAGCTGCTGGATCGTGAGCGACCGCAGATCACCGCGATTTGTCCGCGGTGGGTTGATCAGCACCGGGACATGGTGCTGGCGTGTGCGGCAGCGGGCAGTCACATGTACATGGAAAAGCCTTTCTGTCGCACCCTGGGTGAGGCGGACGAGATGATTCGTGCGTGTGAGATGCGGCATCTGAAACTGGCTGTGGCGCACATCAGTCGATGGTCTCCGCAGCTTGACCGGATTCGGCGGCTGATCGAGGGTGGGGAGATTGGAGAGGTGCTGGAGATTCGGGCTCGCGGCAAGGAGGATGGTCGGGGTGGTGCTGAGGACCTGTGGGTTTTGGGGACTCATGTGCTGGATCTGATGCGGGCTCTGGGGGGTGAGCCGGAGCATTGCTGTGCGGAGCTGTTTCATCAGGGCCAGCGAGTTCGTGGTGAGCATGTGCGGGAGGGGAATGAGGGTTTGGGGCCGCTGGCGGGTGATCGTGTGGATGCGATGTATCGATTTCGCGGTGGCATCATGGGGTATTTTTCGTCACGCCGGGGGGCCGGTGGCAATCCGAATCGGTTTGGTCTGCGGGTGCTCGGGACGAAGGGCGTGATTGAGCACACGTCGGGATACGGGAATCCGGCGTGGCTGCTGAAGGATGCCCGGTGGGGTGGTCCGGGAGTGAACGGGGCTGCGGGATGGCAGTCGATCAGTTCGCAGGGTCTGGGTCAGCCGGAGGTACTGACAGCGACGGGATACGAGGGTGGTAATCCGGCAGCGGCTCTGGATCTGATGGAATCCATTCGTCAGGACCGTCAGCCGAAGTGTTCGATGTATGAGGCGCGGGGGGCAGTGGAGCTGGTGCTGGCAGCGTTTGAGTCGCACGTGCAGGGAGGTCCGGTGCAGTTACCGCTGCAGACGCGGGACAATGCGCTGTCGCGGCTGCCGCGGTGAGAAACGGGCAGTGGCGGGGGAGTGTGATGTTGATCGGTGGGTCTTCCGAGTCCTCCTGATCCTCAGAATTCCCCGTGTTTCCTGGCCAATTTCCGGAACCCGGGCCCGCTTTTTTCCGGTTGGGGCCGTGGCCTGATATGCTTTCCCCCGGATTTCGCCAGGTGGAACGACATTGATGGCTGCTCTGTTGTCGGTCTTGTCAGTTGGAGGCATGAAGATGTCGCTGTCTCAGGTTGTTGCGCGATATTTTGCGGTGCTGACGATGCTGTGTACGGGTCTGACCGTGATGGCTCAGACGACGGAACCGGACATCACGGAAACGAATCCGGCTGAGGCGCGGGGTTTGGAAGAGCGTCTGGTGGCTCGTGTTCGCCAGCTGACGTTCGAAGGGCGGCGTGCCGGAGAAAGTTACTTCAGTGCCGATGGCCGGCGAATGATCTTTCAGAGTGAGCGTGAGCCGGGCAATCCGTTTTTCCAGATTTACCTGATGGATCTGGAGTCCGGTGAGACTCAGCGAGTTTCCCCGGGAACGGGCAAAACGACGTGTGCATGGATTCATCCGCAGGGTGATCGGGTGCTGTTCGCATCGACTCAGGAGGATCCGGATGCGAAGCTTGAGCAGCAGCAGGAAATTGAACTGCGTGCTTCGGGCAAGGAGCGTCGTTATGCGTGGGACTATGACCTGTTCTACGACATTTACGAATACGACCTGGCGGCGAAAACTTATCGTCCGCTGACTCGCGAGAAGGGCTATGACGCCGAAGGTTCATGGTCTCCGGATGGCAGTCTGATCGCGTTTGCGTCGAATCGTTCCGCCTATGAAGAGACTCTGACGCCCGAGCAGCAGAAGGCGTTTGAGCTGGATCCGGCGTGGGCGAATGAAATCTACGTGATGAATGCCGACGGTTCGAATGTGCGGCGTCTGACATCCAGTCCGGGATATGACGGCGGACCGTTTTTCAGTCCTGACGGGAAACGCATCTGCTGGCGACGTTTTTCAGAGAACGGAGCGGTGGCGGAAGTGATGACGATGAACATTGACGGCAGTGATCAGCGGCAGCTGACGAAGCTGGGAGCCATGTCATGGGCTCCGTATTTTCACCCCAGTGGTCAGTATCTGATTTTCACCACCAATCGGCATGGGTTTGCCAATTTTGAATTGTATCTGGTGGATGCTGAGGCGAAGCATGAGCCGGTGCGAGTAACACACACACCGGGGTTTGACGGTCTGCCGGTGTTCAGCCCTGACGGTGCTGGTCTGGCGTGGACGGCCGGGCGAACTGTCAGTGGTCAGTCGCAGATTTTCATGGCGGAGTGGAATCATGCGAAGGCGCTGGAACTGCTGGGGCTCAGTTCTGCTCAGTCTGCCGCGGCTGTTGCGGGAACTGGCCGGGTGATGGGTGCTGGCGTGGAGGGCCGTGGCGACTTTGCTCCGGCGGACGCTGTGCGACATGTTGAGTATCTTTGTCGTCCGCAGCTGGGAGGTCGTCTGACGGGGACGAAGGGGGAGCAGCTGGCAACGAACTATGTCGCGCTGCACTTTGAGACTCTGGGGCTGGAGCCTGCGGGTGATGATGGTTCGTGGTTTCAGGAGTTCGAATTTACCAGTGGTGTTTCGGCAGGGCCGAAGAACGCGGCGACGGCGGCAGGTCATGTGCTGGAGCTGAAAAAGGACTGGCAGCCGGCGGCATTTTCCGCGAATGTGGAGCTGCAGCGTGGTGATGTGGTCTTTGCGGGATATGGCCTGCGAGTTCCGGCGGCGGATGGTCACGAGGAGTACGATTCCTATGTGCATCTGGATGTGAAGGACAAGTGGGTGCTGGCGTTTCGGTTTATGCCCGAGAAGCTGACACCTGAGCAGCGGCAGCATTTTGGCCGATTCTCCAGTCTGCGTTTCAAGGCCATGCAGGCGCGGGATCTGGGCGCGCGGGGGTTGATTATTGTCAGTGGTCCGACGTCGGGTGTGCGTGACCAGTTGGTGCCTTTGCAGTTTGATGGTTCGCTGGCTGGTGCGGGTTTGCCGGTGGTCAGTTTGTCTGATGCTGCGGCGCAGTACCTGTTCAGTGCTGCCGGCAAGGATCTGAAAACAGTTCAGGAGAAGCTGGACAGCGGGGTTCCGGCGATTGGGTATCCTTTGAAGGACGCCGTGTTTGAGGCGGCTGTGGACATTGTGCACGAGAAGAAAAAAGGGCGCAATGTGCTGGGGCGTCTGCAGGTGAATGAGGAGCAGGCGGGTCAGGTTGTTGTGGTGGGGGCACATATTGACCATCTGGGAACCGGACCCAATGGCAACTCGCTGGCTCGTGATGACGAGCGTGGCGGGATTCATTTTGGGGCGGACGACAATGCGTCGGGCGTTTCAGCGCTGATGCAGATGGCTGAGGCACTGGCCAATGCGAAGCAGGCGGGGCAGCTGCAGGGCAGTCGTGATATTGTGTTTGCCGCCTGGTCCGGTGAAGAGCTGGGTCTGCTGGGGTCCAGTCATTACGTGAAGCATCTGGAGACTTTGTTTTCGAAACATGCAGCGGCGGCGGAGGGTGAGGGGGCTGCCGGTGAAAAGCAGCCTCGCGCGGACGGTGCGGCTGGAGAGGCAGAGAAGCCGAAGGAGGATCCGCTCAGCGGCCCCAATACCGGGGGCCTGAACCTGTATATTGCGGCCTGTCTGAATATGGATATGGTGGGGCGACTGCAGGAGAAGCTGGTGCTGCAGGGGATTGGTTCATCGCCGGCCTGGCAGAGTCTGGTGGAGCGGGCCAATGTGCCATTGGGGCTCTCGATTTCCCTGCAGAATGACAGTTATTTGCCCACGGACGCCAGTGTGTTTTTTCTGCATGGGGTGCCGATTCTGTCGGCATTTACGGGAAATCACGGTGAGTATCACACGCCAAGGGATACTCCCGAGAAGCTGAATTACGAGGGCATTTCGAAGGTGGCTCGGCTGATGAGTCTGGTTTGTCGTCAGTTGATTTCCGCTGAGAAGCCTCCGCAGTATGCGGCTCAGGAGCGTCCGGCGGAGGGGCAGCGGAGAGCTGCTCTGCGGGCCTGGCTGGGCACAGTCCCCGATTATGCTCAGTCCGATCTTGCGGGAGTCCTGTTGTCGGGGGTGGCGAAGGGTGGCCCGGCAGAGAAATCCGGTGTGAAGGGTGGAGATGTGATCGTGAAGCTGGCCGGGAAGAAGATTGAAAACATCTACGATTACACGTATGCGATTGAGTCGCTCAAGTCCGGTCAGGAAACTGAGATCGTGGTGACTCGTGATGGCAGGGAACTGTCCTTCCGGGTGACTCCGGGATCGCGGGACTGACATGGTTTTGGGTGCGGGGCCTGCGGTGTGTGATCGCGGGGGCAGGTAGGGATTTTCAGGCGGGACAGAGATGCCGGTACCGGAACAGACGATTGCCAGAATCATCAATCCTCCACGGATGCGTGGAGCGGTGCTGCCGGTGGCGGTGATGCGTTCGCTGGATGATGACTTTCAGGTTGAGGAGGTACCGGCATATCAATTGACTGGCAGTGGCGAGCATGCCTGGCTGTGGCTGGAAAAGCGAGGTCTGTCGTCGCCCCAGATGATCAGCCTGTTGTCTCGCGAGCTGCGGATTCGCGGGGGCGAGATTGGTCTTGCCGGTCAGAAGGACCGCTGGGCTGTGACTCGTCAGTTTGTGTCTGTTCCGGGGCGTTGTGCTGAGTTCGCGGCCGGGATTTCGCTGCCGGAGCTGAAAGTGCTGTCGGTGACAATGCACAGGAACAAACTGAAGACGGGACACCTGAAGGGCAATCGGTTCATCATTACTCTGCGTGGTGAGCAGCAGCCGTTTACGGATGCGGACCTGGTGGCGGTGCAGGCGCGAATTGCGGAACTGCAGTCGGGGGGATTTCCGAACTACTATGGGCCTCAGCGATTTGGTCGCGGGGGTCAGACGCTGCATGACGGTCTGCGTCTGTTGCAGGGGCGAATGCCGAAGGACTACTGGCCGGACGACCAGTCGCGGACATTAAAGCGGCTGTCATTGAGCGCGGTGCAGAGTGCTGTGTTCAATCTGACAACGGCGCTCCGCGTGGAGGCCGGAACGGCCGGGACGCCTCAGGAAGGTGACGTGGTCATTCGTCGTGGCGGGATCAAACCGTTTCTGCTGCCGGCGGGGCAGTCTGCGGCGGACTATCTGCCGGCGGGGCCGATGCCGGGACCGGAGATGACGACGGCTGCCGGTGAAGTGCTGCAGCAGGAGCAGTCTGCGATGCAGCTTCTGGGGCTGCATGCGGGTGTATTTTCGCGATTTGCGAAGCTGACATCCGGGGCGCGGAGACGGATGCTGGAGTTCCCGGAAAACACCGGTGTTGAACTGGTGGAAGGTGCGCTGCGAATCTCTTTCTCGCTGCCACCCGGTACCTTTGCGACCAGCCTGCTGGCGGAAGTTGCGGGTGACCTGCGGGATGCGGGGCGTGCAGAATCTGACGAACGAGTGTCCGCGGAGCCGGGTGAATCGGGGGCGGAATCTGAAGCAGAGTGATCCCGTCTGCTCTGCAGTTTTCGAAGCAGGCGAGCTTGTTCCACAGGATCTCGAATTGTTCCAGGTACCGCATGAACAGCGGCTGGTAATTCAGCACCATGAAGTTTTCTTCGTTGTGTGCTGCGGCTTTGTCGTTGTCTGTAATGATGCGGATGGAAACGCCGCGCTGGTGA
>SXXK01000168.1 GCA_005791255.1 Planctomyces sp.
CCATTCGTGGGTCAAACCACCCCTGCATCCGTGTCCATTCGTGGTTCAAAACACCACCCGCATTCGTGTCCATTCGTGGTTCAAAACCACCCCCGCATTCGTGTCCATTCGTGGCTCAAACCACCCCCGCATTCGTGTCCATTCGTGGCTCAAACCACCCCCGCATTCGTGTCCATTCGTGGTTCAAAACCACCCCTGCATCCGTGTTCATTCGTGGTTCAAACCACCCCCGCATCCGTGGCTCAGCCACCGGCCACGCTGGCCACGATCTCGTCCGTCTGCCGCGGACTCAATCGCGACCGAATCGCATCACGCAGCTCCGGAGTCGCGAACAGCCGCACCTTCTTCACACAGTCATCAAACTGTGTGCGGGCCATCGAATCGACGATCGGGGAGACTTCCCGCAAAGGCCGAAATCGCTGCTCAGACGGCAGAAAAATGTCCACCCGGAATTCCACTTCCCGGTGCTGGGGCGGAGCATCCACGAGCAGGTCGAGGCGACCGGCCGCATATCCCGCTGCCGCACCCAGACGCTCTGCCAGCTGCTCTGAACACACAGCCAGCTGCTGACAATTCATCTGCCGAAACTGACGATACAGCCTCTCTTCATGAAAAATACTGTACTCGGACACTCGCTTGTACAGCCCGCGACGCAGCCCAAACAAACCTTCCGTCAGGCGTGCAGCCGCACTGCCCGCCGCCACATCCCGCAACCGCCGAATCAGATCGGATTCCGACATCCGAAACAGCTCGTTCAGATCCAGCTGCGGCAGCAGCTCCAGAAAGGCCCGCGCAAACATCGTTGTGGCACTGCGAACCGCATGATGCCAGTAGACCTCGGTGAACATCACATATCGCGCAAACACCATCATTTCAGCCGCCGTGCGGCCTTTCGAAGTGATCGCCAGACCGTCACCGGCGGCATTCACAATCAGCGAATTCATCAGGCGATGCCGGTCGAAATGGCGACCGTACGGGACACCGCAGTGCTGACTGTCGCGCGCCAGGTAATCCATTTTGTCGATATCAATCGGACCGGACAGGATGGAACGCCGCAGGCGGCTGGAGGGAGTTGACGAGCGAGCGACGAGGACGTCGAGCACTTCATCGGGGGCGATCCCCCATTCGCTCTGCAGGATGCCACCCAGTTCCGTGCCCGGCCCGATGAATTCTCTGGCGAAAGCTTCGTGCGGAGGCATCTGCGGCAGCGCCATGTCCTCGATTGGATGGCAGAACGGCCAGTGTCCGATGTCATGCAGCAGGGCCGCCACGATCAGCACCTCGGCGTCATGCACCGAGACTGTGCTGACAAACCGGCTGTCGCGCCCCAGCTGCCACAGATACCGCAGGGCATTGTGGTAGACGCCCAGAGCGTGTTCGAAGCGAGTATGCGTTGCGCCGGGGTAAACGCGAGACGCCAGTGCCAGCTGAGTAATCTGGCGGAGCCGCTGAAATTCGGGCGCGTCCACAATCGCTCGCACACGCGACGTAAACGGCACGTCCTGCTCCACCGGAATCCGCAGGACTCCGATCGATGCGCCAGTCTGAGCCAGTTCCGGGATGTCTGAATAAGGATGCTGCATCTCCGAATTCTGCCGGCTGCCCGCCAAATGTGCAACCACCAGTCCCCGTGCCGCCCTAAACCAAAAATACCAGCCATCGACCAGCACCCGCGGACTCCCGTCCGCGGCTCGCCACTGTGCCACCATGGGCAGCAGATCCAATGGATTCAAGAGGTCCTATGGGACCTCAATGACCCATCAAATGCCCTAATATTCGTGTCCATTCGTGTCCATTCGTGGTTCAAACCGCCCCTCCATTCGTGGTTCAACACACACACGCATCCGTGGCCTGTCCCCTGCCCTACTGCCGCTCACTCCGCTGTCCCGGCAAATGCTGCTTCCGCAAATGCTCCGGCAGCCGGAAATCCCCCTGCTCCACATACGCATGCAACTCCAGAATCTCCGGCTTCGTCAGAAAATTCAACAGCCCCGCCGGCATCGGCGAAATCGTCAGCGGCAGCCGCTCCTCAATGTCCGCTCGCGAAAAGGTCGTCAGAGTATTCGGGGTCAGCAGGTTGGCCGCTATCTTCACCTGCCGCTCCGTCTCCTCCATCACCACTCCCGTAAACACCCGACCGTCGTTCAGCACAAACTGCTGTGACTGAAACTTGTCGTGAATCTTCAGGGACGGTTCCAGAATCTGCCGCAGCAGCTCAGCACCCTTGAGCTGTTTCACAGACTCCGTCAGATCCGGCCCCAGATTCACTCCCTGACCGGCCGCCACATGACACTGATTGCAGCGGGCTTTGACGAATGCCGCCAGTCCTCGTGCCAGCACTTCATCCGTCTTCGGCAGTACCTCGTTCTCAAAATCCGCGAAATCCGCCATCGTCCATTCGCGCACCAGCGCCGGATGCCCCGATGCCAGCAGCTCCTCTGCCTGCCGGTCGCTGCCCGCCACCACCATCAGGCCATTCATCACAATCCAGTGACCTGGAAATGTGCAGACGTAAGGATACAGGCCGGGCTCCTGCGGAGCCTTAAAACGCAGCACATCAATCTGCGTCGATCGACCGGCACCAATCATGGCTGTGGCCTGCAGAATCAGCTCACTCTTGTCCGGCGGCAGAAAATCGCTGGTCGCATTTCGAGGATCCTTTGCCATCAGATTGGCCGCTATGCCGACTTCCGCCAAAGCCCCCGGCTGCACAATCACCAGATTGTGATCCGTGGCGTCCGCATTCGTGAACACCAGTTTCACCGGCTGCCCCGGCTGCACTACAAATTCCGTCTGCGAAAACAGCATCCGCTCGGGCACGCAGTTGATATTCACCAGTTTCAACCCGGCCTGGCGATCAAATGCCGCTTCCGCTTTTGTTGGCTTCGGCTCCCGAATCTCCGTTTCCCGCGCTGCCGCTTTCAGCAGACGAGCAATCTCGGACTGCGGATCCGATTCCCAGTGAGGTCGCAAGGTCCTCGAGCCCAGCGCGCAAGTGATGGCGTAGCCCACGGAACCTGTCCGCGGATGTTTCAGCACATCCTGCATGGCATCGAAGGCCGCGCGAGTTCCTATGTAGGTGGCTGCGATGGCCGCTTCCATCCGCACCAGACCCGATTCATCGTTGGCCGCAGCATTCAGCAGCTCAGTCGCATCCGGCAGCCAGGGATGCCACCAGCGGAGCTGCTGAGCTGCAGCCGCACGCGCCTCGGGAATGTCACACTCCAGCAGCTGCCGCAGCAGACTGAGCGGTATGCGGCGAGCCTCAGCGGGGGCACCGGCAGTCACAGCCGGCCGCTCAGGCAGCTCCACGGAATCCGCCATCGTCGCCAGACCCGCCCAGCGGTACGACCACAACGCCTCCAGCTGATGATGCCGATGACGCGGATCCGCCGGATCCAGCTGCTCAGCCCAGACGTCCAGCGCCGCCCGTACAGCCTCACTGTCACGCTCTCGCAGCTCACGCTTCGCCCGATAACGCACCCGATACTCCGGACGCTTCAGCAGTTCCAGAAGTTCCTCAATCGTGGCATCAGCAATGACCGGCGGCGCAGTCAGCGGCAAACCTTTCGCCGTAATTCGCCAGATCCGACCGGAATGCCGATCCCGACGCTCATCACGCAGCGAATACTGCATGTGCCCCTTCACCGGGTTGTACCAGTCACAGACATACAGATCACCCCGCGGCCCCCACTGCAGGTCCACCGGGATAAAACTCAGATTCGTGGAAAACAGCAGGTCGCCCGAGTACTCCTCCTCGTAACCATTCGGCCCGGCCTTCCACTTCAGAATCTCAACCCGATTCGTCGGCTTGTAGCGCACCTTGATGAAACTGCCCTGCAGCTCAGCCGGGAATGTCGGCTGGTCCACCAGTTCGTGACCACACACGCCCGAATAGGCCTGCAGACCCTTCGGCGTTGGATGCTGCTGAGGATACGGCGGATCAAGCGAATGAAACGCCGCCGCGTACACCGGATGACTGGCGATGTGCTGGCCCCAGTCATCAAAAGTCACTCCCCACGGATTCGTACTGTTGTAACTGCCGAAACTGACCAGCCGGTGAGTTGCCGGTTCCCAGCGAAACCAGCCGCTGTTCTGCTGCCGCACCGGCCCCCACGGAGTTTCCACCTGAGAATGATGGAAGACGGATTCACGCAGCAGCAGATCGCCGTCCGGAGTCCAGATGAAGTCGTGCAGGGCGTGATGCGAATCCTCGGTGCCGAATCCTGACAGCACGACCTGCCGCTCATCTGCCCGGTCATCTCCGTCCACATCCTTCAGAAATGTCAGCTGCGGCTGCTCAGACACAAAGACCCCGCCATTACCAAACTCAAACGACAGCGGGATATGCAGGTTGTCAGCGAACACCTTTGAAACATCGGCTCGTCCGTCGCCATCGGTGTCTTCCAGAATCACCAGTTTGTCCTGTGGCTCCTGCCCCGGATACACGTGCGGATAGGTCGTCGAGCAGCTGACCCACAGACGACCACGCGAATCCCAGCGCATCTGAATCGGGTTGGCGATATCCGGAAACTGCTCCTCACCGGCGAACAGTGTGACTTCGAAGCGCGGATCCCCCTGAAATGCCCGCTGCTCATCCGCCGCCGACAGCCACTCGTTCGCCCCGCGACTTTGATTCACCGCCGGCAGTGGCGGCAGCGCTGCCGGCGGCAATGGCACCGCAGGCTGCGGGCCGGCCAGAGCATGAATTTGCGCATCCTGCTGATTCACCAGCAGATCAAAATTCCGCATCGCCGGCAGGAAATCCAGATACCCATAATCCTTGTTGCGTCCGCCGGTGTAATAGAAGGTATTCAGCGGCCGAAATCGGCGAAAGTACTGCCGATTTTTGTTGACAACGGTCTCCAGCAGTGTTCCGGAAGGCTCGAGCGGTTCGCGTTGAAACAGGCCTTTCAGCAGCACTCTGGAAAACAGCAGATCACCCTCACGGTTCAGATGGATTCCATTGACAGTCAGGTCCGTACCCGGGCTCAGCATCGCGGCTGCGGTCTCTGTGAAGACATCGACGAAACCGGTTTGCTGCCGAGCTGCCTCCTGCTGCATTGCCTGCAGGTACAGCTGCACATTTCCGTTGTTGCGATCTGCTGCCGGGACTCCGGCGATATTCTCACAGGCGATCGGTGAAATCAGCACCACTCGGGCCGCCGACCGTCCATTGAAGGATTTTGACCGCAGTGACTGCAGCCATGCGGACAACTGCCGCTGAAACTCAGGCAACCCCTGTTCACCGGCGAACGATTCATTGAAACCGAAGGCGGCAATGATGACATCGATTTTTTCGTGCACCAGATGCTGTTCGGTATCGGCGAAGTTTGCCGGCCGCGGCTGCAGCCCGATTTCATCGGCTGACCACGCCAGATGCCGCACCACCAGATTCAGTTCAGGAAACATCTGGTGCAGCATCGCTTCGAAGTGACCAAACTCCTGCGACCGTTCCAGCAGCGTATTTCCGATGAGCGCGATGCGGTCACCCGGCTGCAGCTGCAGCGGCAGCCCGGTGACGACTGGATCTGCCGCCGTCGCCCGCGGCGCGGTTGCTGCATAGATGCCAAACTGAGTGAACTGGTCGTTGGCAGCATCCTGAGCATTCAGTACGGAAATACTCAGCAGCACCGGCAGCATCAATCGTGGCATCCCCGCTCATCCCTTTTCGTTCCGGTTTCACCAGCACTGTCCCTGAACACAGCCACAGAATACCCCATCACCTGACAGGAAAAAACACACCCGCAGGAATTCGGGGTCTGTACCCCGGCTGCCAGACCAGAAACGTTCTATGGGACCCACAGGACATATCAGACATATAAGACCTGTCAAACGCCCCCCGGCATCCATAGCCTGACCACAAAAACACAAAATACTCCCCTCGCCCTCGGAACGGGGGAGAGGGGTCGGGGGTGAGGGGGCAACGGCATCCATGCCATAGAAAGGAGAGCAGAGAAAGTCGAAAAGAGACACAAAAAATCGCAAGCCCCTCCTCTGTGACCTCTGTATCCTCTGTGGTGAAAAAAACACCGCTGAAAAGCGACCCCGGCAACACAGAGCTTGGGCTTTAGCCCGAGCTGCGACAGACTCACACCAAGGGGTCTTTCACCCCTCACCCCCGACACCTCCCCCTTCCAGGGGCGAGGGGGGCCACTGCCCTATACACAACCCACAACCCACAGCAAACAGCAAACAGCAAACAACACACCAACTCCATCCGTGTTCATCCGGGGCAAAAAAAACACCCCTGCATTCGTGTCCATTCGTGGTTCAACCCCACCCCTGCATTCATGTCCATTCGTGGTTCAAAACCGGCCCCCCATCCGTGGCCCCAAAAACCCTCTGTCCCCGCAGACCACCCGGTCGCTATGCTTCACAGTGACAGAATTCCCGGCTCCGTTTCCAGGATCGTCCTCCCATGAAACCTCGTCGCAGTCTGCTGCCACCCATGCCACAGCTCCGCACACCCCGCGCACCCGGCTGGATTGCTGTTTCCCGCGGCGCTGCGGCCGGTTTGGCTGTACTGCTGACATGCAGCCTCGCCGAACAGAGACAGTGGGGTACCAGCCTCGTCGATGGCTGGCTGTTCTCACTCGCACCGCTGCCCGCTGCCGCCGCGGTCGCACTGACCGCATTTGCTGTTCCCCTGCTGCTGCTGTTCACTGTCTGCCCAGGCCAGCCGGCACCGCTGCGAACCATCTGCTTCCTGACCATCCTGACCTGCTGCGGATTCTGCGGCCGCGAAGTCTGGCAGGCCAGCGAACAAACCAGCGAACAGATTCGTTCGGCAGCACTCGCCCGACCGCTTGGCCTGCTGCTGATTCTGGCGGTGACGGGTTTGGGAGTTGTCGGCAGCGGGTCACCGGCGTTCCGCGGACGCTCGTCGTGGTTCGCCATACTGATGGCGACCGTTCTGACCGCAGGCAGTTTTCCCCTGCTCAGCATCCAGTCGGACGCCGTACGCCCGATTCCGGCGGACTGCCGCACCCGGCTGATCGTTGTCCCGCTCTGCCCCAATTCGTCGTCCGGCGAACTGTCAGAAGCGCTCAGTGATCGACTGCAGACCGCAGTCAGCGAACTGCGCCGACACCCGGGCGCACGCCTGCTGCTGTGTCGCCTGCAGCAGTCCGGGGAGCTGCCTGAGAAATCTCAGCTGCGAGCGGCAGCCGAGCTGCAGGGGATTCCCGAAGATCGACTGCTGATCGATGCTCAGCCACTGCCGTTGCCGGTCCTGCTGCAGCAGTACAGTCCCCGGACAGCCAAACCGGACACCACGCCAGCTCAGGTGCTGCTGGTGAGTCATTGGTATGAACTGTCTCGGTTGCGGCTGCTGACGCGGCGCGGCGGACTGCAGCCGGTGACAGTCGCTGCCAGGCAGCAACACGCCCTGTTTCGCCAGAATCAGCTGATTGCCCAGGAAGCTCTGCTGCTGTTGCGGGACCTGACAATGCCGGCGATCGAATTTGCGAAGCAGTCCCGAGTCGCCTCAGAAACTCGCCTGGGGGACGACCTGCCGGAGAACCCTGCAACTCCTGCTGCTGCCGCTGATCCTGCAGAACCACTCGGCGAATCTCCTGTGGACGAAGCGGACGCCGAGGCCTGGCTGAACGAAAATCTCGATCGCCTGCAGCCGGACGGCGACGGTGCTGCAAAGCCGGCACCGCAGTGACCGGCCGTCCCGTCAAAACCCCGCATCCGCAGCGAAAAAACACCCAATCCTCCCCTC
>SXXK01000169.1 GCA_005791255.1 Planctomyces sp.
CAATGCGTCCATTATGGTGGACGATTCCCATGCCGTCGGTTTCGTCGGGCCCTCCGGAAAGGGCACCCCCGAACACTTCAATGTGGCCAGCCGCATCGACATCATCACCGGCACTCTCGGCAAAGCACTCGGCGGTGCCTCCGGAGGCTACACCAGCGGTCGCAAACCACTGATCGACCTGCTGCGACAGCGGTCACGACCGTACCTGTTCTCAAATACCCTGGCACCGCCCATTGCCGCCGCATCACTCAAAGCCCTCGAACTGATCAGCGAATCTGATCAGCTCCGCACCCAGCTCCGCGAAAATACCGCGTACTTCCGCTCCGCCATGAATGCCGCCGGATTCCGTGTCCTCCCCGGCGAACACCCGATCGCACCAGTCATGATCGGTGACGCGGCTCTGGCTACACGCATGGCCAATGCCCTGCTGGCTCTGGGCATCTATGTGATCGGCTTCTCGTTCCCCGTCGTCCCCCGCGGTGAAGCACGCATCCGCACCCAGATGTCGGCTGCTCACTCACGAACACAGCTGGAACACGCCGTCGATGCCTTCACCCGCGTTGGAAAGGAACTGGGGATCATCTGAGCCTCAGCGACCACGCGACTCAGCCGCCTGCCGAATCGCACGCTGCGCGGCAGCCAGTCGCTCGGGCCACTCAAACTTCGCGGCTACCGCCGGATCGTAACCCTGCAGATGGTCACGCAGTCGGGTTTCAGGCCGAGTATACCGCAGCTGAGTATCCCGAAACACCTCCCGACACAGCTCAGCCAGCAGCGGGTCATACGCCTGCAGCTCTTCACGAGTATTCACGTGGTTGTGGTCATGGTCGTCCTCGCGGTTGTTGTCAAACCACGACTGCACGCCCTCGGCAAAATACTCGTGATGATTCACCGAAGCATACTTGCCCTTCCATAACCCCGCCTGCATCGCCTGCTCATACGCAGACTGCACCCGCTCGTCAAATCCCGGGTCCACCACGTTCATACCACGCAGATGAATGTTGTGAGCAAACTCGTGAATCAGAATGCACTCCGCCCGGTACGGATCACCTTCGTACCCCAGCAGATTCTCTTCACCACACGAACACAGCGGGTCCGTCGCTGAACCACCCATGCCCCGTGCCCGCGCGTCCCAAAAATCCCGCGCCGTCACGCCCTTCGCCTGCCGACCATCCTGCGCCGGATCACCCAGCCACTTCCACTCAGGCAAATCCGTCGTGTATTCATTATGAGCAATGATGCACAGACGAGACCCCCCGCGAATCATCGCCTCACGAACGTCCGGACGACGTGACAACAACAGGTCCACGATCGCCGCCGCCTCTCGCAGGGCATACGGATTCACCCGGGCTGATGCCACTATCGGATAGCCGCCCGCAGCAATGTACTGACTGTAATAGTCCGGAACATGCAGGTCGGCAGGAGGCACCGTTACGGTCGGCAAGGCCGCAGCCGACGCACCCAGGTCCTGACCACAGGCCTCAGATGACTGTCCGAACCACAGCACTGCAGGCAAACAGATCCACGCAGCAACTGACATCCCATAACCGGCCGCAGCACGCATGCATGTCAGTCCATGAAAATTCGCTTCCAGCCCCGATACATGCAGTCCAGCAGTTCACGACCCTCTTCGGTCGCACGGTAACGCACAAACCCCTCACCCTCTTCCACCTCGGTCTGCACAATCTGCACGTTGTCCTCTTCACTGTACATCCAGGATTGCTCCTGGAACAGCTGAAACACTCGATGCAGGGCCTTCTCAGTCGCCGGCAGGAAGACTTCCCCGTCCAGAAACAACTGGTACCCATACTCCTCCAGTTTCGGCCACGGCATGTCCGGAGTTGTGCCACGGTAGTACGGAGTCAGCACGGAAACATCGTCCGGCTTCGAATTCGGATTGTGCAGCATGTCGATCGCGTTCCACGGACAGATCGTCAGCTGATAAAATTCGCTGCTGTCGTTCGGCGACCGATAACACATCTGACAGCCAATGCAGCGACTGGTGTCAATCTGATGGTAACTTTCCGATGGTACCGGACTGACCACCTCGTAAATGCAGTCCACAGGACACACGTTCGCACACGAATTGCACGATGTGCAGTTGTCCTTGTTGATCACGTTGATGTAGCGAGTTTCCTTCTTCCGGTCAGATTTGCGGTCCCGGAAGTAATCTGTCATGGAAATCGTCATCGAACCGTCCGCCTTTCCACTGCCACTCAACCAACACGGACCGGACTTCACGCAAGCCCACGCCGCGACCACCAAAAATGCTACCGCCCACCCCTGCACTCGGCAGTGTTGATCGGCCAAAATGAACTTTTTCAGCCAGACTTTCCTGCGCGTGGGAAGCTGTCGCCACCGCATTCCTGACATCGAACATCGACAAATGCCAGGTTTGCCCGCAAATCATTCACAATTGAGGATTCTTCAGTCCTGTTTTCGCCTCGCCGCCTCGTCCCGCACCACGTCCTCCACCACCAGAACTTCATTCGCTCGCTGCAGATTTCGCCGCAACCGCACCACCAGCCCCGCTTCCTCGTAAATCCAGAATTCACGGAAGACTCGCTGAGCCGCCAGTTTTGCCGTTCGATTCGGACGCCCCAGAGTCTGCGAGACCTGTTCGGCAGTCATCCCCTTCACCACTCGACCCTCACGCGCCGCCCGCTGCACGTCATCCGGTGGTCGCTTCAGAAAGTCGGCACTGCTGATCCATCTGTCCTGCAAACGTTCCCAGCCCAGCGTTTTCAGCCGTTGAGCCAGGCCGTCAGCATCTGCCGGTGATTCCTGCGCCGCCCGCTCCCACGCCTGCTTCAGCAGCTCCACGCCACGCTCCCGAGCGACCTGGTCCTGCCATTCCTCACCCACAAACAAATACTCGTCCGCCGTGCGAATCTGCCCGGCCAGCGTCTGCAGACCGAATCGCTGCTCCTGCCCCCGCAGCCAGGCTGATCTGAGCTGTCCCGCTTCAGCCACGCGGTCCAGTCGCACCAGCAGTCCACTCACGCCGATCAGTTCCTGACGCTCCAGCTGGGTGGCTCTGGATAACTGCCACTGCACCTCCCGCTGCTCCAGTGCCTCTGCCGCCTGCACCTCGGCCGGCAATTCATCACGCACCAGCCGGCCCAGTTCCAGGCCGTTGCTGCCATCCGTCTTCAGCTGCTGCCGCAGATCCAGCAGCCGCAGCTGTACATACAGCTGCCGCTGCAGCAGTCGCCGCTCCACCGGACTGGCCGCGGCCCAGGCCGCTCCGGCATTCTTCGCGAACGCCTGCTGCAGACTGGCCGGGATCGCACGCTGGCGATCATCCCAGCCTTCCATCCGCCGCGCATCCGCCAGCAGTGACTGCAGCTCGCTGCCCGGCTGCTTCAATCGCAGGGCCAGCAGCTCAAATCGCAACTGCCCTGTCGTCTCTGCCGAAACCCCCAGCTGCTCTGCCGACTGCAGCAGGCCCGCCAGCCCGATCGGATCATTCCGCACCAGCTGCTTCTGCCGCTGAATTGCCTGACCACGCACCGCCTGAATCTCCTGCCGCAGTACGTCGTCCTCATAAAACTCCGCCCGCGGTACATATTCCGCCGCCAGCAACAGCAGCTTCTCCGGCTGCTCATTCCCAGGCTCACCCATCCGCCGCCGCAGCTGCTCTTCGTCCGTTTCACCCACCTGCAGCCGCTGCACTGTGAAAAACAGGCGTGAACCATCACGAGTCAACCCGCCGGTCACCTCCACCCGCTGCGCACGACGGATCCGATCCGGCAGACGGACCGTGGGCGGATGCCGAAAAATCAGCTCCAGCTGCTCCAGCCGAAACGATTCGGCCGTGCGACTTTGAAATCGCCCCTCCAGCTGAATACGCGCTCCCGCGTCCGCCAGTTCACCCCAGCGATCCTGCTGCTTCAGCAACTGCGGTACCGACAGCGTCTGAGCCGTCAAGGGGGCGGCAGCACAGCACAGCAGCAGCCACACCCACAACCCCGATCTCAGCAGCAGGCCCTCGCCAGCGTTCATGGCTTCGCTCCCACAGGTTCCGCCACAGTCTCACCAGACCCCGCCTGAGCCGCAGGAGCCAATCCCAGGGACAGCTGCTGCTGCCGCAATAACTCCGCCACACCCGCGTCCGCAGCGGAATACCCGGCAGCACCCGCCGTCACAGCTTCCGTCAGCACCACCACCGAACTGTCATCCAGCCGCAGCTGCAGTGATCCGTCCGCCGGATTCGTCTGACCTGCCTGCATCGTTCCGGCAAACAGCACCGGCCGCTGCGGTGCCGCAGACTGCAGCTGCCGCAGCGACTGAGCAGCCGTCAGTACCCGCACCCGCTGTGCACCGGCCATCAGCGGCAGATCCAGTTCCAGTATCCCGGCGTTTTCCGCCTGCGGTTTCAGCACCGCCTCAAACACAAACACCAGACCTCGCACCTCGGCCGTGACACGCTCGTCCGTCACCCGATTGCTCGCCGACAGCTGCTCCAGCGAACTGACCAGATCAAGCTGTGACAACTGACTCACCGCCTGACACTGTCGCAGCAGTGATTCCGCCCGCTGCGATTCGGCATCCTGTCGCCTCAGGATCCCGGCGGCCTCCACGACCCGTTCCAGTGCTGCCGTCAGCAGCGGCAGATCCCCCGCCTGCAGCGCCCGTTCAGCCGCATCCTGCTGCTGTCGCCAGACCCGCCGCGCAACATCCTGTCGACGCTGCTGCACCATCCACCAGACGGTCAGAGCCAGCAGCACGAGGCTGGCTGTGACCAGCAGACGAACCGGTGAAAACACGCGCCGCAGCCGTACCGCCAGCGGGACTTTCGGTATCAGCGGTACCGGTGGTGTCGGCTGAATCACCGGGGCTGCTGTGACGGCAGGAGCAGCACTGCCGGAGACTGCGGCGGCTGCCTGCGCAGTGCGGGGGCCGGGCGAGCGTCTTCCGGCTGGAGCGGCGAGCCCGCGTTCGGGTGGCTGCGCGGGTTCGGGTGTGACGGTGGCGGTTTCGCTGGCCTGTGCCGTCCGTGGTTTGGTGCGTGAGTCCTGAGCGGTGGTGTTGCCCGTGGTGTTGCCCGTGGGCCGATGATGTTCCGGTGCGGAGGACGGTTCACCGGCCAGCTCGCGCAGCGCCGCACCGGCCCGACCTGCCAGGCCGCCGGCCACGACTTCGCTGTGAATCCGGCGAGTCGCGGGGTACGGGTTGACCGGCAGGACATACAGGGAACGCCCGCAATCCGAACACTCAGCAACCTGATACGAGGCCCGGCGAATACCGGCCGCGCGACCGCCGCAGTCGCAGCTGACCTGGAACGGCACGGGGATGTCTTTTGCCGCTGTGCCGAACAGCCTGGCCCTGGCCCGTAAAAATCTGCCGCTCAGCCCCGACATCGGTATGCACTTATTCCGATCGAATTCAGATGCGTTCTGTATCCCCCCCCCATCCGTCTGTGGAATTCTCGCCTGTCGTGTGCAGCGAGGCAACCAGATCCGGCCTGCAGTTTTTGTTTTTGGCCGACCGAGTCCTCACGCCCCCCCTTTCCCTTCCCGTAGCTCGGGCGTTCCAGCCCGAGATCTGTCCCCCCGCACCACCACGCTGTACCTGCCCCCGTTCTCTTTGGGAGGGCGAGGCTGGGATGGTGAAACGGTAGTAGACTGGGGGCTCTGGGGAATTGATCTTGAAAACTATTACGCTCCAACGTATTCGCTTTGTGTCTCAAACCCACGAAACGAAGGAGCGTAATAGTGGCTGCAGTATCTTCGATTTGCCGACAGGCTTTCAAGTCCCCGCCCGGTGACATTCGCTGTCGTCACTGTGGTTCGCAGAGCGACGGGTCGTCCGAGGCACATCAGCAGGTCGCGCGACTCACGCAACGATTGCATATCGCCAACAGAAAACTTCAGTAGCGCGATGCCGAATTGGAAGCTTTGCGGAAGGCAAAGACGGAGAAGTATGTACCGCCATGGGCCTCGGAGGCACGGTTGCGACACCATCAGTTTTCAGCGCGAATTATTGCGTTGTGCTGCTGCCTTGCGGTGGTCATCGGATTTCGAGCAGTGCCCAAAGTTCTCAAGATCATCAACAGGTGCCTCGAATTGGACATTCCGGTTCCATCGCGTGATGCTGTGCGACACTGGAATTGCCGAAATGGCGTCGCGATTCTTCAGGAGCCGAAGAAGTCAACGGGTTGGATTTGGATGATCGACCACAGCGTGCAATTTGGCAAAATGTGTGTGCTGGTCGTCCTGGGAATTCACAAAGACAACATCCCTCGGGACAGGCCACTGAAGCGCAGCGACATGACAGTTCTCGCAGTCTCACCCGCAGCGTCACGAAATAAGGCGGAGGTGACGAAGCAACTTCAGGCGGTCGTTCAGAAATTCGGTCATCCATTTGCGACAATCTGCGATGGAGCCTGCGAACTTCGAGAGGCGGTTGCAACCCTGAAAAATGCGGAATTCAGCAGGAATTTGCCTGCATGACACCAAGCACAGAATTGCCGCTCGTCTCAAGATCAACCTTGGCAGATCCGAGCGCTGGATTGCGTTCGAAGGGAAGGTTGGCAGTTCCATTGCCCAGCTGCAGCAAACTGAGCTGGATCACCTGATGCCCCCGGCTCGGAAGCAGAAGTGTCGGTTCATGAATCTGCATCGCATTGTGAAATGGTCCACCGATATTCTGAATAGCCTGCGGGCGCCCAATTGCCCCGCGCGAGTCCGTGAAAAACTTGCGTGGGTCGAGGGCTTCAAAACGGAAATAACCGAATGGTCACAGGCGTGCGAAATGATCGATCGGACACTGAAGCAGGCGAATGAAAAGGGGGTCTCAGAACGGGCCTCAGCAGCCTTAGGAATCGAGTTGTCGAAACTCCCCGCATGCAGCAGGTGGGTTGAGAACATGAGGGCGGAACTGATCCGAATAGTTGCTGACAACGAGTCGAAACTGAAAGCATTCGGAATTCCCGACCTGGTGCTGCCAGCCAGCACGGAAGTCCTGGAGTCTGCGTTTGGGAGTTTCAAGGCGATCCAGCGGACTCATTGCCGCGGAACCTTCACCAGCCTGCTGGCGACTTTTGCAACGCTGTTTGACCAATGCACACCTGAAAAGATTCGTGAAAGGTTTCGGCGAGTGGGGTGCAGGGAACTTCGCGAGTGGATCACTGCTGCGGGGCTTCGCGATTCAACGCAGACCCGCCGAATGAGGTCAGCGAGTGAAAGTCGGCAAAAACAGTCAAATATTCAGGTTTAACACCGTTTCACCATCCCACGGCGAACCTCCTGCAGACACTGCTGGTCCTGACAATAGCGCTGGTTACCGGTACGCGGCGTGTAAACGGCCTCGCAACCCTTCCTCGGACAAACACGCTGCCGAAATCTGGATTTTCGACGCCGGTGCGTTGAATCTGTGTTATGCAGACAGCATCCCACGGGAGGTCTTGCTCTCCTGGGATCCGCCCGATCGGCTGCTCTACGGCTGCTCGGGCATTTTTTATTGAGGCCCCGCACGATCGGAGGCCTCCCCCGTAAGCAAACTTAGCTCATGCTTCGAGCGACGCTGCAACTTTGAGGCTTTGTCGCCTGCGGCTTAGCCGCAATCCCGCCTACACTGAATCCGGCGGCCCCCCCCCCCTGAAGGAGACTGCGGGGAAGGAAACCCAGAAGGAAATTCAGTGGATGCAAGCTCTTCGAAGGAAACAAGCTGTCGCAGGAGCAGCAGGGAAGGAAACAGGCCTCAACCGCTGGAGGTCGCCTCGCTGCTGAAATTGGCAGCAACGAATGTGCTGTTTCCACTTTCCAGCCCGAGCCACGTCGAGTTGTTTCGGCGAGCCCGGACGCGTCTGCTGTACCCGGTTCACCGGCTGCTGCCTCTGCCGGTCGACCACGTTTCGCACTCGATCAGCGTTGCCCTCCGTGCTCCATCTGCTCTCGGCAAATCTGCAGCAGATGCTGCGACCCGCTTTCAGCCGGCAGCTCAGCCGCAGCGCGTTCCAGATCCCTGATCGCCAATTTCCACATTCTCAGTGCCATATAAATCTCACCACGCGTATTCAGCAGCTCCGGTCGGTCCGGACTTCGCTCAATCGCATGATCGATCAGCCGCAACGCCCGACCACCATTCCGCTGCGAATCGTCCCTGATCAGAGCCGCCGCCAGATTGTTCAGCAAGACATCCCCCGGCTCCGCCTGCAGAAACACGGCCTGCTCCAGCCAGGCCACGGCCTGCCGATAATTGCCGGTCATCACCGCCACATGACCCATCGCCTCCAGGCACAGCCCGGAGTCCGTGCCCGCGGCACGCAGCCTCTGCAGCTCCCCTTCCGCCCAACCTGAACACCCGCATCCCGACAGGACCAGCCTCGTCAGTCGATCAACAGCCAGCAGACGCGTCTCTGAAACATCGCCGGCTGCCCGCAGCAGCCTCAGAGGATATTCACAGATCGCCCCCTCAGACGCAGCGGCGGCCGCGTCAAATTCCTCAACCATGGTCCCATACCACGCTCCCCGCAATGCCTCTGACGTCGCATACTCACTCTCAAATCCGTCGTACACTGCGCGAGCTTCCGCGTAACGCTGGTCCGCTCGCAGCAGGGCAAAACGCGTCAGCCGATCCCCGTCGGCACAGTGCGAAATCGCGAGCTCCGCCAGCCTTTGAGCCTGTTCACTCTGCCGCTGCCTGTGCAGCAATGCCACTCCTCGGGCAACCCCGCCGGGCACCGTCAGCACCAGCGATTCCGCTGCCAGCTGCATCAGCTCAGGCTGCTCCAGCAGGATTCCGGCCAGCAGATACGACTCCCGCACGGTCCGCGGCGTATCACGAGCATCCGCGTTTCTGCTCAGCAGCCGCTGCCAGTCCACCCAGTCCAACAACCCCGTTTCCACCCCCAGCAATTCCAGATCACACAGCAGCAGTACAACCGCAGGACGCCCGGGATCATGCAGCTCAGCCTCCCGCAGACTCCGCAGAAGCCATTCTGCATCCGCGTTGCCCGCCATCAGTCGGCTTTCCACGTCGGCTGCCAGAGTATCACTCAGCAGCCTGCTTAAACGGGCATCCGCGGCGACCCGGACGCCCGCTCGCAGCACCGCAATGGCCGCGGAACGCTCCTCCAGCAGAATCGATACACGCGCGCTCTCAAACACAGCGTCACAATTCCCCGGATGCTGCACCAGCTCCGCCTTCAGTTCAGAGCGATATTTCAGCAGCCGGATGTCACCCTCCAGTGGTTTGCCACCCATCCGCTCCACAGCACACAGTTCGCACAGAAAACGCCGATCCACGCTCGCAGCGGCTGCCAGAGCCTCTGTCGACAGCCGCTGCTCCCCCTGAGCCGCATACTCCAGACCAAGATTCGCCAGCGCCTCGGCAGCGTCTGTACTGCCCGCCGGAAGACTTCTGATCGCCTGTCGAAAATGCTCCACTCGCCGATTCGGATCGATCGCAAATCCCGTCTCACCCAGAGCGGAATGCTTCAGCAGCCAGACATGCGACGGACCATACCCCGCCACACCGTCCACGGAAAGCCGCTCCATCAGTCGCCAACCGTCAAGTCGCCTGCCGCCGCTCCACAACAGATCCGCAAATCGGTACTGCACAGCCAGATTCCGAGGCTCAAGGCTGATCACGGCCTCCCAGCAGAACCGCGCCATCGAATCATCCCCCGCCGCCAGTGCCGCCCGCGCATAGCCTTCGTAGATCACCACCTGCCGCGCCGTCGCTGCCGGGGAACCCAGACTGGCGGCAGCACCGAAACCGGGTTCTCTGAAAAACCCTCCTCACCCGCCATCCCGTTCACAAAACCCTTCAAACATACCGGGCCCGTCAAAAACAACACCATCGCATCACAACTCAACACCAAAGGCATCGCCAGCACAACGCCCAGCAGCTGCAGCAGCAGCATCTGCACGCCCGAACGCCGCTGCAGCAGTCCCCAGAACAGTCCCGGCAGCAACCCGGTATACCACGTACCCCAGTCGTGAATGCCGCGAGTCATCTCAAAGGCACCCGCCTGCAATCTCAGGCCACCACCCTCACGCACATGCACCAGTCCACACAAAGTGGCCGCAGAACTTGTGCACACGGTCAGCCAATCCGTCACGGCACCAGACCACCATGCCTGCACCCTTTCAGGAAAACCAATTACAAAGAACCCCGCAAACCCCGCGGTGGTCAGTCGCCGACCCGGATCGAAACGATCCGGAGTACAGTCCAGCAGCGCCAGCCACGAAATTGCCATCGACAGCTGCACCAGCCAGACCGAAGTCAGCACCGCTGTACTCAGCAGCACCGTCCAGCAGATTACATGATGCCACATTGTGCCACCCCCCGCTGCTCAATACCGCAGGGTAAGTCCAGGGCTGCCTTCGCCCGCCGCGTGCGGCAGACTGACAGACACACCGCCAG